>CAYVNX010000137.1:0-2349 GCA_964453165.1 uncultured Candidatus Kuenenia sp. | reverse complement strand
AGAGCGTGACGGGACGGGCCATGGAAGACTCCTCGGGACTGTCGTGCCTGAGCGGATGAATGCGGCCGGGAACTCCCCAGTTCGCAGGTCAGGATTCTGCCAGATTCCCCGGTTCCGTGGAACCAGTCGCGGCCGGCGAGGCCGCTGTCGGCACCCGGCGCTGGCTACCGGCCTTCGGTCTCGGCACCGATCACCTGCAGAGCGGCGGCGAAGGCCCGACCCAGGGCCAACTGCCCGGCCGCATCGTAGTGGACCGTGTCAGGCAGCATCCCGAATCCGTCGGTCGACACCATCCGGGCCCGGGGCAATGCCTCGGGCCGTCCGGATCGCTCGTCGGCCGCGGCCATCGCGTCTCGGATCTCGCGGCGGTGCGTGAACCGGGACAGCGACGGCTCATGGGGCAGCACCTGTCCGAACACGAGCGGCAGCGACTTCGCGCCGAGGTCCTCGGCCAGCCGATCACGAAGCCGCCGCAGGCTCACCGCGTAGTCCGTCGCCGACCGCTCGTGCTTGGCGTCGGCCTCGCCCTGCATCCAGGCGAAGCCGCGGACGACCGGCGTGTCGCCCCGCTCCCGCAGGCTGGTGATCGCCGCTCGGAAGCGAGTGAGCATCTCCCGGTAGAGCGTGCCCTGGTTCGGGTCGTCGGGCCCCTCGCCGGGATAGAAGGTGCGACGCTTGGGGCCGGGCGGGTCGCCCACCCAGGTCGCTGCGTTCCAACCGTGATGCAGGGGCATGCCGCTGGCGGCATACTTCACGAGGTAATGGCCCCGGTCGTTTGCGGGCAGCGCGGTCGCGAGGCCGATCTCAGGCCCAAACTCGCCGGGCCGGTTCGACGTGCGCGTGGTGCCCACGACAAGCGGCTCGAACGACTTGCCGGTCCAGAAGAATGTCTCGGCCGGTTCGCGGGGCACGTCGGCCGGCAGGTCGGTAAGCTTACCGATCCCCTGCATGTTCGACTGGCCCCCGAGCAGGTAGACGTCAACCTCGGCGGCGGTGGCGAGGGCAGCGGCCGCGATGGCCCATGAAATGCCCACCACACGCGTCCCAGTCATGGCGAATCACTTCCCTCGGCTGGCTCGGACGGGCGAATGGTGACCCGCACCGGATAGTGATCCGAGATGGTGTCGAGCACGGGATCGTTCGGGTAGGCGACCGTCGCCCGGTCGGCCGTGGCCCGATCGGTGAGCACGAAGTCGATCCGCTCCAGAAAGCCGGCCTGGGTCTCGGGCGTGTTGGCGTGTGGGAGGAGGCGGGTGGGAAACGTGCGATTGTCTGGCGGCCGGGCGGTGGACGGATCGGCCAGGCCGGCGTTCAGGAACAGATCGAGCACGCCATAGTCGAACACCCCATCGACGAGGTTGGGGCCCTGGCGACGGGCCAGCAGTGGCTGCTGCCGATCGAGAAACTGACGGTCCTGGGCACTATGGGCGTTGAAGTCACCGAGGACGAGCACGGGCTTGCCCGCCTCCAGCAGCGGCCTTGCCAGCGTCGTGATCGCCTCCGCCTCGTGGACCCGATACCGGTGGCTGCCGGGGTGGAGGTGGACCACGAAGATCTCGAACCCTGCCGAGCGGGCCTGGAGGCAGCCATGGTGAAGCCCCTGCCGGTGGCGGGCGATCACCTCGATCGGAAATCGCGAGGTCAGCCCGATGGAATAGCCGTTGGGCTTGAGCAGGGCGGCATGATCGTGGCCCCATCTGGCAGCCAAGGTCACAAGGGATTCTTCCGTCTGCCCGTTGAGTTCCTGAAGCGCCAGCAGGTCCGGGGCGGCATTCTCCAGCCACGTGACCGCCGCGTTGGCCGTGCGGCCTCCTCGGAAACCCTCGAACACGTTCCAGGTGATGACGGTGAGCGGCGACTCGCCCCGGGCGGCCGACAGGAAGAGCGAGCAGATCACGCCCAGCCAGAGCGAGGCGGTCCGCCGCCGAGGGGCCAGGGGAACCACGTGATGACGAAAGACTGACCGGACTGAGTGGTGCGGCATGGAGGCCTCGACTGGTCCGATTCCCCGGCGGTATCGGATGCTTGGAGCCCGGCAGGCCTGCCGGCTCGTTTAAGTATGGAAGCGGCGCCGGTAGGCGGAAGGCGTCATGCCTGTCTCCCGGCGAAACACGCGGGTCATCACCTCGGCATAGTCGAAGCCACAAGCCGCGGCGACGTCCTCGAGAGGCTGGTCGCCCGACGCGAGCTGCCTGCGGACCCGCTCGACCTTGACCCGGCGGATCTCCTCGGCGGGCGTCCGGTCGAGCAGCATGCGAAACCGCTGCTCGAGCCACCGCCGCGAGGCCCGCACATGGGCGACCACGTCGGCCACGTCGATGCCCTCGTGGGCCCGCTCGCGGATGAACC
>CAYVNX010000136.1:0-2875 GCA_964453165.1 uncultured Candidatus Kuenenia sp. | reverse complement strand
CCGATGTAGGGCGTGGTCTGGATCACGCCGCCGCAGGCCCCGGCGATCACGGTGGCGATGCCCTCGACCGCGATGATCCGGCCGGTGTGGTATTCGTCGCCGGCGGCTGCGGCGCTCTCAGTGCAGTCGATGCCGCCCACGACCGTCCCGAGCGCGAACGGAATGACGATTGGCAGATAGCGGATCGTGTCGGGCCAGGCCTCCAGCCATTCGAGCCTGAGCGCCCGCAGCCACTCCGTCGGCCAGAGCGCGGCGGAGGGATCGATCGCCGAGTGGGCCGCGGACTCGGGCAGGAAGCCGACCTGGCTCCCGAGGAAGTGGATGATCCCGCCGACCACGAGGGCCGCAAGCGCGCCCGGCACCCGAAGGGGGAAGGGAATTCGAGCCGTCAGTGTCGCGAGAATGATGCCGAGCGAGACGAGGCCCACGAGCGGCGACGTGGCGATCTCGAGCATCGGCAGAAACGTGATCAGGGCCAGGGCGATCGCCGCCAGGCTGCCCAGCAGCCCGGCGCGGGGCACGATCCTGCGAATCGCGCCGGCCACCGGGGCACAGGCCAGTTTGAACAGGCCGCTGACCACGATCGAACACATCCCGATGTGCCAGGCGTGCCGGGCGGCCTCTTCCTCACCGAGGCCGCCGTCGAGGCCGGCCCGGAAGGCGGGCCCCAGGACGAAAAAGACCATGCCGAAGGTGCTCGGCGTGTCGAGGCCGAGGGGCATGGCGGTGATGTCGGTGCGACCCGTTCGCCGGGCGAGCCGGAAGGCCATCCAGGTGAACAGCAAGTCGCCCACCACCACGCCCACCGCCGTGCCCGGCACCAGATGCCCGAGAGCGAAGTCGGCAGGAAATCCGAAGACGGTCGCCAACAGGGACACGGTCAGCACCAGCCCTGCCAGGTTGTCGAGGCAGAGGCCGAAGAAGGCGTTGAGATCGCCCGGAGTGGCCCAGCGGTAACGGTGCGAAGGATTCATCAGCCCGCGGAATGTCGGTTCGAGTCGCGGAAAAGTCAAATCGGCGGCCACCGGACCGGTCGCCTCGTCCGGTTGGGTTCCGGGCTATACTCGGGATTCGGTGGGTTTGAAGTCCGGGGACGGCTTTTCTGCCTGCCGGCGAACCTCCGCGTTGCGGCCTGCGTATTGACGATGGATTTGCACGAATCACGCACCAGCGGCAGGCACGAATCCCCCGCGGGAGGAGGGCCGGTGGAAGGCGGAGCTTCCGACGAGGAACTCCTGCACCGTTGTTGCGTGAACGGTGATTCGACGGCGTTCGAGTCACTCGTGCAGCGGTACGAGGGCGAGTTATTCAATTACCTTCGTCGGTATCTCGGCAACGCCGAGATGGCGGAGGACGTATTCCAAGCGACATTCCTCCAGGTGCACCTCAAGCGGGAGCAGTTCGAGGAAGGAAGGCGGTTTCGACCGTGGCTCTACACCATCGCCACCAACCAGGCCATCGATGCCCAGCGCCGCAACAAGCGGCATCGGATGGTCAGTCTCGACCATCGTACCGGTGGGGAGGACGACATCGGTTCGCTCGTGGAGATGCTCGCGGGCGATGGTCGCACCGCCGACGAGCAGATGCAGGCCGAGGAAGCCCGCGACTGGGTCCGGTCGGCGGTCGACGAACTGCCGGAGTCGCTCCGGGCCGCGCTGCTCCTGGTCTACCACCAGGGGATGAAGTATCGCGAGGCGGCCGACGTCCTTGGCATTCCGGTGGGCACGGTCAAGAGCCGCCTTCATTCGGCCTTGGCGAAGTTGAACGAATCCTGGCGGCGAAGTGGCCGCAGCGTCGCAGAGGCGGAGTGACACGATGATCACCTCCGGCTATCGAACCCCATTGCAACACGAGTGTCAGCCATGAGAGAGCAGCTCGTCGGATATCTGTTGGGAAGCCTCGAGCAAGACGAGGCGCACCAGGTCGAGGTCGCCCTGGCCGACTCGCATCGAGGCGAGTCGTTGCGGAACGAACTCCAGCTCGTGAAGCGGGCCCTCGCGCCGCTGGAACGGGACCGGTCGGCGATTCCGCCACCGCCCGGGCTGGCCTCCCGCACGCTTGCGTTCGTGGCTGCTCAGACGCAGCCCGACACGATCCCGATCCGGCGGCCGATGACGCCGGCCCGCCAGGAATCGATGCCCTCCGGCCGCCGGTGGATCGACCGGGTCTTGCTGGCGGCTTCGGCCCTCGCCGCCTGTATCCTCGTGGCCCCGCTCGTGTTCGAGGCGATCATGGATTCCCGGGCTCGCCGGGCGGAACGGAAGCTCCAGCGGCTCTCCGAATCGCTCCAGGGCTACGCCGAGAGCCATCGTGTCTATCCCACGCCCCCCGAGAGCGGGCCGATGTCACGGGCCGGCCTCTACGCGCCGATGCTCGTCTCGGAGCACCGGCTCGTGGCCGACGACGGCACCGTGCTCGTACCCGACTCGAAACTGGCCGAGCAGGCAAACTTCCGGATCCCCACGCTCGACGAGGTGCAGGCCGCCATGGGCACGGCGGAGTTCGACGCGATCGTGCGGCGGATGGGCGGAGACTTCGGCTACACGCTGGGGCACCGCGACGCCGAGGGCCGTTTGCTGCCCAATCGAGATCGGCGTCGCGGTCATCATCCGCTGCTGGCCGACGCGCCCGATGAGAGCGGCGAGCGGAGTGACAACCATCCCGACGGAGCCCACTACATCCTGTTCGAGGACGGCCATTTCGAGCGGCGCCGGCTCGATGATTTGCACCCCGAAAACGACCACCTCTACCGGAACCACGCTGGCGAAATCGCCGCCGGGGTTGATCCAGAGGATGACGTCATCGGCGATTCGCACCACCAACCGTAGCGATGGCGGCGGGCGTCAGTCCGCATGGCCGAGTAGGGTAGGCGAGG
>CAYVNX010000135.1:0-3849 GCA_964453165.1 uncultured Candidatus Kuenenia sp. | reverse complement strand
GGGCAATCCCGACCTACCAGCTGACGTCGCCTCCGCCCCGTGATCCCACACACCGCGCAACTCGCCAAGCTCAGGCGGTTGCCGGCACTTCGTCGAGGGCGATGGCGTAGGCCGTGGCGTGGGAGCGGCAGTGGGAGATGCTCACGAGCACGCACCGAATCCCCATCGCCTCGGCAATCTCCCGCGTGCCCGCCGAGAGAAAGGCCTGGGGACGGCCCCCGGGGGCGTTACGGATCTCGACGTCTCGCCAGGAGATGCCCCGCTTCCAGCCGGTGCCGAGTGCCTTCAGCACCGCCTCTTTGGCGGCCCACCGGCCGGCGAAGTGCTGCGTGGCCATCCGCCGGCTGCGGCAGTATTCGATTTCAGCGGTCGTGTAGACCCGGCCTACGAAGAGCTCCCCATGCCGCTCGATCATCTGGGCGATCCGCAGGCATTCGGTGATGTCGGTGCCGATCCCGAGAACGTTCATCCCTTCCTCCGGGCGAGGGCTGCCGGTGGCGGTGCGGTGCGGTCGAGGCCGCAGGCCCGCCGCGCCCGAGCCAGAACCTCGCCCGCCTTCCTCCGGGCCCGTTCCGCCCCGGCTTCGAGCAGCGCGTCGACCCGGGCCGGATCGGCCTCGAGCGCGGCCCGTCGAGTGCGGGCCTCGGCGAAGAACTGGCCCGCCGCCTCGACGAGCCTCTTCTTCACCTCGCCGTAGCCGAAGCCGCCGCGGCGATAGAGCTCGGCCATCGTCTCCCGCTCCGCGGCCGGAGCGACCAGGGAAAAGAGCTGGAAGAGGTGGTCGCTTTCGGGCTCCTTGGGCTGCTCGAGCGGCCGCGAATCGGTGGTGATTCGCATGATCTGCTTCTTGAGGGTCGCCGGCTCCTCGAAGACGTCGAGGGTGTTGTGGTAGCTCTTGCTCATCTTCTGGCCGTCGGTGCCGGGCACCTTCGCGCCGCCTTCGACGAGCCGCGGCTTGGGCAGCGTGAAAACCTCGCCGTAGAGGTGGTTGAAGGTGCCGGCCAGGTCGCGGCAGACCTCGATGTGCTGCACCTGGTCTTCGCCCACCGGCACGACCGTGGCGTCGTAGGCGAGGATGTCGGCGGCCATCAGCACGGGGTAGGTGAACAGGCCGGCGTCGGCCGGGAGGCCGCGGGTCTTCTTGTCCTTGTAGGCATGGCATCGCTCCAGGAGCCCCATCGGGGTGACGGTCATCAAGAGCCAGGTGAGTTCGGTCACTTCCGGCACGTCGGACTGGACGAAGAGCACGGCCCGCTCGGGATCGAGCCCCAGAGCGACCAGATCGATCGCAGCGTCGCGAACAAAGCCGCGGAGAACGGCCGGGTCCCGCACCGTCGTCAGCGCGTGCAGGTCGGCGATGAAGTAGTAGGCCTCGTCGGCCGCCTGCCGGTCGCCGGGCTGAAGCTCGATGTATTGGCGGATCGCGCCAAAGTAGTTGCCCCAATGAAACCGGCCGGTGGGCTGGATGCCGGACAAGGCCCGAGTGGGAGTGGGAACGGCGTCAGTGGGCATCGGTCGGCTCCTGGGACACGGAGGCGGGGCCGCAGCCGCTCCGCCGGGGCAATTCGAGCGATCCAACGAGCTCAGCCAGCCGGCCGCAGCCCGCCTCGGCCAGGGCGGTCGGCAGCTGATCGAGAAGCCGGCCAGAAACCACCGGCTCGGCGAAACTGGCGGTGCCAATCTGGACGGCCGAGGCACCCGCCACGAAGAATTCCATGCAGTCGTCGATCGTCATGATGCCCCCAACGCCGATGATCGGGATGCCGACGGCCCGGTGCACTTGATGGACGCACCGCAGGGCCACCGGCTTGATCGCCGGTCCACTCAGGCCGCCCACCACGTTGCCGAGGAGCGGCCGCCGCCGCCGCCAATCGACGGCCATCCCCTGGAGTGTGTTGATCAAGGTCACGGCGTCGGCACCGCCCTCGGCCGCGCCGCGGGCCACGGCCACGATGTCGGTGACGTTGGGCGTGAGCTTGGCGATCACGGGGAGCGACGTGACGGCCCGGACCCCGGCGACGACACCGCGGCAGGTCACCGGATCGGTACCGAGATCGACCCCGTGGCTCACGTTCGGGCAGGAGACATTGAGTTCGATCGCCGCGATCCCCTTCACGCCATCGAGCCGCCGAGCGAGCGTGACGAACTCGCCCGCATCCGCGCCCGCGATGCTGACCACGATCGGGGCGCCCGAGCCGACGAGAAACGGCAGTTGCTTCTCCAGGAACGCCTCCACCCCGTCGTTGTCGAGCCCGATCGAGTTGAGGAGGCCCGAGGCCGTCTCGATCGTCCGCCAGGGCACGTTGCCCGCGCGGGGCAGCGGAGTGATCGTCTTGGGGATGATGCCGCCGAGCCGGGCCAGGTCGACGTAGTCGACCATCTCCCGGCCGTATCCAAAGGTGCCCGAGGCCACCAGGATCGGATTCGGCAGCCGCAGTCGACCGAGCGAGACGGCCAGATCGACGGAGGGCTGCGGCGGGTGGATCCCGGCGGGTCGTGGCATGGACGGCGGCTGAACGGGAGGGGAAAACGCTCCGGCGAGTGTAGTGGGTTTTCCCAAGCCCCCAAGCCAACCCCGGCTCCGCCGCCCGCCCACGGCTCCGTGACGCTTCGGAACGATCGGGCCGATTCTGCCGACGGGGTCAAGTTTGGCGAATCTGCCGCCGATACCTACCGACGGCAGTACGTCGGTGGACCATTCGCCACGGGGGCGGTTGGTTGACACTCCGGCCTGCCAGACCTAGGCTCCGAACTCGCAAGCGTCCTGTCCGCCTGCCAGCCGCCCCCCGGGCGAGTGGCTCGCCGGCCGCGGTGGGAGTTCCCGAGCCGTGACCAAGAAAGACATTGTCCGGACGATCGCGGAACAGATCGATCTTCCCCAATTGCAGACCCGGAAACTCGTCCAACGCACCTTCGAGGCTCTCATTGAGGCTCTGGTTCGGGACGGCCGGGTGGAATTGCGGAACTTCGGGGTGTTTCAGATCAAGCAACGCGAGGCCCGGCTGGCCCGAAACCCCAAGACGGGTGAGCCGGTGACCGTGCGGGCTAGGAACGTCGTGACGTTCAAGCCGGGCAAGGAAATGGAGGAGCGGGTCAGGGAGTTCAAAGGGCCGACCGCCGACGAACCCGACGCCTTGCCCGAACCGGTCGCCGAGCAGGCGATCACGGACGGAGAGGCTGGGGACTGAAGCGAATCCGGGCAGGCTGGGAAGCCACTGGATCAACGGCCTGGCGGGACTTCACCTCGCGACGAATCGGGCGATTCGACTATATCCTGCGGTCGGCAACGAGAGCTGACCCGGGATCGACCAGACACGATGGATCAGTGCACCGGTCAGGAGGACCAGGCGATGCGGAAGGCAATCTGGATGCTGTGTGCGACGGCCATGCTGGCGACGAGCACGGGATGCCTGATTCCGATCTACTCCGGTGATCCGGTCCGTCGGGCCCAGGAATTGATCTACACGTCGGAGGATCTACGAGCGATCACCGACGAATGGGAACGGATTTGGTTCCTCGACCAACCCTCTCACATGCGGCCCTGGCGCACGCACGGCGGCATACTGTAGAAGCGGTGCAGGGGCATCCATGCCCCCTGCACCTCAGCGGCCCTCCGGCCGCCGGCCGCCTTCCGGGCGGCCGATGGCGTGCGGCCGCTCGGGTGATGGTGGCCTCCATTGCGCGGATTGGCGTCGAGGTGGGGCACCGCGGATGGCACGCTGCGCGAGCCTGCGGCTCGCTGCGTGCCTGAGGGTGGAAGGCCGAGACGCGATGGACCGTTTGGCACGCGGCGCGAGCCTCAGAGCACGGATGGCTTCGGGCATTTCAAATCGGGTTTGCCGAGTCGGG
>CAYVNX010000134.1:0-3972 GCA_964453165.1 uncultured Candidatus Kuenenia sp. | reverse complement strand
GCGGCCATCCTTCTGGGAGGCATTTCGATGTGGGATTTTTCCCGGGCGAGCGAGCCGGTCACGGGGCCGCGGGCCGCCGCGTGGCAGGCGGTGCAGCAGGCCCTCGACGAGGGGAAGCCCAAGTCGGCGCTCGAGGCCTTGGCCGGAGTCGAACGGGGAGCGATCGCCGACCGTACCTGGGCCGAGGTGGCCCGGGCGATCGCCACGCGGGTGCTCGCCGAGACAGGTGACCGGCCGGCCGAGGATCCCGAGCGGATCGTCCGGCTCGCGGCGGAGATCGTCACGGCTCCACCCGAAACCAGGGCCGTGCTCGAGGCCATCCAGGCCAACTGGACCTGGGGCTTCTACCAGATGAACCAGTGGCGGTTTCGCGAGCGGACCCAAGGGGGCGCCGACGCAAGCGACCTGGCCTCGATGGCGGCGTGGGACCTCCCCACCATCCTGACCGAGATCCGCAGCCGTTTCGCCCGCAGCCTGGGCGAGGCCGGGGGCCCCGAACAAACGGTTCTGCAATCTCTCCCGGTGTCTCAGTGGACGGCGCTAATCGAACCCGGAGCGATGCGAGACGCCTACCGGCCCACGGTCTGGGACGTACTGGTTCGCGATGCGATTGAGTTCGCCGCCTCGGGTGAACGGGGACTCTTGGCCCCGGAGGATGCCTTCGAACTCGACGCCGCTTCCCCGGCTCTGGGAAGCCCCGAGGAGTTCCTGGCCTGGAAGCCCGACGCCGATCCCGCGATCACCGATCGTGACTCGCCGCTGATCGAGGCCGCCCGGCTCTATGCCGAGGTGCTCCGCTTTCACGAGGGCGATCCCGACCGCACCGCCTTCTTGGCCGCCGATCTCGATCGGATTCTCTGGGCTGCCGGAGCCGCCGTGGGCGAGGACGTGACCGCCCGCAAGCAGGCGGCGCTCGAGGCGTTTCTCACCCGCGCCGGCGACCATGAGACTGCCTCGCTGGCGAGGTTTCATCTGGCAGGTCTGCTGCAAGAGCAGCACGACCTCGTCGCGGCCCACCGCGTCGCCCGCTATGCGGCCGCAGCTCATCCCGACAGTCCGGGCGGGGTTCAGGCGGTGAATCTGGCCAACGAGATCGAAGCCAAGGAACTCTCGCTCACAGCCGAGCGGGCCTGGGCTGCTCCCTGGCCGCAGGTCCGCGTCACCTACCGCAATCTGGCGAAGGTGCATCTCCGCCTCTGCCGCGCCGACTGGCGGACCGATCTCACCGCCGGTCGGCTCGGCTCCGACTGGTTTGATGACGAGACCCGCGGACGGATTCTCGCGCTGCCGGCCGTCCAGCAGCATGCCGTCGACCTCCCGGCCACCCCTGACTACCAGGAGCGAACAGAAGAGGTCGCGGTGGAAGCCGCCTTCGACATGGCCGGCCTCGAGCCGGGCTGTTACTGGCTGCTCGCCAGCCACACGCCCGACTTTTCAGCGACCGACAACGTCGTGTCGCTCGCGCAGGTCTGGATCACCCGGCTCGCCATCGTGACCGAACAGCAGCGGCAGGTGCTCGCCGGCGCCGGCGGCCGGCAGCCGCCACGTTCGCCTCAGGGCAGCGTCCCGCTGGGAGGCTATGTCGTCGACCTCGCGACGGGCGAACCGGTGGCCAACGCCGACGTGCGGGCATTTCTTCGGCAGCAGGAACGCACCCAGCGGGGCTTCGTCGAACAGGGCCAGGCCCGGACCGACGCCGAGGGCCGCTTCGAACTCACGCCCCCGGCTGGCCGGGAATTCGTGCTCGCAGCCACCGCCACGATCGCCGGCCGAGACCAGACGATCCTGGGGGAGCGACAGAGCCTCTGGCCCAATGAGTCGGCGGCGACAGCCACCTCGTTCGTGCTCGTCACCGATCGGGGCATCCACCGGCCCGGGCAGATCGTCTTCTACAAGGGCATCGCGACGAGCAGTGACTTCGCCGACGCGAAGTACACCGCCCGCGTCGGCCTCGACGTGGAGGTGGTGCTGCGGGATGCCAACGGCCGCGAGGTGGCGAAGGCACGTCACACGACCAGCCCCAACGGCTCGTTCCACGGCACGTTTTCCTTGCCGGCTGGCTGCCTGCCAGGTCAATGGTCGATCCAGGCTGCCGGCGGCGGAGCCCAGGGGGCGACGGGCGTGCGGGTCGAGGAATACAAGCGGCCCAAGTTCCAGGTGAAGCTCGCAGCTCCACTGGCGTCGGTGCCGCTCGGCGGCGAGGCGACGCTCACCGGCCAGGCCGAGACCTACACCGGCCTGCCAGTGGCCGACGCCACGATCCGCTGGCGGGTGGAACGGACCGTGCGGTTTCCGATCTGGTGCCGCTGGTTGTTCCCCTGGCTGCCCTTCGACGGCGGCTCCCAACGCATCGCCCGGGGCACGGCCACGACCGACGCGACCGGCAACTTCACGATCGCCTTTCCCGCCAAGCCCGATCCGGCGGTGCCCGCCGATTCGCTGCCGGTCTTCAGCTTCCGCGTCGTGGCCGATGTGACCGATGCCGGGGGCGAGACCCGTTCGAATGAGCGGCTCGTGAACCTTGGCTACACCGAGGTCGAAGCTCGACTCGACTCCGACGCCTGGCAGGCTGTGACGGCCGAGAACCCCGCCGAAGTCGGTCTGACAATCCTCACGACCACGCTCGACGGCGAGCCCCGCTCCGCGTCGGGCAGGCTCACAGTGCACCGGCTCGTGCAGCCCGCCGAGGTGAGCCGCGGATCCCTGACAGGCGATGGCCGGCGGCCCTGGCATCGCCGCGGCCGAGCGGCAGCCGCGCCGCTGCCGCCCGATCCCGCTGATCCGGAGACCTGGGCTGCTGGCGAGGTCGTGTTCGAGACCGATGTGACGACCGACAAAATTGCCGGCAAGGCGGTGGCCACCGCCCCGCTTCCCGCCGGCATCTACCGGGCCACATTCGAGATTCCCGCCGCTGGCGCAGTGCCCGCCGTCAAGGCGACGCGGCTCGTCGAGGTCGTCGATCCAGCGGCCACCACCTACGGCATCCGGCGGCCCTTCGTGCTCACTGCCGACCGAACCACGGTCGAGCCGGGCAGCGAGTTTCGGGCCATCGTCGGCACCGGCTACCCGGCCGGTCGCTGCCTCGTGGAAATCACCCAGGCAGGCAAGGTGCTCGAGCGACACTGGACCGAGCCGGGTCAGACCCAGTGGCCGATCTCGTTCAAGGTCACCGACGCCAACCGCGGCGGATTCACCGTACGGTCGTGGATGGTTCGAGACGGCCGGCTCCACTCCGAATCCCGCACCATCGACGTGCCTTGGACCGACAAGCGGTTCGCCATCGCCTGGGAACGGTTCACCCGGAAGACCCAGCCCGGAGCCCGCGAGGTCTGGCGGGCGACGATCACGAGCGTGGCCGATCCGTTGGCCGGCCCCGCCGCGCCGCAGCCCGCCGAGTTGCTCGCGCTGCTCTACGATCAATCGCTCGACGCGCTCGCGGCCCACGCCTGGCCCGCGACCGGGCTGCTGCCGTGCTTCCGCGGGGAGTCGGGCTGGCTGCAGCTCACGTTCACGAACTCCGGCGAGTCGCTCCGGCCGATCCTCGGCGGCTTCGACCGCCAGGATCGCGACGTGCCGGCGCTGACCTACCGCCGGCTCCGCGATCCCTTCGGCTCGCCACACGGGTTCGGCTGGGCCGGCTTCGGGGGCGGCATGCGGATGCGACATGGCCGCGGCATGCCGATGGCGATGGGGGTGGCCTTCGACGCCGCTCCAGCCGAGGCCGCGCCGGCCCCGATGGCCAAGGCTCTGGCGTCCGAGCGACTCATGACCCGGCAGGACGAGGGCAACCCCGACGGCGACACGTCCGCCGTCGGGGCCGCTGCGGCCCCGCCTCCACCCCGCAAGAACCTGGTCGAGACGGCCTTCTTTCTCCCGGTGCTCACAAGCAACGCCGACGGCATCGTCACAATCGAGTTCACGCTGCCCGACACGCTCACCACCTGGCAGTTCAAGGGCCTCGCCCACGATGCG
>CAYVNX010000133.1:0-4376 GCA_964453165.1 uncultured Candidatus Kuenenia sp. | reverse complement strand
CGGATGGTGGAGCGGGGCGTGCGGTTCGTGCAGATCTACCTCAACCACTGGGACACCCACGCCAACGTCGTCGGCCGGCTCAAGAACGGCTGCCTCGACATCGACCAGCCCACGTACGGTTTGATCACCGATCTCGAGAGCCGCGGGCTGCTCGACGACACGCTCGTGATCTGGGGAGGCGAGTTTGGCCGCACCGTCTACTCCCAGGGCGGGCTCTCCAAGGAGAACTACGGCCGCGATCACCATCCCCGCTGCTTCACGATGTGGATGGCCGGCGGCGGTGCCCGCGGCGGCCAGATCTACGGCGAGACCGACGACTTCTCCTACAACGTCATCAAGGATCCGGTGCACGTCCGTGATTTCCACGCCACCGTGCTCCACCTGCTCGGCTTCGACCACGAGCGGTTCACCTACCGCTACCAGGGGCTCGATCAGAAACTCACCGGCGTGGAGCACGCCCGGGTGATCAAGGATCTGATCGTATGAGTGCTGGGGGTGGGGGATTCGAGGCGGCGTCAACTCTGGGCTCGGGATTGCCCGTGCCATCTCGCCGGACGTTCGCTGCGGCCCTCCAGGCCTTCGCTCACTCGGAGGAAACCTCGCTGCGTTATCCTGGCTGCGCTCGGTTTCCTACGCCGCTCGATTGGCACGGGCAACCCCGACCCGGCAACCCTGACGTGATAGCCCCGACGTGTGACCGACAAGCCTTTTGAAAGGATGACCTCGTGATGGGATTGCGGCGGACCGGAGCGGCGTGTGGTGTTGGACTGGCTCTCTGGATGGCGGCCGGGACGGCTCGTGCGGCGACGCCGGCGGCCGATCCGTGGCAGACGGCGCGGGAGTTTCTGGCCCAGCCGCCCCGGCCGGCCCGGCCGGAGCTGCCGCCGAGCAGGCTGCCGCTCGAGTTTGTTCCCGGTGAGCGGATCGCCTTCGTGGGCAATTCGACCGCCGAGCGGATGAATCTCTTCGGCCACTTCGAGACCCTGCTCCACGAGCGGTTTCCCGACAAGAAGCTCGTCATTCGGAACTTTGCCCGTCCGGCCGACGAAGTCGGGAAGCGGCAGCGACCGAGCGACTACACGAAGCTCGACGATCCGCTCGCCGCCTTCGGGGCCGACACGCTGATCCTGTTCTTCGGGTTCAACGAGTCGTTCGCCGGTCCGGGCGGAGTGGAGCGATTCAAGCAGGCCTACCGCACGCTCCTGGGCGAACTGGCGAAGTCCTACCCACGGGACGATACCAAGGCTCCTCCCCGGTTCGTGATCGTGTCGCCGATCGCCGTCGAGGACACGGGCGATCCGCTCCTACCCGTGGCCGCCGGCCGGAATGCCGAGCTCGCGGCCTATCGCGACGCCGCCCGCGACATAGCGGCCGAACGCGGCGTCGCGTTCGTCGATGTTTTCGATGCGACCCAGGCGGCCTTCGCGGCCGAGCCGGGCATGCAGCACACGATCAATGGCTGCCATCTGAACGACCGCGGCGACCGGATGCTGGCCGAGGCGCTCGATCAGGCGATGTTTGGTGGGCCGCCGTCTCGCCGGCTGTCGCCGTCGGCCTTCGAGGAACTGCGGGCGGCCGTCAACGACAAGTCGTGGGTGCATCTCCAGGACTACCGGATGCTCAACGGCTGGTACGTCTACGGGGGCCGGCGGACCTGGGACACCGAGACCTTCCCGCGGGAGTTCGTCAAGCTCCGCAACATGGCGGCGGTCCGCGATGCCTACGTCTGGGAGATCGCGGCCGGTCGGCCGGTACCGTCCGTTCCCGACGATTCGAAGACCGGGGATTTGGTCGTGCCCCAAACCCGCTTCGGTGAGCCCCGGCAGGACTACAGCGAGGCCGACGAGGAGGTTCCCACGATCAAGACCCCGGCCGAGTTCATCGCGACCTGCCAGGTGCCGCCGGGCTATGAGGTGCGGCTGTTTGCCGACGAGACGGAGTTTCCCGAGATCGCCAATCCGGTGCAGTTGGCCTTCGACTCCAAGGGTCGGCTCTGGGTCGCGACGATGCCGAGCTATCCGCAGTGGAAGCCGGGCGATCCGCGGCCGGCCGACAAGCTCGTGATTCTGGAAGACACCGACGCTGACGGTCGGGCCGACACGAGCACGGTCTTTTACGACGATCTTCACTGCCCGACCGGCTTTCAGTTCTTCAACGGCGGCGTGCTCGTCACCAACCAGCCGCGGCTGTTGTGGCTGGCCGACACCGATGGCGACGACCGGGCCGATCAGGTGGTGCACGTGCTCGATGGCTGGGCCACTGAAGACACCCACCACTCGATCGGCGCCTTCGAGGCCAGCCCGGGCGGTCTGCTCCACATGCTCGAGGGTGTGGCGATGAGCACCGCGGTCGAGACCCCCTGGGGTCCGTTTCGGAACTTCGGTTCCTCGGGCTGTTACGTGCTCGACCCGCGAACCTGGCGGCTCTCCCACTTCAAGACGCCCGGCTACGGGAACCCGTGGTGCTACGTGTTCAACGAATGGGGCCAGGGCATCTGCGGTGACGGCACAGGGGCCAGCCAGCACTGGGACACGCCTCTCTCCGGGGCCCAGTATGGCGGCCGCAAGGGCTTCAACCCCGTGTTCGACACCGAGGGGATGCGGCCGGTGGTGGGCAGCGAGTATCTGCGGACGAGGCAGTTCCCCGACGACGTGCAGAACCAATTCACCTATGCCTGCGTGATCAACACCAACGGCCTGCCCCGCTGGACAATTCAAGACGACGGAGCGGGCTACAAGGGCGAGCGGGTGCGGCACGATCCAGCCGATAAGAAGACTCCTTTCGATCTGCTGAAGAGCCCCGACAAGCACTTCCGGCCGGTCGATCCCCAGGTCGGTCCCGACGGGGCACTCTGGTTTGGCGACTGGGCCAATCCCCTGATCGGCCACATGCAGTACAGCCAGCGCGACCCCAACCGCGACCAGAAGCATGGCCGGATCTACCGGCTTGTGTTCACGGAGAAGCCGCTGCTCGAGCCTGAGACGCAGACGGGGAAGACCGTTCCCGAGGTGCTGGCCCAACTCCAGAGCCCCGAATGGCGCACCCGCTACCGGGCCCGGGCCGAGCTCCAGGCCCGACCGCAGGTCGAGGTGTTGCCTGCCGCCGCCGCTTGGCTTGCGGCGCTGAAGGGCGGCTCGCTGCCGCAGGAGATCAAGGACCGGCTCGCGACCGAAGTGCTCTGGCTCCAGCAGAGCTTCCACGCCGTGAACGATTCGCTCCTGCGGGAATTGCTCGCTGCCGAGACGCCCGACGCCCGGGCCGCCGCGACGCGGGTCGTGGCCGACGAGCGGAGTTGGCTACCGGAGGCCGAGAGCCTGCTGGTCGCCCGGGCTGCCGATTCCCATCCGCGGGTGCGGACGGAGGCGGTTCGGGGCTTGAGCTTCTTCCCGACGGCCGCGGCGATGGCGGCTGTGGTGGCGGCGGCCAACATCGAGCCGGCCGACCGCTACGTGGCCTACACCGCCGACGCGGCCCTCGGGGCGAATATTCCGGTCTGGAAGCCGGCGTACGAGGCGGGATCGCTCGCCGCCGCCACCACGCCGGCCGGCCGGATCCTCGAGAGCGTGCTCGGCCTCGACAAGAAGGCGGCGGAGATCGCGCCTTTGATGGCGGTGCTCAGCGGCGAGCAGGAGCGGAGCGCCGAGGAGCGGAACAAGGCGATGCAGGCCCTGGCCGACATCGAAGGCGGCAGTGCCGACCGGGGCAAGGCGGTGTTCCGCCGGGTCTGCATCAACTGCCACCGGGTCTACGGCGAGGGGGCCGATCTCGGGCCCGACATGAACCAGGTGGGAAAGCGGCTCGCCCCGGTCAAGCTCGTGGAGTCGATCATCGATCCCAACGCCGAGGTCGATGCCAAGTATCTCTCCACGCTCGTGATCACCGACGAGGGCAAGAGCATCACGGGCCTGCTCGTGAGCGAGACCCCCGCCGAGCTCGTGATCCACGACGGCAAAGAGCCGAAGACGATTCCCGTCGCCAGCATCGAGGAGCGGGTGAAACTCAAGCAGAGCAGCATGCCCGAGGGCCTGGCCGCCACGCTCTCGCCCAACGAGTTTCTCGACGTGATCGCCTTTCTGCGGAGCCTGAAGTAGACCGGCTGAGGCGCGACCGCGGCGGCTCAGCGAATGTCAGGTAGCAGAGCCACGGGTTGACAAGCAAGGTGGAGAGCCGGTGCGCCACGTTTGGGTGGAGGCTCGGGGGTCGGCGAACGCTCGCGGAGTAGTTCCTTCTGCCGCACGGCAATTGAGGCCGGTCTCGCCCAACGGCCCGGTGCCCCCGGACTCGCGTCCGGGGCTTGTATTGGAAAGAGACACCACCGCCACGCCATCGCCACGCCATCGCCACGCCATCGCCACACCATCGCCACACCATCGCCA
>CAYVNX010000132.1:0-4565 GCA_964453165.1 uncultured Candidatus Kuenenia sp. | reverse complement strand
GTCGAGACGGTCTCGCTGATCTCGCCGGTTGCCGCAGTGAACACCGTCAGGGAATCGTCGCCGGAATTGGCACAGACGACATGCCGGCCGTCGGGTGAACGGGCGAGCGCCGAGGCATGCCGGCCAACGAGCCGCTCCTGCACCTCACCTGTCGCCAGGTCGATCACACTGACCGACCCTTCGGCCGAGGTGTGTCGGATCGGATCGACCCGCACTCGGGTGCCCTTGCCCGCCGCCCCGGTGAGATCCTCGGGACCCGGCCGGCGGCCGCCGAGGTTACTGACAAACGCCCGGCCTTCGGCGAGCACGACGTCGAACGGAGCGACACCCACCTCGAAGGTTCGCAGGACTTTCCCCGTGGCGGCGTCGATCTCCAGCAGCCGATTCGAAAGGTTGCCACAGACATAGAGCCGGGTGCCGTCTGCGGAGAAGGCGAGACCCGCTGGAATCTCGGCGGCCCGCTCCGGGGCGTTCGCCGGGGGTAATGGCAGGGTGTGCGAGGCCGTCACACTCTCGCCATCGACGGTGAAGAACTTGATCGAACCATGGACGTTGCTCATCGCCAGCCAACGACCATCCGGAGAAAAAGTGAGCCCCGTGTAGCTCTCGATCGCTGCGGTGTCGGGTTCGAGATTCCGGTCCGAGGGCTTGGTGGTGGGTGTCGTCAGTTGCTCCGCCGGCGGCCGCACCCGGGCGATGATCTCGCTATCGGTCGCCTTCAGAATCACCACCTCGTTGGTCTTCCCCGAGGTCGCGATGAGTCGGCCGTCGGGCGAGATCGCCACCACCTGGGGCCGCAGGCCGGGCAATTCGATCTGTTTCCCGGCCGGATCCACGACCTGATTCACGGGCGTCATCTGCGTGCCGTCGGGCCGTCGCCCGACGACCGAGGTCTCGGCTGCCATGACGAGGTGAAAAGAGCCGCACGCCAAGGCACAGGCCACTGCGACCCAGCGGCGCCAGAAAGGTGACCTCATAGTCATGCTGGCTTTTCTCCGACTCGGGCCGCCGCGGCCGTGCCGGCCCGGACGTGCACCTGGGAATTGAACGCGATCACGATTCGATCCTGGGCCCCGCGGTAGGGCAGGCCGCTGTGGAGGAGGTACGAGGGAAAGAGCAGCAACAGGCCATTCTCGAGCGGCATGTCGAGAGAGCCCTTCAGATAGCGGTTGCCGTAATCGACGTACTGCCCGCCGGTGAGGAACGGGCAGTAGAACCGGCTGCCACCGTTGGGCGCTCCGCCCCCCGGCAGCCGGCCCGACTCACCGATCTCGAGGTAATAGATTCCGCACCAACTGCAGCCATGGTGATGGTGGGCATCGTGAAAACCGGCCTCGTTGGTGATGTGATACCAGCTATCTTTGATCGACACGATCAGGTCGTCGGGCGGCACCTCGTTGCCATTGGCGATGCTGGCGGCGGCGGCCACCGTCTCCTCGATGAATCTGGAGAGGTGTGTGAGGCTTTCGTGAGGCTCCCGCAGGAGGTCGAAGCTTCCCTCGTGAAGCCCCTGGGCTGACTTCATGCCCTCTGCCACACCGCTCGCCACAGGTCGCGCCTGCCTGGCTTGAAGTCCTCGAAGGAAGGCTATGATGGCATCCCGGTGGGCGGTGTGGTTGGCCCACGGCCTGAGAAAAAACATGGTCGGCCAGGCCTGCACGCCGCGGAATCCCGGGCCCGAATTGGCGCTTCCTGCCGGCTTCATCATCGCGTTTCTCCCTTCAACTGGCGCATCCCGCGAGACGGGGTGTGGAGTCGATCACCATGGCCACATCGCCGCACCATCAACTGCAGATCACTCCGGCCTTCCCGACTTTGATCGGACGGATGCAGGTGGCCGGCGCCGAGGCAACGAACGAGCAGCTCGCGGCGCTCGTGCTGGAGCGGGAGCGGATGAGCCCGAGTCACGATCATGCCAACTTCGGCGGCTGGCACTCCCGCACGGATCTGCTCGACTGGCCGGGCGACGCCGTGGCCCGGCTCCGAAGCTGGATCACCGAAGCCCTGCAGCAGGTCGTGCAGGCCTCGGGCCAGCTGCCCGAGAGCCAGGCTCGCAACGCCCCGCCCCGTGGGGCCTTCAACGTCTCGGCCTGGGCGAATGTCGCCCGCCGCGGAAACTACCATCGGATGCACAACCATCCGTCGAGCGCCTGGTCGGGCTGCTACTACGTGACCGGCACGGGATCCGAGGATTCGCTGGCCGGGGTTCTCGAGTTCTACGATCCCCGCCCCTTCACCGAGATGGTCGAGGTACCAGGCACCCCCTACGGCCAGCGCATGCTGATCCGACCCGTGCCGGGACTGCTCGTCATGTTCCCAAGCTGGCTGTATCACTTCGTGCACCCCATGGCCAGTGACACGCCGCGGATTTCGATCGCCTTCAACGCCACCTGGCGGCCGTCGTGAGCCAATCCTCCCCCGACCCGGCGGCTCTGCGGGAGACCCTGGTGGCCTCGCCCGCCCTGTGTCCACTCGAATGGAACGGCGACCGCACAGCCGTGTTGTTCGCCAAGCTGAGCGAGGCCGACTACCAAGCGGCGAGTTTTCTCGATCGGCGGGCCGTGCAGCCCGGCACGCCGACCGGGGCAGTGCCCTGGTCGCTCGCCGAGCCCTGGCTTGTCGACCTGCCGCGGCGGTGCAACTTCATCTTCCACATTTCGCACTGCGGATCGACCCTGCTCTCCCGGCTGATCGGCACCGCGCCAGGCGTCTTCTCGGTCCGTGAGCCCGGCATTCTCCGGGGCCTCGACGGCACGGATTCCGAGGCCCGGATCGATGCCGTCCTCGGGCTCCTGTCGCGGGTCTTCCAGCCGGCCGAGCGACCGCTCGTGAAGGCGACGAGCGTCGTCAATGCGGTGGCTGACCGGCTGATGGCCCGGGCATGCGAGTCTCGGGCCATCCTGATCGGCCTGCCGGCCGAAACGTTTCTGGCCGCCGTGCTCGACGGCTCCCGCAGCGACATCGAATCGCATGCCGCCGACCGCCTCGCGAGGCTCGTCAGGCTCCGCCGGGTGGCTGCCGACGCGACCGCCGTCACTCTCCCCGAGCAGGCGGCCGCGGCCTGGGCCTGTGAAATGGCCACGCTGACGGCGCTCGCTGCCAGCGCTCCGCATCGGACGATGTGCATCGACTTCGACCGATTCCTGACGAGTCCCGCCGCGACGCTCGCCGCATCGCTCGCATTCCTGGGCCACACGGGCGACGTCGCGACGATCCTGGCCGGGCCGCTGATGCACCGCTACGCCAAGAAGACCGAAGTCGCCTACGACAGCGACCTCCGCACCTCCCTGCTGGCGGCGTCCCGTGAACGGCACGGCCACGAGATCGCCGCCGGCTTGGAATGGCTCGATCGCCATGGCTTGAACGACCTCGTGACGGACGCCACGCTCTGACGCGGGCCGAGCGCCTGCCCAGAGCCCGATCCTCAGTCGAACTGGTGTGACGCCTCGCCGCCATTCCGCGACCCGAGTGCGGAGTAAATCGCCGGATCGATCGTCTCGCTGAGATACCGCACCGAACTGTCGCCAAAGGTGAAGTTCGCACCACCCGGGTGCTTGCTGCCAAAGCTCAATTCATAGGCGGCAAAGGCGGGCGATCCCTGCGGCACCCGCGGGGCGTTCATCGGCACACCGGTCGAGCCCAGCACCTCCGACATGTCGCCCTGCCCGCTGGTGTCGATGTCGTCGCTGCCCACGATCCAGTGGTCCTTACGGCCACGATTCGCCACATTTGACTCGCTCCGGATGCCCATCTCGGGCATCGTCATGATGTCGGGCTCCGCTTCGCCGAGCAGGATCGTGTTGCTCGTGCCGTCGCTGCACTCCCCGATCTTCGACCCGACCATGCCGTACGACTTCCCGTTGTAGCGAATCCGTTGATGCGGAATCCGGTTGACGACGAGACCGTCAAGATCGGCGACGTTCTCCACCGAACCGGAACCGCCCCAGGGGGCTTCGACCGACTGCGGCCGCCGGTCGTTCGTCAGCGTGCCCGAGACGCACGCCAGGAAGTTGCTAGGAGCCCGCCGCTGCACAATCCAGTTGTCGCCTGAGATGTCGGCCACCTGGGCCGGAATCTCGGAGGACGGACAGCGAAACGCCTTCAGCGGCTGCTCACAGACGTAGATGTTTCGGTGAAACTTGTTGTATGCCCGGTTATTCAGGGCCGCCTCGCCGGTGATGCCGGGCACGCCGAAGGCCCACTGGTAGTTTCCCTCGCCATCCTCCTGGAATGTCAGGAGTTCGTAGAGCCCACCTTCTTCGATGAACGGCAGGATCAGGGCCGACCAGGCGGTGCCTACACCGAATTCGGCCGCCATCGGAAAGCCCTTGCGGGCGTCGTGAAATCCCTGGAACGCAACGGCCAACTGCCTGATGTTATTGGCGCAGCCCATCCGACGGGCCGACTCCCGCGCGCCCTGCACGGCCGGTAGCAACAGCCCGATCAACGTCGCGATGATCGCGATCACCACGAGCAGTTCCACGAGCGTGAAGCCACTCCAGCGCTCACTTCGCCGATACATCGAAATCGAAGACATTGCTCTCTCCCTTCTTGACGGTGACTCG
>CAYVNX010000131.1:0-4747 GCA_964453165.1 uncultured Candidatus Kuenenia sp. | reverse complement strand
GCTTCCTTCCGTGGAGGGGCAGGTCGGTGTGGACGTCGGGGCCGAAGTAGCGGAGGGCGACCAGCGGGCCGGGGCCGGTGTTTTCCACGACGTACCCAGCGGCTGCCGCCTCGGCGGAGATGAAGAGTTCGTCGGAGGTCATCTGGCCGAACCGGATCAGGGTCGGAGTGGCCACGTCGTGCCCGCCCACGCGGCCCTCGCCCTGGACGGTGATCCAGCCGCTGGCGCCCGCGTCGTGAACCGTGAGCGTCGCACCCGGTTCGAGGGTGAGTTCCTTGGCGCTGAACAGCTGCCGGCCGTCGACCTGGCCGTAGACGATCCAGCGGTCGTGGGCCACAGCGGTTGACCGTTTCTCGTCGAGGATCGGAACGAGGTGGTTGCTCTCCTTGAAGTGGGTGTCGACGTTCTTCTCCCAGTCGAGCTGGCCGATGATGAAGTCGAGATCGTGGTGCTTGTCGGCCGGCATGTCCTTGACGAGCAGGCTCCACGGCACGGCCCGCCCCTCGACCAGCGACTGGAACATCGCGAACACGTCGCTGCCCCACTGCGGCTCGTAGGTGAGCAGCGATCCCGGGGCATGGAGCACGCCCGGCGGGATCAGCCAGCCGGTGCCTCGCTCCAGCCGGTAGGCCCGCGAGAGGTCGAGGATGCCGTTGTCGCCGCGGTTCCAGTTTTCCAGGCAGCGACGGACGTCGTGCTTCGTCGTGCCGGGCTCGAGCCCCATGAAGGTGTAGGGAAAGTTGTTGTCGCAATTGTTGTATTGCGGCGGGAAGTAATAGCTCTCGGGCTTGCCCTCCTGGCCCACCAGCCTCGCGTCGTCGAAAGACTGGTGCATGTGGTGGGGGATCGGTCCCATGTTGTCGAAGAACTTCGAGTACACAGGCCATTTCTGGTAGCGATTCCAGATGGCGTCGCCCACCAGCCGGCCCTTGGCCTCGGCCACGGCGTCGCGGAGCAGAAACCGCTCCCCCTCCACGACGCACCAGGAGAGCCCCTCGTCGGCGACCCGGCCCTCGTTGGCCGCTTCCGTCGTGCTGGCAAACCACCGCTCGTCGATGCCGCCCCGGTCCAGGCCATAGGCGTAGTAGTCGTGAGGATGGAGTCGCACCCGCTTGCCGGGATGGAGAAAGCTCCGCGGCACCCAGGTGGGAGACAGCCGGAGAATGCCCCGGCCGGCCGCGAGGCCCCGATCGACCGCGGCGGCGACGTTTCGCGACTCGGGCAGAACCGCCGAGCCGCCGACTCCCTGCAAACCAGCCATCGAGACCCCTCCTCGCGGGATTGGAACCGTAGAATGCTTCGGAGTTGTACGAGGCCGCGGATCGGGCCGCAAGCAGCGAGCGGACGGAGCGCGGGCGGGTTGCGCAACGACGGGCGGGACACGATGACGCAGTCAGCGGTTCGGAGGCGACGTGGCTGCAGGCAGTGGGGCCTGACGGCGGTGCTGGCTGCGGCGACGCTGGCCGGGGTGACGCTGGCCGCTGAGCCGCTGGCCGCTGAGCCGCCGGCCGCGCGGGAAGTGGCCGATTCCGTCTTGGCTGCGACGGTCGGGATCGCCGCGACCGATCCGCACGGAGGTGCCTACTCTGGATCCGGCAGTGTGATCACGCCCGTCGGCCATGTGCTCACCTCCACGAGCGTGGTGCCTGCGGATGCCACGAACATCCAGGTGACGTTTCCGGGGTTCGTGACCCGGCCGGCCAGGCTCGTGGCGAGCGACGTCGCCCTGGCCGTCAGCCTGATCAAGGTAGAGACCGAAGGCCTGCCACACCTGCCGCTCGTGCGGGATCTTCCGCCGATCGGCAGCCTTGCCTATACAGCGAGTGACGTGGATCGGGTGCTTCTGACCAACGGCCGGGCCTCGTTCAGTCGCGGGGTCGTCAGCGGCTGCTATGAGGTGGCGCCGCGGGGCGAGAGCCGCTACCACGGCCGCGTCATCGAGACGACGGCCGCCGTCAATCCGGGCTCCGACGGGGGCCCGCTGATCGACGCGAGCGGACGGCTCTGTGGCGTCCTCAGCCTCGGGGGCTCGCCTCTGCGCTGGCAGGGCGTGGCGGTGCCGACCGCCGTGCTGCTCGAGCGATTCGCCGCGCTCCGCGAGCCACCACTGCCGCTCGCCTTCGATCCGCCATCCGGCCTGGCCGCCGACGCCGCGACCACGGCCGCTGCCGACCGCGCCGCCGGGGTCGTGCGTGCGGCCGATGCAGTCGGGGAATTCCTCGTCGGAATCGAGGTGGAGCGGCGGTTTCCCCCGGAGCAACTGCCACTCGAGGCCTGGGAGGATGCGCGGCGATCGATCGAGGGCTGGAACGAACTACCGCGGGGAGAGCAGGCCAAGCGGTTCGCCGCGTTCGCCGAGCGGGTCCGGGTGTTCGAGGTCAATCAACTCCTGCGGCGGCCGGCCGGGGCCGTCACCGGGATCGTCGTCGCCGCCGACGGGCTCGTCCTCACGAGCCTGTTCAACATCGGTGACGACACGGCCTTCGTCGCCAAGGCTACGGGCCAGCCCCGGGCCTTCGATGCACGCGGGCCGCTGCCGGCTCTGATGAAAGAGCCGAAGGGAGGGCTCGAGCGGACGCCAAATTCGGTCACGTCAGTGACCGTGATCCTGCCGGGAGGCGAGCGGCGGCCCGGGACGGTGGTGGCCCGGCACGAGCCTTTGGGAATCGCGCTTTTGAAGGTCGAGGCAGAAGGCCTGGCCTGGCTCGACCTCGCGGCCTCGGCCAGTTCGCCGCTGCTCGGCGATGCCGTGGCGGTGGTCGGCTGTTCTCCCGACGGCGGGCGGGCCATCACGGTCAACACCGGGGTCGTCAGTGCCCCGGCCCGGATGCGGGGCTACCAGTTTCAGACGGATGCGTTGCTGAATTATGGCAACTCCGGCGGCCCGGTCGTCGATGCGGCCGGCAACCTCCTCGGGATCGCCACCGCGCCGATCGAGCCCGACACGGTGCTTGGCCGGCTGTTCTCGCCAGGGGAGCTGATGCGCTGGACGCGAGCCCCGAACTCGGGCGTAGGGATGGTGGCCCGGGCCGACCGGATCCGCGCGGCCCTGGAGGCGATGCGGGGCGGACGGTCCTTTCGCCGGATCCCAGGCCCGTTTCTGGGCGTGGAGGCCGACATGGCCCGGGCGTTCGGCGAGGATGTGTTCATCGGCGGCGTGGCCCGGGGCTCGCCGGCGGAACGCGCCGGCTTGAAGCAGGGGGATCGCCTGCTCGAATTCAACGGCGTGGAGCTCGCGACCTGGCGGGATCTCACCGACCGCATCGATGCGAGCCAGGCCGGTGACCGGGTGACGCTCCTCGTGCAACGGCGGAGCCGTGGGCCGCGGCTGGTGATCGCGGGCCGCGACATCGAGTCGCTCGCCGACCTCGAGCGGCTGAAGCAGATGCTCGTTCCGGGGCAGACCTTCGAAGGCATGCTCAGCACCGACGACACCCGGGAGATCGAGGTCGTGCTGGAGGAGAGCCGATGAAACCGAGGGCATCTGCCAGCCTGTGGCTGTTCACGTGGATCGCCCTGCTGGCCGCGGTCGTCGCCAGGCCCCTGGCGGCTGCGGAACTGACCGACCTCTGTATCCAGGTGCGGCCGGCCTTCGTGTTCATCGCCGGCGGCAGCGGGGTGCTCGTCCGGGACGACGGCCTGATGCTCACCAACGACCATGTGATCGGCTCCAAGCGATCGTTCACGGTTCGGATCGGTGACGGCCGCTCGTTTCGGGCGCGGGTGCTCGGCCGCGATCCGCATGGCGATCTGGCCGCGCTCCAGCTCGAACTCTCTGAGGGGGAGACGGTGCCGTGTCTCCCGCTCGGCGATTCCGAGGCGGTGCGGGTCGGCGACGAGGCCTTGGCGGTGGGCAACCCCTTCGCCCTGGGCGTGCTCGACCAGTCGCCGACCTTCACGACGGGAATCGTCTCCGCGTTGCACCACACGCAGGGCAGCTACACGGAGTGCATCGTGACCGACGCCGAGGTCAATCCGGGCAACTCGGGCGGCCCGCTGGTGAACATGGCTGGCGAGGTGATCGGCATCAACGGCCAGATCAGCACTCGGTTTGGCCTCCGCAGCAACACGGGGCTGGGCTTTGCGATCAGCGCGCGGCAGATCCGGCTCTGGCTGCCCCGGCTGGAGGCCGCGGGCGGCGACGAGGTGAAGCACGCGCGGTTGGCTGGAGTGGAGTTCGAGTCGGGCGACGTCAAGCTGGCCGAGAGCGTGGTGATCCGCGACGTGGCCGACGGCTCGCCCGCCGCCGAGGCGGGATTTCGACAAGGCGACAGGGTCATCGCGATCGATGCCCAGCCGGTCGCCAACCGCCTGCGTCTGGAAGGACTGCTCGGGGTCTATCCCGACGGCCATCGGGCCACGGTGCTGGTGCGGCGGGCCGAGCGTGACGAGCAACTCGAGGTCACGCTCACGGCGCCCCAGCGGGCCAGCTTGGGCCTCACGCTCGACCGGGCCCGGGGAGGCGAGCTCGCGGCGACGGTGGCCGCGGTCGAGACGGGGTCGGCGGCCGAGGCCGCGGGCTTTCGCCCGGGCGACACGATCCTGGCCTGGGGCGGTCGCCGGCTCGAGTTTTCCAGCCGCGATGAACGACGAGCCTTCGACCGCTCGCTGAAGACGAGCGTCAACGTGGGCGACATCGTCGCCGTGACCGTCGCCCGAGCCGCTGCAGCGGAGCCCACCGCCGCAGAAGGGCGGGCCGAAGTGGAACTGCGGCTCGTGGCCCGCTGACTGAATCGGAGGCTCGGGG
>CAYVNX010000130.1:0-5046 GCA_964453165.1 uncultured Candidatus Kuenenia sp. | reverse complement strand
TCCTCACCGCCGTGAGGAGCCGCTCACCGCCGCAGGGAGCGGAAAACGCCGGTTGTGCCGGGAGAAACGCCCGTGCGGAAGTGCGGCCAATCCAAGCCCCGGACGCGAGTCCGGGGACACCGGGCCGTTGGGCGAGACCGGCCACGCTCATCAGACCTCGGGAGCCGCGTTGCCTCACGGTGTGGATCACGGGATCAGCCACCAGGCGGTGTCCCCCGACTCGCGTCGAGGGCTTGTATGACGCGGCAGCACCCCACACTCAATCCACGGGCGTCGCTGCTACCCAAACCTCAACCCCCAGGCCTGTGCCCGGCCGGTCGGCGACGTTTGCCCGACTCGGCGAGTTCCCAGGCTTCGGCCGGCGTAATCCGACGTGGGATCGCGTGGGGCTCGACGTGCTTGCCGCAGAGTTCCTTGAGCGACGCGAGATCGAAAGTCGCGCCGGGCTTCATGGCGACGTCGGCCACGGGCACGAGGCCGAGCAAAGGATGGCTCTCCGGCTGGCAGACGGCGTCGAGCACGTCGGGGTGTGAGGCCAGCACCCGTTCGACCGCCTCGGGATTCACGAGCCGGCCGCCGCTGCGAAAGATTCGGTCGAGCCGGCCGCGGAAGTGGAGCCGCCCCTGATCGCCGACGCTCAGCAGGTCGTTGCTGTGGAAGAAGCCTTCCGGATCCAGACCCTCATACCCACCGTCGCCCGTGATGTAGCCCAGAAAGAGCGACGGACCGCGGAGTACGAACCGCCCCGCCTCGCTGCCCGGCACCGGATCGAGCCGCCACTCGAAGTGCGGATACGGCACGCCCACGCAGGCGTCGCAGCCACCCCCCTCGGCAATCTCGAGATCGGAAATCCTGGGCCCTGCCTCGGTCATCCCGTAAAGAAAGAGCTTCCGGGCAGCGGGAAAGGCCCGGTCGAGGTCATGCGCGAGATCATCGCCCAAAGGCTCACCGCCGGTCGTCACCATCCGCACCCCAGGAAAGGGCTCGCCATTCCAGTAGGCCATGAACATTCGAAACAGCGACGGCGGCCCCTGAACTACCGTGATGCTCTGTTTGCGAATGGCGGCCTGGAGTTGCGTGAGCGGGTCGCGGGCCGAGAAGAGATGGCAGGCGGCCCCGGCGATCAGCCCGGCCGTGCACCCGCCCATCAGCCCATACATATAGCCCAGCGGCGTGTTGACCGCGATCCGGTCGGTCGGCTCGAGGCCAAGCGCCCTGCCGATCGCCCGGGCGGTAATCACCACCGACTCGGCGGGCAACGCGACGAGTTTGGGCCGGCCGGTCGTGCCTGAGGTGCAGATCACGAGGCCCTCGTCGCGGGGACCGAGCGGAGTGGCCCGAGCCACCGGCCCGCCCTCTGCATGGTCGGGAAGAGGGCCATCGATCACGGCGACAGGCCTGAGCCACTCGGCCATCTCGGCCACCTGCAGGTCGGTCATGCCCTCGCGCAGCACCACCGGCACCAGGCCCCGATACCAGCAGGCCAGCGTGCTCACGAGGATCGCCAACGGCTCCTTCTGGCGAACAAGCGCCCGCGCCGGCCGGGCCACAGGTTCGGGCAGGTCCGCCGCCGCAGCCGCTACCCGCCGTCCCAATGCCTCATACGAGATCCGTTCGTCGCCGACCACCACGGCGTGGCTCGCAGCCGCGGTCTCGATCCGCTCGGCTATCTGCTGCCAGATCATGTCCCCAGCTCCCGACGGAAGCGGCCCGCGTCGATGCCGCGGAGAATCCGGAGATGCTCCGACGAGGAGCCTACGACTTCAGGGCCGTCGGCCCAACCCCGATCCGGCCGGGCTTCAGCCGGCCACCGCCACGCGCAACGGAGGCTTCCGCCGTAGGGCGATCCGGCCGGGGATCGCCCAACGGCCCGGTGTCCCCGGACTCGCGTCCGGGGCTTGGATTGGATCAGCGCCAACCCCGCATAACAGCCCCCGACGCGAGTCGGGGGGCTCCGCATCGCAGCGATCCCGTCTGCCATGTCGCAACACGCAGCAGCGGCTTCCGTCGCCTCCGAGCCGGTGCTCCGCGCAACCCGAGTGGGGCCTAATTCGCGTCAGTGTTGAGCGGCTCGTCCACCAAGAAGGGCGAGGAAAACGGCGCGGCCTTCTCGCCACCGCGGCCCCGCAGCCGCCGGTTGTTGAAGCCGCCCTTGGGCTGGTTGAGCGGAATGTCCATGCCGCCAAGCTCACCCATGAGTCCGTAGAGTTCGTTCTCCAATTCCTTGGCCAGGCCTTGATGGGCGGGATCCGCAATCAGGTTGGTCGACTCCTCGGGATCAGCCTCGAGATCGTAGAGCTCGTCGGCGTCCCAGAGACCGTAGTAGGTGATGTACTTGTGAGACGGTGTCCGAATCGCGAACGTCGTAGGCGTCTGCGGGAAGTTCTTCTCCCAGTAGTAGACGTAGAGGAAGTGATCCCGCCACGGAACCTCGTCGCCGCGAAGCAAGGGCAGGAAGCTCTTGCCATCCATGTGCGGCGGCGTTTCGAGCCCCATTGCCTCCATGATGGTCGGGCCGACGTCGATGTTGGCGACCAGCTGGTCGAGCACGGTGCCCGGCCGGATCAGGGCGGGGCACTGCACCAGCATCGGCACCCGCATCGAGGGCTCGTAGGCCACCCGCTTGTCGATCAGGCCGTGCTCACCGAACAAGAAGCCGTTATCTCCCATGTAGATCACGAGCGTGTCGTCGCGAATGCCCATCTCCTCGAGCTGGCGGAGCACCCTGCCGATGCTGTCGTCGACCGAGCGAAGCGTCTCGCAATACCGCTTGTAGTACCGCTCGATGTCGAGCTCGCTGTGGTAGGGAAAATCGACTCCATGCCACGAGTTCCGCTGATCGCGGAGCCAGCGAGGCTTGCGGAGGTCCGCGGCAGTCGCCTGCTCCGATTGCGGCCTGGTGAAGGGCAGATCGGCGAGACTGTCCTCATACTTCTTTTCGGGCGTGAAGTTGGCGTGTACCGCCTTGTGCGAGAGATAGAGAAAGAATGGCTTCTCACCGGGCTTCTGCCGCTTGAGCCACTCGATGGCATAGTCGGTGAGCTCGGTGGTGATGTAGCCCTTCTGCTTCACCCGGCTCCCGTCGACATTGAGCGTGTAGTTTGGAGTCGGGGGCAGGTAGTGGCCCTGGCCGGCGAAGCTCACCCAGTGATCCCAGCCCGGCTGAGGGCGGTCGCTCTCCCCGCCCATGTGCCACTTGCCGATGAACGCGGTCGCGTAGCCGGCCTTCTGGAGATACTCCGGAAAGTAGACCGTGCCCGGCGGGATCGGCCGGTTGTTGTCGATCACCCGATGGCGGAAGGTGTAGAGCCCGGTCAGGATCGACGCCCGGCTCGGGGAGCAGAGCGAGGTCGTGACCAGCGCGTTTTTGACATAGGCACCGTTGGCGGCCAGGGAATCCATCACCGGTGTTTGGGCGAACTGGTGGCCGAGAAAGCTCATCGCGTCGTATCGATGATCGTCTGAGAGGATGAAGACGACATTCCGCGGTGTCGCGCCCGGGATGCGCTCCGGGATCACCTCCGCAGGCAGCGGCGGTGCGGCCTGAAGAATCGTCGGGGCCGCCAGCAGAAAGCAGGCAAGGAGCCATCGCAGGCTTGGGTGGGTCACGCTCGTGCCTCCGTGGTGAATCAGTTCTGCGGCGGCTGCCAGGGCGTGGAGCCGCCGCGTTGAACATGGTGCCGCAACCGGTTGGCGAGTTCGTCCAGCCGCTTGCGATGGTCGGCCGCGAGGTCGTGTTCCTCGAGCGGATCCTGCTCCAGATCGTAGAGCTCGAACGGGCTGTAAGGATCGTTCCGCAGAAGCTTCCACCCGCCGCGGATCAGGGCCTCGTAGCTGCAGCCGCCGTATCGCAGGCCACCCTCGCGACGGACGAAGTAGAGTTCGCGATCCGGCCCGCCCGATCCCCCCTGGAACACGGGCACGAGACTCACCGCATCCGAATCGTCGAGCGGCTCGATGCCGGCGATGTCGGTGAACGTCGGAAAGACGTCGAACAGCAGGCCGGCATGATCGGTGCGGGCTCCGGCCGGAATTCGACCCGGCCAGCGCACCAGGAAGGGAATCCGCAGCCCGCCGTCGTAGTGGTCCTGCTTTCCGCCGCGCCACGGGAGGTTTGATTGAGCATGCAGCAGGGAACCGCCGTTGTCCGAAGCAAACACCACGACCGTCCGCTCGGCGAGCCCCGTCTCGTCGAGCGCGGCGAGCACCTGACCGATCCCAGCGTCGAGGTGCTCGATCAGGGCGACCGTTCGGGCCCGCTTGTCGTCCAGCGCCGGGAGCCGCCGCCGAACTTCCGCGAGCCACTCGTCTGGCGGTTCGATGGGGAAGTGCGGCGCGTTGTAGGCGAGGTAGAGAAAGAAAGGCGTGGCAGGTCTCTCGGCCCGGTCACGCACGTAGGCGGCCGCCTGGTCCGAGAAGATGTCGGTCGCATGGCCTTCGGGGTCGATCTCCGCCCCATTCAGCCGCATGTAGTTGTGCCCTTGGCGACGATGGGTCGTGTAGCTGTCCATCATGTCGCCCAGGAACCCGTAGAAGTGGTCGAAGCCCCGTGCGTTCGGCGTGTTGGGCGACTTGAGGCCCAGATGCCACTTGCCGATCAGCGCCGTGTGATATCCGGCTTCGCCGAGAACGTCTGCCAGCGTCGGCACCCCGGGATCGAACCACCCCCAGGAGTCGGCCGGAGTCGTACGAATCACCCCGGGCACTCCCACCCGATCTGCATAGCGTCCGGTCAGCAGCGCTGCCCGGGAAGGTGAGCAGACCGTGGCATTGGCCCGCATGGATGTGAACAGCATGCCTTCGGTGCCGATCCGGTCGATGTTCGGCGTCCGAACGTCCGTCGCTCCGTAGGCGGAGACGTCTCCGTAGCCCTGGTCATCCGTCAGGATCACCACAAAGTTCGGCCGCTGGCCATCAGCACAGAATGCGAGGCTCGAGGGGAGTACCCCGATCAAAACCGCAGCCAGGCTCCACGCGAGCATTCGCCGAAACAACGCCTCACGAACCACCGGCCGCCGCCTTCCCCTGGCTCTTTGGCTTCTTGTC
>CAYVNX010000129.1:0-5647 GCA_964453165.1 uncultured Candidatus Kuenenia sp. | reverse complement strand
AGCGAAGGTTTCCTCCGAGTGAGCGAAGGGCACGAGGCCCGAAGCGAACGTCCGGAGACAGGGCATGGGCAACCCCGACTCACCCAAAAACGTCGCCTCCGACCCGCCATACGGCAACCACAGGCCTGAGACAAGCCATGGGCAGACCCGACAAACCTGATGACGACGCTTCCGCCCCTTCATGCGGCTGCCAACGTCCGGCCTGCGTCCGGCCAAAGTCCGGCGACCCGCGATCAGCCTTCCACGCGACGGAGGCGGCCGAGGCTGCTGTCGGAGGCGGCAGCGGCGAGGCGGCTGGCGTCGCGGCTCAAGGTGTCGGCTTCCGCGAGATACCGTTGGACGTCGTCGGCGGCGTCCGTGAAGTCGGCCAGAAGGGGATCGACGAGTCCGGCCCGAGGAATCTCGGCCACCAGGGCGGTGATGTCGCGATCGAGTCCGACGCGGATCAAGACGTTGACGATCCACCGGAGCAGAAGGCCCCAGAGCACGATCCAGACCAGCGACTCCTGCAGGAATCCCACGCTCGAACCAGGACTCGTGCCCTGCCAGAGATGGCCGTAGAAGAAACTCCAGCCGGCCCGCACGAGCACGAACACGAGCAGCGACGAGAACAAGAGTTCGAAGCAGAGATGCGCGAGCCGGCCGCCGAGCCTGGTTCGTCGGGCGGCGACGAGCCGCTCGATGCCTGCAGCCAACCAATTGCCCGAGCGATCGACGACGGCACTCACCTGCTGGGGAAGTCGACCCGGATCGAGCCGAGCCCGGCCCACGAGCGGCTCACGGATGGCGGCCTGGGCCGCCATACCGCCGAGCACGCTTCGCGACTGCTCCACCTCCGCCGCAGCCAGCCCGAGTTCCTCGACCGCCTGCCATCCACCCCGGCCAGCGGCCACGTCCACCGGTTGGCCTGCGAGTAGCCGGCCGACGAGCCCGCCACCCGGCCGCAGCCGCCGCCAGAGCGAGCCTACCGCCGATACCGCATGGAGGAAGGTGGCAAACGGCCCTCCCTGCCACCGGTCGATCACCTCGTCGGCGACCAGCCGCTGCCAGGCGGTTCGGCCAGCCCGGAGCCGTTCGGCTACGCCTTTCGCCAAGAGCCCCTCGAGCCGAGTTCGCTCGTGCGCGATGCCCGCCACGAGCCCACGCCCCGGCTCCCGATACGGCTCGAGCAGCCGGCGGGCCTGCTGCATGAACCAGTCGGCGAGATCGAGGGCGCCCGTCCGCCGCACCCGCCGGGCCGCCCGGCCGACGAGCTCGGTGTCGATCGCCGCCACGAGGTCGCGGAATCCGGGGTCCGGCTCGAGACCGGCAGCAGCCCGGGCCGCCGCCTCGACGGCATCGAGGCGAAAGATCTGCGGCACGGCGAAGCCTTGCCGCTCGAGTTCCTGCCGCCAGTCAACGCGGATATCGGGGTCGCGGGAGGCGTGGGTCTGCACGAACAGGAGCGGCCGCCCCGGAGCGAAGGCCGCGATCTCACGGGCCACGATCCAGGAGCGATACTTCTGCGCCGTCGAGACGAGGAGGAGTACGTCGCAGGCAGGCAACACCTTCTCGAGCAGATCGCGGTTGCGGTTGGTCGCACTCGGCCGCGGGTCATCCCGATCGGCGGCGACGTCGGCCTGGGTATCGGGGTCGGGGCAATCGACCAGGATGATGTTGGCCACCGCCGGCGATCCGCTCCGCACCACCCGCGCCTGCATCTCGGCAACCGGCAGCCACGAGAGATCGACGTCGGCCGACGCCACCACCACCGGATTGATCGTCGTCGGACGGACGACGTCGCCGGCCGTCGTCACCTCGGCGCCGGCCAGCGCGTTGACGAGCGTGCTCTTGCCCGTGCCGGTCCCGCCGACCACGCCTACGACCAACACCCGGGAGAGTTCCCGACGGGTGCGGTCGAGGCGTCCCGCGATCGCCTCCCACTCGGCCGCCACCTGACGGGCTGGCGGCCAGTCAGCGAACGAATGGACCCACCGCCCCATCCCGTCGACGAGCATGTCGAACGAGGCGAAGTCGGGCCCCGCAGCGTCGCCATCCGGCCGGTCAGTCTCTCGCTCGGCACCATTCACGCGTCGATCTCCCGGCTGCATGCATCCAGTAGTTGCCTGACCCGTTCGAGCTCCGGCCGCTCCGCCGCCGCCGCCAGCCGCACGACCTCCTCGACGCCGTCACCCAGCACGACGTCATGGAGCGTGTCGATCAGGATGCGACCCCGTTCGACCGACCAGCCGGCGAACAGCCGCTCGATCAACGGACGCACCCCAGCCACGGCCAGCCCGATCGCCCCCTCGCCCATCAAGGGTGCTGCCGCCCAGAGCGCGTAGTCGCCGATGTGGTGGACGAGCACCGACAGCCCGCCGGCAGTGCCCGCGGCGGCCGGCACTGCAGCCGCGCCCGCGCCGAGCAGCGCCAGGGAGACCACCGGCCGGGCCACCGCGCCGACGTTGAGGCTGTTGACGATCGCCCGAACGAGCGTGGGATTCTCGCTGGCGAATCGATCGAGTTCACCGCGGACGAATGCCCGGTAGGCGTCCGAGACCAGCGGCAGGGCGGCGTGACGGCGTTCGAGGTCGGCATACCAGCGGGCCCGATCGGCGGTGGCCAGCCGAGAGCCCAGCAGTCGCTCGAGCCGCTCGTCGCGGCGGCAGGCATCCTCGAGGCGGCTGATGAAATCGCCGAGCGCCTGCTTGAGTGCGGCCAGTTCCACCGCGGCGAAGTCCTCCTGTTTCTCCTCCGCCGAACGGGCCAGGCCGATCCGCTGGGCGGCCCAGGCCAGGCCGGCCCCAGCCGTGCGGTAGACGCGACTGACCGTGAGATCGAGGGCTGACCGCCGAGGCTCGAGCCAGTCCCAGATCTCCTGCCAGACGATCTCCCGGGGGGCCGGCGGAAGCTCGACCCGCACACTGCCCTTCTCTTCGAGCACCCGGAGCGATGCCTTCCATTCGGCCGCGCGGCCGCCGATGGCCGCGGTCCAGGCGGGCAGACCGCTCCGCGGATCGAGCACCACTCGCAGGGCGCCGGTCATCGCGCGGCGCTTGATCATGTCGAAGTCGCCCTGCGAAAGTCGCTCCTCGAGCGGCAGCGCAGTGCCGTCGGGCGTGAGTTCGGGGACGGGCACCAGAAGAAGCCTGCCGGCCGCAGCCGCAGCGGCGTCGTGCGGGGCGGCGTAGACCGCAGTCGCCGCCACGCCCGTCTCGGCAGCGAACGTGGCGAGCCAGCCGGCCAGCCGCTCCCGCTGCCGCGGCCAGTCGAGCATGTTGAAGATCACGATCACGGTCTTGCCGGCGGCCGCCGCCGCCGCAAAGAACTCGCGGACGGCGGCGTCGTTGTATTTCTGCTGGGTGAGCACGGCCAGGATCACGTCGGCCGCGTTTCGCACCAGTTCGGCCCGGCGCCAATTCTCCCGGAGCGTGCCGTCGATGTCGGGCGTGTCGAGGATGACCAGCCGGGCCGGCTGGATGCCGGTCGCGTCTTCCCGCCACACGAGGATGTCGCCCCGCGAGGTGTCGAGCGGATCCCGTTCGCTCGTCCAGGCGGCCGGCTCGAAGCCGGGAAACACCGCCGCAAGATCGACCCGCCCGGCGAGTCCGCGGGGCAGGCTGGCCACCGGATGCACGGTGCGGGCCGCCTCGGGCACCGAGCGACTGATCTCCGTGCCGACGAGCGTGTTGGTGATCAGACTCTTGCCTGTATTCGTTCCACCACAGACCGCCGCCACGAGCAGCGGTTCCCGATCCACCTGGGGACGGAGCTTCCCGAAGAGGGCTCCGTGCCAGCCGGCATCGGCCGAGTCGGGAAGTCCGAGTTCTTCTGCCAGCGGCAGCAGCCGTTCAACCTGGGTAGCCAGTTCGGCGATCCGGCCCGCCCACGAGGCGAACGAACCGCCCGAACCGCGCGCCGTTGATTCGTCGCCCATGCTGCTCTCCTGGCCACCGTCGAGCCGGTGCGAGAAACGCCGCGGGTTCCCGCTCATCGCCAACCACTTCCGGCGACGGCGGCAGACCCGTTCCAAGGTCTGCTAGAATCCGACCACCGGCGTCGGCGTTGACGATCCGACCACCGGGTAGTGTCCTCTGCCTCCCCCCTTCCCGCAAACCGGCCGGCCCTTCCGGCCCCGCTTCCGATGCTCGAACGACGGCCAGTATTCCCCGGCGTGATCGAAATGAACCACCAGGCCGGCTGGCGGATCGGATGCAACGTCTACCTCGTGTACGACGAACGCGACTGGGCTCTGATCGATATAGGCTACGAGGAGAGCGTCGACGAGATCGTGGAATTGATCCGGCAGATGGATTTTCCTCTGTCGCAATGCCGGGCGATCATCGCGACCCATGCCGACGTCGACCACATTCAGGGCCTCGCCAAGGCCAAAGCGATCCTCAAGGCGCCGGTGCTCGCTCACCCGCTGGCCGTGGCCCCGCTCGAGCAGGGCGACCGGATCAAGACCTTCGCCGAGATCGCCGCCCAGGACGTGCACCTGCCAATGCCCCCGGTCAAAGTCGATCGCACGATCGAGGACGGCGAGGTCCTCGAGATCGGAAGCCATCGCCTCGAGGTCTGGCACACGCCCGGCCACACCGACAGCCAACTCGCCTTCCGGATGGGCGACATCCTGTTCTCCGGCGACAACATCTACCGCGACGGCTCGGTGGGGGCGATCGACGCCCATCACGGCAGCGACATCCCTTCCTTCATCCGCTCGCTCGAGCGAATCGCCGCCAGCGACGTGGCCTGGCTGCTGCCGAGCCACGGCCCGATCTTCGCCAAGGACGACCGCCTCCTCGAGCGCACGATCGACCGGCTCAAGGGCTACCTGACGCTGGCCGACTTCGGCACCTGCGCGGCCCACTGGCCCCTCATCGAAGAGTGGGACCGCGAGCTGGCCGAGGGCCGCCTGCCCGCCGGGCGGTGAGCCGACCCTGCCGACGGTGACGGTTTTTCCGTCAAGAACGGTCATGCCGGGGTCCGATATTCCTCGTGGATCGGTTTTTCCCGGGGGGGATTCTCATGACTCGGCATCTGTTCGCCGCCGGGGCCGCGCTGGCCCTGGCCTTGGTCGCCCTGTCCGGCGACGCCGCCGCCCAGCCGCCAGGGCCGGGCCAGCAGGCCTACGGCTATCAGTGGGGGCACTCCTACAACACCCACGACTGGAACCGGCTCTACCACTATCCCTACGTGTGGTACGCCCAGAACTTCTACGCCGACGGCTACATGCAATCGGCCAACGACCTCTATTACCGCTATCCGCAGGAAATGCGGGTGCCGGTCTACAACCGCACCTGGCAGAACTACTACCCCAAGAGCCGGCGGTACTACCAAGGGCATCACTTCCACCTCGACGTGTTCTGATTTCAGCGCCCGGCGGGCCATGCTGTTTCAGCGCTCAGCGGGCCATCCCTGGCCCCGCTGAGCTCGCCGGGCCTCCGCCCGGCCGGCCGCCTTCCGGGCGGCCGATGGCGTGCGGCCTGCGCGAGGTAGCGGCCCCGTCTGCGCGGATGAACGTCGAGGCGGGGCGACGCGGATGGCACGCGGCGCGAGGCTACGCCTCGCTGCGTGCCTGACCGGGGGAAGGCCAAGTCGCGCAGAATCGTGGGCACGCGGCGCGAGGCTATGCCTCGCTGCGTGCCTGACAGGGTGCGCTGCTTCT
>CAYVNX010000128.1:0-5684 GCA_964453165.1 uncultured Candidatus Kuenenia sp. | reverse complement strand
GCCAGGGATGGCCCTGTTTTCTCAGACCTCGATCGGTCGCCGGGACGGCGACCGGAAACCAAGCGGCAGGGGCCAGGGATGGCCCTGCCGCGCTATTTACGGTGAATGAATTCGGCGCTGTTCACGAGGGCCCAGAAGATGTCTTCGAAGGCGTCGGCTCGGTCACCCGTCTCGCGGACGTGGCTCAGGCAGACGGCGATTTCGGTGTCGGTGGCGTGGCGGGCGAGCGTCCGGAGGTGGAGTTCGTCGGCCAGTTCGCGGTCGTCGGGGTGATCGCGGAGCAGCCTGCCCAGTGGAGAGACGGGACGGCCACCGTCGAGGGCGCGGGCGAGCTGCGGACCGTTCATCAGGAGCAATGCCTGGGGGATCGAGCCCTCGATCTCGTCCCGCGGCAGCCCCGGGTCGTAGCCGAAGACCGTGTTGAAGAGCGGCCGCGGGCCGGCGAACTGATTGCGGCGGCCCTGCGGTTGCGGCCGTCCCGCCAGCATCGCCTCGTTCGTGCCGAGGGCGGTGAGCACCTCGGAGAAGAGCTGGTCGGCCCGGAGCCGCTGGGGGCAGCTCACCTCGCCCGGCAGTCGGCTGGCGTCGGCTCGCGAGCAGCTCTCCGACTGGTAGGCCGACGTTGCCATGATCGCTCGGAAGAGGCCGCGGAGATCGTGATCGCTGGCGACGAAGTCGCGGCAGAGGCTGGCGAGCAGTTCGGGCGACCGCGGCTCGCGGTCGGGCCCCAGGTCGTCGATGCCGGGGTAGAACCCGTCGCCGACGAGTTCCGTCCAGATCCGGTTGACGATCGCCCGGGCGAACCACTCGTTCGAGTCGGCGGTGACGAGCGCCGCCGCCTTCGTTCGCCGCTTCCGGTCTGGCGTGCCCAGCGGCACGCCGCCGCCGTCGAGGAAAAACCGCGGCTCCATCACGGTGCCGGGGAGCGAGGGGTCGTCGATGTCGGGCATCTCATGCTCGAGGTCGCCGCGACGAGGATTCTCGGGTCGCTTGCCCCGGCCGGAGCGAGGATCGCGATCGAACGAGGCCACCTCGTAGCGGTCGATGCCTTCGCCCGGACCCCGTCGGATCGCGATCCGAGGAAAGAAGGCGGCGAACTCGTGGAACTGCGCACGCTTCCAGCGGTCGGAGAAATGGTCGTGGCACTGGGCGCACTGGATCTGCACACCCGTGAACACGCGGGCGACCTCGGCGGCGATGTCGGCCGTCTCCCCCATCTGCGCGATGATGATCGCCGTCTCGCCATGCTCCGAGGGAAGGCCGGTGGCCGTGATCACGTCCTGGGCGATCTCGTCCCAGGCCGCGCGGTCGTCGAGATGCCGCTTGAAAAAGGCCTCGACGGCCGGGGCCATCGCGATCGCACGGTCGTCGCTGCGGCGGTAGAGGATGACGTCGCGGAAGTACCGAGCCCAGTTCGTGGACCAGGCGGGGTCGTCGAGGAGCCGATCGATAAGGGCCGTCCGCTTGCCGGGCGCGTCATCGGCCAGGAAGGCTTCGATCTCGGCCGGCGCGGGCTGCCGTCCAACGAGGTCGAGCGAGGCGCGGCGGAGGAAGGTGGCGTCGTCGCAGGCTCGCGGGGCGATGCTCGCGGCCGAGGCGGAGGGGGCAGCCAACGCCCCGACGACGACCAGGGCGAAGCCGGCGGCGTGAACGAGGCGGTCAGAGTGCCAGGCGAGCGGGTTCATACCGGATTCAACGCCGCTGCCGGGGCTGGGTTGCGGTCGGGACTCTCCCCGGGCCGGTCCGCCCAGCCGCCGGCGATGATCGCGGCGAGCACCCCGGCCAGGGCGAGTCGGTAGGCCACGAACGGCCAGAGGGTGTGGCTTGTGAGCATCCGCAAGAGCCAGCGGATCGACGCGTAGCCCACGACTCCCGCCACGAGCGTTCCCACGACGGCAGCGGTGACGTCGTCGCCCGTGGCCAGGATCTCGTGCCGGGCCTTCCAGGTCTCGAGCAGCCCCGCGGCCCCGACGGCCGGGAGCGAGAGCAGGAACGAAAACCGGGCAGCGGTGCGGCGGTCGAGGCCGGTGAGCATGCCCGCGGAGATGGTGCTGCCACTGCGGCTGGCCCCCGGCACGAGCGCGAGCACCTGAGCCAGCCCCATCCAGAGGGCGTCGGAGAGTCGCACGCCCGCGAGCCCGTCGCGACCAGCATCGCCTCGGCGGGCCCGGCCGCGAGTGATCCATTCCGCGGCAGCCATCAGGATCGTGGCGCCGAACAGGGCGGCCGCCACGACGGCCAACTGCCGGGCCCCTCCCCGGATGAAGTCGCGGGCCGAGAGGCCGACCACCACGATCGGAATCGTACCGAGGGCGATCATGATCGCGGCTCGGGACTCGACCGTGCTCCAGGGCCGACCCGCTCGCACCGCCGTCACCAATCCGCTGAGGATCGCTGCGATGTCGTGCCGCATCGCGATGCAGACGGCCGCCAGCGTGCCGCACTGGATCAGGGCCGAATAGGCGGCCCCGGGATCCTCCCAGCCCACCAAGGCCGGCACGATCCGCAGGTGGGCCGTGCTCGAGATCGGCAGAAACTCGGTCAACCCCTGCACGACGCCGAGCACGACAGCTTCGAGGAGGGTCATGGGGGTGGAAGCCAGAAGCCGGGACGAAAACCGAGAGGCAGCGGCGGCATCGGCCCCCTCGGGGCAATCGTATCCGCGGCGTTCCCGCCCGTCAGGCCCGGTGACGGCGGCTTTTGAAAGGCTCGGATCGGCCGCTATACTCTTGGGCTTCCCGCACCCAGAGAAACCCCATGTTTCGCAACCTCAGCACCTTTGGCCTGCCCCTCTCCGGACGTCCCAGCGAACTGATCGAACTGGCCCTGTCGTTCGGCTTCGACGGCATGGATATCGACATCCTCGATCTGCAGAAGCAGGCAGAGGCATACGGCGTCGAGCACGCCCGCCGGTTGATGGTGAGCGCCCGGCTCAAGAGCGGCAGTTTTCAGCTGCCGGTTCGGCTGGATGCGGCCGATGCTGAGTTCGAGGCCGACATGGCCGCCCTGCCGGCGATCCTTGAGTTGGCCACCGCCGCGGAGGCGCCGCGGGCCGTGGCGACGATCGCTCCTGGCTCCGACGAGCATTCCTTCAAGGATTTCTTCGAGCTCTACCGCACGCGGCTTCACACGATCGGCGATCTGCTCGCGCCCCACGGCATGATGCTCGGCCTCGCGATCCGGCCGGAGGCTGCCGCCCGGGCTGAACTCGCGATGCCCTTCATCCACACGTTCGAAGGCCTGATCGGTCTTGTGGCGGTTTCCCACCCGCAGATCGGCGCCGTTGCCGACGCATGGGCGTTGCATGTCAACGGTGAGCCGGTCGACCTGATCGCGAAGCTGCCCGCTGGCCGTCTCGTCGAGGTCCGGCTCTCCGACGCACCGCGATCGGTCGAGCCCTCGGCTCTCACGGCAGCCGAGCGGCTGATGCCGGGTGAGACCGGCGTGATTCCGGCCGCAGCGGTGCTCACGGCTGCCCAGGCAGCTGGGTTTGAAGGTCCCGTCACTCCCTGGGCCGATCGTTCGACCCTTGCGGGCCGCGGCCGCGAGAAGATCGTGCGGCTGGCTGGCGACCGGATGGAGCAGGCCTGGAAAGACGCCGGCCTGCCGATCCTGCCCCGATGGTTTGCCCCCGTGGCCCGCGACCAGTTTGGGCGGCCGATCGAGGAGGTCGAGGCCGAACTGGCGGAGGTGGTCGGCGCCGTCGAGGCCGAGGTCGACGCCAAGGGCTGACGTCTCGCGCTCTCCGAGCCGCGTGCGGTGAGCGACGTCTGCCGCGGGGTCAGGCGGCCGAGCGTTCCGGTCGAGTCGCCGTCCCGGCGGGACGCGGCGATTCGTTCGCGTCCCGTTCCAGAAATCCCGCCACCGCCAGGCCACTGGTCGCTCGGAGATCGCGGATCTGCGATTCCGCCCGCTGCCGGGCCGTGGCATCGATGCCGTCATCGCTCGCCATGTAATGCGTCTGTGACGGGAAGGCGAAGTTACAGCCCGAGCCGGCCACCACGTCCATCACCTCGAGCAGGATGTCTTCCTGAATCGCGAGAAACGTCGCCCAGTCGTTGGTCTCCGCCAGCGCGAAAATCTCGACGTCGAGCGAGTAGCTGCCATAGCCCACGAACCGCACGCGAACGCTCTCGGCATCGATCCGCGGATGGCTCGTCAACAGGTTCCGCAGGGCCGCGAGCACGTGTCGCAGTTGGTCGGTGGTGGTCTCGTACCGGAGGCCGAGCACGGTCCTGAGGAGAATCCGGTCACGGCGGGCGAAGTTGATCAGCCGGAGCTTGGCGAACTCCGAGTTCGGGATCGAGATGACCGTTCGGTCGAGTCCGCGGATCCGGGTCGACCGCAGCCCGATCTGCTCGACGGTGCCCCGATGCTCGCCGAACTGGCAGGTGTCGCCGATCCGCACCGGCTTGTCGGCGAAGAGCACCAGGCCGGCGATGAAGTTTTCGATCGTATGTTGGGCGGCCAAGGCCACGGCCAAGCCGCCCACGCCGAGGCCGGCGATCAGGGGCGTGACCGAGATTCCCATCGAATCGGCGCCATGGATCACCATCCAGGCCGTCGACAGCACCGTGAGGATGCGGAATCCGAGCCGCACGACCTGCGTGTCGATCGTGTTCGGTCGCAGCCGCCGCGATCGGATCACCGCTTCGCCCAGCCGCGCGAGAACGGCGTGGACAAGCACGACGCAGCCGCTGAAGATGCCGATGCGGAGCGCCGTCTTGGCCGCGAACAAGACATGGCCGGTGATACGAACCTGGTCGGTGTAGAGCGTGTCGAGCACGAGACACGTCGCGATCAAGAGGGCCGGCGCCGACAGCGTCGTCACCAGGGCCAGGAGGCCCGGCCTGCCCGCGGCCCGACGGGCCCCGGCAAACGCCCCAGCCACGCCCGCTCCGCCGATGGCTAGGAGGATCGCTGCGGCTGACCACTGCCAGACCGAGACATCCAAGACTCGCTTCCGACACCATTCGGGGAGGCCGAGGATCAGATCTCTCGGAATCATCCAGCCGGGTGAGTCGAGGTAGCGGGCCAGCAGCCCAGGACTTCCGGCGTCGGCCCGGTAGGGCAGGTGTTGCACGAGTCCGAAGAAGCTTTCGGCTCGGGCGACGGTGTCGGTGGAAAAGACCCACTCCCCGGCCCGTGGGCCCTCGGCAAGCCGCACGAGCGTGATGTCCGTGTCGGGCACTCGCCACTTCGTGAGCGCATCGGCAGAGGCGGCCTCGGCGTCGGGAATCTCCGCGCTCGGGGGCAGTCCGATCCGGTCGAACACTTCCTTGAGATACACGCTCGTCTGTCGCTGCTTCGATCCGACGAGCGAGGGGGCCACCGCGGAGAGATCGAAACATGCGCCGAGTTTGGCGATCCGCCGCCGCAGCCGGTCCCGGAGTTCGGCCGACTGCTTTTCGCCGGTGAGATCGGCATAGATCCCGTCGACCATCGTCACGAAGCTCGTGAGCGTGGCCCGCGGGCTCGAGGTGTCGGCCGGGGCGAGGGGGTGGGGCTCTCCGCCCACGCCTGGCACCGCTGCCAGCGCCACGATGAAGAACAGGGCGGCCAGTGACGGAAGGCGGCTGGGGGCGGGCATCGGGGAATCCCTGGGAAACGGTCGGACGATGGGGGAGTAGCAGCGGGTCGCAGCCGCCGTCAACCGATGCCGGGGGCCACCCAATGCCAGGGGC
>CAYVNX010000127.1:0-5750 GCA_964453165.1 uncultured Candidatus Kuenenia sp. | reverse complement strand
TACCTCCGCACCGATCGCCGGCTCTACTGCCTGGAGAAGCCGCCGCACCCAGCCGCTCCCGGGCCATGACGAGGGCCGCTCGCCGCATTGCCGGCGGGCACTCCGCAAAGCGCCGCGACCGAAAGCCCGCTCCGAGAGCCAGCTCAGAAATCGCCCACCAGGTCACCGAGCCCACGGGTGGCCAGGGCCTGGTAGGTCTGCAGTTCCACCGTCTCGTTCACGAACCGCACCGAGGCGTCGGCGAGGCAGAACACCGCGCCGCCCGGATGCCGGCTGCCGAAGCTCATTTCCATCAGCGTGCCGTGCATCAGCGGGTTGAGCCGGCTGTTGATCGGAACCACCGCCGACCCGACGCCTTCCGTGTGCTCGGTCCCGCGGACGAATCCGGGGGCCCAGGCGGCCGAGTCGTTGCCCATCTGCGGGCCGAACAAGCCCCAGTAGTCCATGTTTTGGCTGTCCTTCGTGTAGTCGGTGTCGGTGAAGGACTCACCGAGGATGAAGGTCTTCGAGGTGCCGTCGGTCACGTCCTTGATCTTCACACGGCTGGCTCCGAACAAGATGCCTTCAGAACGGCGGACGTACGAATCGCGATCGCTCGGCTCCCCCTCGAGCGCCGAGTAGGCCGCCGTGTTATATCCGGCCGCCCGCGTGCTCAGGTCGTCGGACGAAATCATCGATCCCGCCACGCCGCGATAACTCACGGGCGACCGATTGGGGATGCCCTGGTTGTCTTTCCCGGTGACCAATCCCGCCGAGGGGCAACGCATCGCCTGAATCACCGCGGCGCAGGCATCGCGGTTGGGGTGGTTGTAACTGCCCCAATCGTTGGCCCGCGAGTCGACGAACTCGATCCGGTCGTAGAGCGCCCCTTCCTCGAGGTAGGGCAGAATGTGGGCCGACCAGAACTCGCGGTAGAGGCCGAAGCCGGGAGGAAACTTCCCGCGGGCGGAATGGTGATTGTGGAGCGCGAGACCGAGCTGCTTCACGTTGTTCATGCAGGCCGACCGCCTGGCTGCCTCGCGGGCGCTCTGCACCGCGGGCAGCAGCAACCCGATCAGGGTGGCGATGATCGCAATCACCACGAGCAGCTCCACCAGGGTGAACCCCCGGCGCCGCGGGAGCCGAAATCCGCTGCGGCTCCGCAGGAGTAGGCGGCTACCGGCCAACGCGACGGCGGCAATCACGCCCAGGGTCGCGGGCTCCGGAACCGCCGCCACGGAACCGGTGGCCATGCTCGGGGCTGGCGGAAAGTAGTTGCCCCGGCCGTAGGCCCCGGCAGAATTGATGCCCACCAGGTCGAAGACGTTGGTCACGGAGTCGTAGTTGAAGTCGCCTTGGCTCCACACCGCAGCCTGGCCTGAGCCATACTTTCCCGCACTGTTGACACTGACCAGGTCAAACACGTCTACCGTGCCATTGAGGTTCGTGTCGCCCGGCGCGGCGAACGACATCGTCGTCGAGCCGTCGGCCGCCACGACGTAGCCAACCGCCCGGTTGCCCCCCGAGGCCGCGGCAGCACTCGACATGATCCCCGTCGTGCCGTTCCACGCGCCTCCGTTGCGGCCGGCGATGATGTCGGCCCGCACGTCGGCGGCCGAGATTCCGCCGGAAGCGACCGTCACGCCACCGGCTCCGAGGTCGAGCCGGCCGCCACCGCCCGACTGATCGACCGACAACCCTCCGATTCCGACGGTCACGCGGACGTCCTGGGCGAGGGACAATTGCCCCGCTCCCGACACGCTCACCACCGGCGAGCCAGAAATCGTGCCGGCATTGACTGCCACCGATCCGATGCCCGTCGTCGAATCGACGACGAAGGATGACGCGGCCAACGTTCCCCCGTCGACGATCACAGCGGGGCCCCTCATCGTGACGCCGGCATCGATCGCGAGCGTGGCCGCCGAGTCGACCGTCACGGTCGTGGCGGAGAGGGCGTCGGCGTTGGCCACCTGCAGCGTGCCGGCGGAAACCGTCGTCGGGCCTGCATAGGCGTTGGCCGCGTCGAACACCACAGTGCCCGCTCCGGTCTTCTGCACCGAGTCGGCCGAACCGATCGCGGGATAGCCCGCTTCAGCCTGGGTCTGCACCCCGCTGGGAACGTCGATCACGATGCCGGTCGGGCCTCCCCCGCTGATCGTGCCGTTGATCAGCGGGCCCATGTCGCGTCCGAGGGCCAGCGTGTTCGTCGCAGTCGTCGGGTTGCCGTTGATCGACCCCCAGCCGTAGAGCCGGATGCTGACCGTCGCGGGCCCCACGAGATTCTGGAGTTCCGCCACCTCGGAGATGGAGAGCGGCGGCGTGGGGTTGCCGTTCGATTGGCCGGGGGTGTTGACGGTCATCCACTGGAAGGGCTCGAGAACCTCCGGGGCCGTGCCGCTATTGCGGCCGAAGTGATCGAAGCCGACGAGTGTCTTGCCCTCGGTCGCGAAGCCGTCGAGGGAATACTGCCACTCAAGGTTTGCCGGCGACGTGAGCGCCGACTTGTAGAGCGAGACGCTGATGTCGGTGAAGGAGACGGTTACGTCCGGAGCGACCGTCAGTTCGAAGCCGTAGTATCTGCCTCCGCCGATGGCGTCGTCGCGGGTCGTCGACGTGCCCTCCGCGTTGTTCCAGCCCTGAGCACTAAACCCACGGCCGAGATTGATCGGCGTCAGGCCGGGGCCACGGGTGATATCGGAGGCCATGATCCCCGCCGCCACGGTGGTCGGCGGCGCGGAGATGGCAGGCTCCGCGGAGGACGTGACGATGTTCGTCAGCGTGTAGTCGACGATGATCGCGGCCTCGGCCCGACCGAATCCGATGGCCGCCGCGGCCATGACCAGACTCGCGAGCCCGCACCGATTCGGCCCGAGAAATCCCTGAACCGTCATTGAAAACCCTCTTTTGGAAACCCTTTGAATCCTTTGGAGCGATACACACCGGTCTTCAGAACGCGGGGTGAGCAGCCCATCCGCTTCGGACGCCGAAAAAAGCCCCACCGTACGCCGCGATTGTGAGTTTTTCGTGAGCTCTCCGGCTCCGCGGCCCCCTGCCCCACCCTGCCACCCAAGGGGAAACCTATCGAACCTCTCAACCCCAACCAAGCACGCCACCCGGGCTTTTCTGGAAACGCCGGCTCTCAAGGCCGAAACAGCACGCAGACCGGGGCCGGGACGGTGAGCGACTCACCCACGACGCTGAGTCGGCCGGTGGCCTGGTCGATGGCGAACACAGTCACCGAACCCGAGTCCTGTCCAGCCGCCACGAGGAACCGGCCCCCCGGAGCGATGGCGAAGTGCCGGGGCGTCTTGACCCGGGCCGGCTCGGCCCCGAGAAATTCGAGCATTGGCCCGGCGGCGGCGATCCGAAACATGGCGATTGAGTCGTGGCCGCGGTTGCTCGTGTAGACAAACCGACCTGCCGGATGGACGGCGATTTCGGCGCCGGAGCAGCCGCTGCGGTCGGCCACGTTCGGCGGGAGGGTCGAGAGCGTCTGCCGCGGGATGAGTTCGTCGCCGTCCCGCTCGAACCCGGTCACCGTCAGATCGAGTTCGTTGACGCACCACCCCCGCATGCCGTCCGGGTGAAGGGCGAAGTGCCGAGGCCCGGCGCCGGCCGCCGTGGCCGCAAAGGTGCCAGGCTCGAGGGTGGCCCGGTCTGCCTGGCAGCGGTGCACGAAGACGCGGTCGAGCCCGAGATCGCAGACGACCACGTGCCGCGTGGCCGCATCAGGTCCGGGAAGAAGGTCGACGGAGTGGGCATGCGGCTTCGCCTGGCGCGTGGGGTCGATGCCGGGCTCGCCGGATCGGTCACCCTCGTGCTGCAACAGGCCGCTGCCCCGCTCACCCGACACGATCGGTTCGAGCCTGCCATCCGCGGCGAGGCCCAGGCAGGCGACGCTTCCGCCACCGTAGTTGGCCACCAGCAGCATCGTGCCCGCCGGATCGACGGCCAGATGGCAGGGCCCGGCCCCGCCGCTCGACACCGCCCCCCGATCCTCGAGCCTGCCAGTGCGCTCGTCGATTTCGAAGGCGGTGACGGCGCCTGCCGGCTTGCCGTCGGAGCCGGAAACCTCCGACACCGCGTACAGAAATGGGAGCCGCGGATGGCTCGCGAGAAACGACGGGTTGCGGGCGGAAGCGGCCAGGACGGGCTCGCTGAACCGGCCTCGCTCGGTGTCGAACCGCGCCGTGTAGATGCCCTCCGATCCGGTTCCGGGCCTGGTGTAGGTGCCGAACCAGACGAGCACCTCCTCAGCCGCCGCTGCGGTCGGGAGCAGCAGGACCGCGAGCCAGATCAGCCTGTTCGTCATCGGAAACACTCCCAGGGAGACGGGCCGTCACGATCAGCGGGTGCGGTCCGGCCGCGTTGCCGCCCGCATCGTGTCGGGGAAGACGGGGGGCAGATCGATGAGCATCGCGTGGCGGAGCAGTTCGACCTGCCGCGCGGTAAACGGCACTGGACCGGAAAGCAGGCCGGGATCCTCCCGATCTTCCGGCACGAGCCGGGCCACGAGGGCTGCAGCCAACTCGGCGATCCCGCGGCCGGCGACGACGCTCGTCGCGACTGCGTCGGCCGGTGGCTGCCAGCCGGGCTTCGTCAGATCGACCTTCGTCACGACCCGCAATTCTTGGGCACGCGCGCGTGGATCGCCCAGGCCAATCGCATCGCCGTCGCCTTCGGCCGACTCGACCCGCACGGTCAGGTCGGCCGAAGTGGCCGCCGCCACGGCCCGGGCGATGCCCGCCCGCTCGGTGGCCGAGGCCGCCGCATCGTCTGGTCGAAGCCCAGCCGAGTCGACGAGGTCGACCTCCCAGCCGCCGAGCACGATACGCGTCGTGACGAGATCACGAGTCGTCCCCGGCTCGGCCGACACGATGCACCGCTCGTGGCCGGCCAGCGCATTGACGAGGCTGCTCTTGCCGGCATTCACCGGGCCTGTGAACACCACCCGCCAGGGCCGAGCCAGCCGCAGCCCGACTCTGGCGGCTCGCAGGAGTCGGTCGGCTGCCACGGCTCGCTCCGGGCCCGGCGCGAGGCCGGCAATCCGCTCGATCTCCCGCTCGAGACAGCCCGACAGTTGCCTCACCAGGATCCGAGCGTTCCGCGGCCCTGCCACGGCAGACAGCAGCAGCCGCCCCTCCCGCTCGATCTCGCTCCCAGCTGCCTCCGCAGCCCAGTCCTGCCACGATTGCCGAGTCGCCCCACAGGCCTCGAGGCTCGCGAGCACAGCCTCGGGCGCAGCGAGCCCGCCATGGCAGTGAACCTCGAGCCGCTCGGCCGACACCCGCACGACGACGAGTTCTTCGCCGGCTGCCGCAGGATCATCGGCCGCCTGCCACCGCCCCACGCAGATCGAACCATCAGAGCGAGCCGCGAGCGGCCGTCCACCCCGCGGCGTAAACCGCCGATCGGCCACGGCACAAGCCGCTCGCCCGGCCACGCCTACCACCGCCAGCGCGCCACGGCCCGGCGGCGTAAGCAGGGCGACGCGAACCCGATCGGTTCCCTCAGGATCCGGCCTGGTGCCTGCCCACGGACTCGGTGACTTCCCCTCACGCGCCATATCCCACTATTAGAACGAGCGAGGCACGTGGCCGCAGGCTCATAGTCTGGCCGGGGGAATCCAGGCCGATTCAGGTGGGCAAGCCGGATCCTGAAACAACCGACATTCGGGCAGGCTACAAGCCTGCCCCCACGGGCCGCTGTTTCAGCGGTGCAGGGGCATCCATGCCCCTGCACCTCGGCGGCCCTCCGGCCGCCGGCCGCAC
>CAYVNX010000126.1:0-5836 GCA_964453165.1 uncultured Candidatus Kuenenia sp. | reverse complement strand
CACCGTGTGCTCGACGGGGCGACGGTGGCCCGCGCCCTCGAACGGCTCGAGCAGGCGCTCGGCAGCGAGATCGTCGCGGAACTCATGCACCTCCAGAGGTCGGCTCGCGGTCGCCCCGAAGCCGCCGCCTGATCTCGAGGAGCCGCTCGCCGAGGTCCCGCTCCAGGCCGCGGTCGGTCGGCTCGTAGTAGTTCTTCTCCACGCCAAGGTAGTCCTGGGCGGCGATCGCGTCGGGGGCGTCGTGGGCATAGGCGTAGCCCTGGCCATGTCCGAGCCGCTTGGCGCCGGCGTAGTGTTTGTCTTGCAGGTGCCGGGGCACAGGGATCACCGCCTGCTCGCGAACATCGCGACGTGCTGCGGCGATCGCCAGCGTGCAGGCGTTGCTCTTGGGCGCGAGCGCCAGGTAGGTCACGGCCTGGGCGAGCGTGAGCTGACACTCCGGCAACCCCACGAACTCGGCCGCCTGCATCGCGGCCACCGCGATCATCAGGCTGCGTGGGTCGGCGTTGCCGATGTCTTCGCTCGCGAGGATCACGAGCCGGCGGGTGAGGAACCGCACGTCCTCGCCCCCCTCGAGCATCCGGGCCAGCCAATAGAGGCCTGCGTCGGCGTCGCTGCCGCGGATGCTCTTGATCAGGGCGCTGGCGCAGTCGTAGTGGGTGTCGCCCGAGTCGTAGGCCACCACCTTCCGCTGCACGCTCTCGCGAGCCAGGTCGAGCGTGAAGACGAGCGGCCGCTCAGGGCTCGAGAGCACGCCCACTTCGAGCGCCCCGAGCGCCCGGCGGGCGTCGCCATCGGAGGTCTCGACGAGAAACGCCCGCGCCTCCGGGGCGAGCGTGATCGCCTCGCGGCCGAAGCCGTGCTCACGATCGGCCACCGCCCGGTCGAGGAGCGCGGCGACATGCTCGGGTCCGAGCGGCTCGAGTTCGAAGAGTCGACTGCGGCTGACGAGCGCCGAGGTGAGGGCGAAGAAGGGATTCTGCGTGGTGGCCCCGATCAGGGCGATCACGCCATTCTCGACATCGGGCAGGAGCACGTCCTGCTGGGCCTTGTTGAAGCGGTGAATCTCGTCGATGAAGAGGCAGGTCTTCTGGCCGTCGTCCTCGAGCCGGCGGCGGGCCGCCTCGAGCACGTCGCGAACGTCCTTCACGCCGGAGGCCGTCGCGGAGAGTTCCACGAACCGGCGGCGGGTCTCGTGGGCGATGATCTCGGCCAGCGTCGTCTTGCCCACTCCCGGCGGCCCGTACAGGATCACCGATCCGAGCCGGTCGGCCTCGATCAGCCGGCGGAGGAGCTTGCCCGCGCCGACGGTCTGCTCCTGGCCCACGTAGTCGGCCAGCCGGCGGGGCCGCATTCGGGCGGCCAGCGGTGCAGCCCGGGCCACGTTGGAGGCCCGCGAGGCGGCAAACAGGTCGGCCATGACGCTCAAACCTCGAACGAAAAGGTCGAAAAGGTGCCAGCCACCAAATCTGGGGAAGATGCCTATAAAGCAACGACCGCTTTTTACCCAAATTTGGTGGCAGGCACCTTTTTCGCATGGGATTTCGTTCACTCCAAAGCTGCGTCACGGCCCTCCGCCAGGCGGGCGAATGCGTCGTCATCGACCACCCGGTCGATCCCCACCTCGAGATCGCGGAGATCCAGCGGCGGCTGTTCCGGGCCGGCGGGCCGGCGGTCTTGTTCACGCAGCCACGGGGCACCGCCTTTCCGGTACTCGTCAATCTCTATGGCACCAAGCGGCGGATCGAACGGATCTTCGCCGATACCTTCGACCGGGTGCGGCGGCTGGTCGAACTCAAGATCGATCCAACCGCCGCCCTGCGGAAGCCCGGCCGCTACTGGCGGAGTCCCTACGACGCCCTCTCGATGCTCCCCCGCTCGGTGCGAACCGGACCGGTGCTGGCCCGCTCCACACGGCTCTCGGCCCTGCCCCAGGTGGTGTCGTGGCCGGGCGACGGTGGTCCCTTCGTGACGCTCCCGGCGGTCTACAGCGAAGACCCGGCCCGGCCCGGCCCGAAGCACTCGAATCTCGGGATGTACCGGGTGCAGTTGGCCGGCAACGACTACGAGCCCGACCGCGAGACCGGGCTGCATTACCAGCTCCACCGCGGCATCGGCCTGCACCACGCGGCGGCGCTCGCCCGCGGCGAACCCCTCAAGGTGGCGATCTTCCTTGGCGGCTCCCCGGCGATGGCCGTTTCGGCCGTGATGCCGCTGCCAGAAGGACTCGCGGAACTCACCTTCGCCGGCGTGCTCGCGGGGCACCGGATCCCGATGATCCGCCGAGCTGGCCGGCCTTCTATCTATGCCGACGCCGACTTCGTGATCGAGGGCACGGTGCACCCGGGGGCGACCAAGCCCGAGGGACCCTTCGGCGATCATCTCGGCTACTACGCCCGCAAGCATGATTTTCCGCTGCTCAAGGTCGACCATGTCTGGCATCGCGAAGGCGCGATCTGGCCGGTCACGGTCGTCGGCCGCCCGCCCCAGGAAGACACCCTGTTCGGCTGGCTCGTCCATGAACTCACCGGGCCCGTGATCCCGACCGTGCTGCCGGGCGTGTCGAGCGTGCACGCCGTCGACGCCTCGGGCGTGCATCCCTTGCTCTTGGCCGTGGGGAGCGAGCGATACCTCCCCTGGAAGAAGTCGGATCGGCCGGCGGAGCTCCTCACCCAGGCCTCGGCGATTCTCGGCCAGGGGCAGCTCTCGCTCGCCAAGTATCTGTTCATCGTCAACGGCGGCGACTGTCCCGGTCTCGACGCCCACGACGTGCGGGAATTCCTCTCCCACCTGCTCGCCCGCGTGGACTGGCGACGCGACTGCCACTTCCACACCCAAACCACGATCGACACGCTCGACTACTCGGGTCAGGGCTTCAACGCCGGCTCGAAACTCGTCGTGGCGGCGCGGGGCGAACCGCGACGTCCGCTGCCGCGGGAACTTCCGTCAGGCATCGGCCTGCCTCCCGGATTCGCCCACCCGCGGCTCTGCCTGCCGGGGATCGTGGCGGTGACGGGCCCGCGAATCGAACCGCGGCCGAGACTCGAGGCGGAAAGCGACGCGGCCATCTGGGCCCCGACCACCGAGGCCGCCTGGGCCGCCGATGTCGGACGGCTCTGCGGAGCGATCGGGCCGGATCACCCGCTGCGGGCGTTTCCGCTCGTGGTCGTGGTGGACGACGCCGACTTCGCGGCGGCGAGCCTCGAGAACTTCCTGTGGCTCACATTCACGCGGTCGAACCCAGCGGTGGACGTGCACGGCGTCGAAGCCGAAATCCGCCACAAGCACTGGGGCTGTGGTGGGCCGCTCGTGATCGACGCCCGGCTCAAGCCGCACCACGCTCCGCCCGTCGAAGAAGATCCAGCAATCACGGCCAGCGTGGATGCACTCTGCAGCGCCGGCGGGCCGCTCGCCGGGATTCTCCGCGTCTGAGCGACGAGACCCGCTCAGGCCTTGATGCTGGCGATCCGAATCTTCGTGCTCACGGCGCGGTGGCCGGTGCGACGGCGGTAGTTTTTCCGCCGCTTGAACTTCTGCACGTAGATCTTCTCGCCCTGCACGAGACCGAGAACTTCGGCCTTCACGGTCGCGCCCTTCACCTTCGGCTTGCCGAGGGTGAGCTTGCCCGAGGTGCTGACCGCGAGCACGTCGTCGAAGACGACCTCGCTGCCGGCGGGCAGATGCCGGAAGTCGATCTCGAGCTCCTGGCCCTCCATCACGCGGTACTGACGGCCGCCGTCAACGACGACGGCGTAGGTGTGGTCGGCATTCTTCATGCTGGCGGCGGAGTCGGCCATGGCGGATCTGAGTCGGAAGGAAGGAAAGGACGCCAGGAAACAGCCCTGGCGGGAGCCCTGTAGGGTAGCCGGCGAAGGAGCCGCGGTCGAGTGGTCCGGGCCGATTCGCCGAAGATCAGGGTTTTTTTCGGATCGGCCGGGGGCGGTCCTTCAGTCCACGGGCAATTCCGTTACGACCGGCCAACCGGGAAACTGCCGCGGATTTCCGTCCGGGCCGACCAGAGGAAACCTCGGCCAGCACTCGAATTCGAGCCGGCCGGGCATCGGCCGCCCGGTGCCCGGCTCGGAAAATTCCCACCGCGCGACGCCGTAACCGTCGCCCCGCTGACGGGGATCGGTGAGCTCGGCGGGGTTGGCGTAGGCCACCATCGTGATCTTGTTGCCCAGGCCGTCCTCGTAGTCGCCCGTCCAAGGCAGTGGACTCTCGGGCACGGGGTTGCGGCCGGGCTGATCGTCGAGCGGATGCCACCACCGCCCGTAGGTCGCGTTGACCAGTGCCGGCGCCGTGAAGGCCCAGGGACCGTCGCGATGATCGTCGATGCCGTGCTGCACGACGACGGCCAGATGCTGGTCGCCACAGAGATGCGGCGCCTTGGCCTCCCGCAGGATCCGGAGGGCGGCGGTGCGGCCCGACTGCGGCCAGCCGTTGCAGTCGAGGTCGGCGAGCAGGCGGTTGGTCGGCTTGCCGTGGAGGTGCACCGCGCCGCAGAAGGCCGTCTGCGACAGACAGCACTTGGCCCGCACACCCTCCCAGTCGGTCGCCCAGCGGGCCAGCCAGGTGAGCTGCCGCTGACCGAGCAATTCCAGGCCGGGCAGGTCGATCGCCTGCCGGTCGTAGCCGGGATCGAGAATGTGGTCGGGCCGCGGCCCCAGCGGCGGAATCGCACCGAGCGGCCCGGTCTTGAACTTCCGGTCTTCCAGGATCGCGAAGTCGATCCCACCGAGCACGAGCCGGGTGAAATAGACCGTGATTCCCTGGGCCACGGGCGGAGGGTCGACGGGATCGGGCAGATGCCAGGTCTGCTGCCGCTGCACCATGTTCACGTAGGCCGCGGGGTAGATGTAGCCGCCGTCAGCACCGTTCTTGTCGGGCAGAGCCCTCACACCCCCTTCGCCCCAGAGGTTCGGATGGCCCACGTCGTGGTCGTCGGGAATGGTGACCGTAGGACGATCGCGGAGCACCTCGCGAAACTGCAGGCCGAACTCGAGCCAGCCCACGGTGTGCTGCGTATGCCGGTAGGTCTGGTCGCCGGCGAAGAAGAGCAGATCCGGATCGGCCGCCCGCAGCCCAGCGACGAGTTCCGCCCGCTCGCCCGGCTCGGCCGAGGAATTGCAGGAGAGCACCGCCACCGTGATCGCGTCGTGGGCAGCGGGATCGGCCCGCACGAGCCCCTCGAACATCGCCTCCTCGCCGTGCCGCACGCGGTAGGGCACCGCCCGGCTCGGATCCCAGCCTTCGATCCGGAAGTGGGCGTCCCAGCCGGGAACGAGCAGCTCAGCTGTCGCCACCTCCTCCCAGCGGCCTGCCCGCTCGAGCTCCAGCCGCGCGACGCGGGGCTCGTTCGGCTTCAGGGGAAAAAGCTGGGCCGTGAGCTTGAGCACGGCCGGCCCGCCGGCAGGCTTCACGTCGACTGTGTAGACGGCAAAGGCCACGACCTCGTCGCGTGGCACGTCGAGCCGAAACGGCAGCCGCTGGGCCGGCTTCACCGCGGGATTCGGCGAGGCCGCAGGCCCGACCCACCACTCTCCCACCGCCCAGGAATCGAGTTCGGGGAAGTCGTCGCCGAATGGCCGCGGGGCATCCGCGGCGACCGACCAGGCCGCCGCGAACGCCACGATCCACGTCAGCATGCAGCTCAGCCAACGCTGGCCACGAAGAGCCACCATGGACGGGCAGGTTCGGGGGTCGGCGAACGCTCGCGGAGCAGAGGGGCGTATCCTCGCCCGCGACGCGACTTTTGCCGCCCCCGAGCCGGTGAACCAACAGCGCCGGATGCGTGTCAGGGAAAGCGAACGGAGCGTCCCGTCGCGTCCCAGGC
>CAYVNX010000125.1:0-6163 GCA_964453165.1 uncultured Candidatus Kuenenia sp. | reverse complement strand
AGGTCTACGCCGGCCCCGAGCATCCCCATCAGGCCCAGCAGCCCGCGCCGCTCAAGTTGGGCGTCTGAGCCGGTCTTCCGGCGATACTCATCCCGCATTTCGACCGCACCGCATCCCAGCCGAGACCAGTCAGAGGAACTCATGACCACCGATTCGCAACCCGTCGCCCCCGCCGCCGTGGCCCCCGCCCCGAGCACGACCCAGGCCGTCCGTGCCGTGCGGCGTGGAGACGAGATCATCGCCACGGGCCGCCGCAAGACGGCGGTCGCCCGCGTGCGGATGCGTCCGGGCAACGGCGAGGTGACGATCAACGGCCGCGACCTCGAGGCCTACTTCCCCTCGGTGAACGAGCGGAATCTCGTGGCCGGCGCGCTCGAGCAGATGGGCAAGCGGACGGCCGTGAAGGTGGCGATCACCGTCGATGGTGGCGGTCCAGCGGGCCAGGCCGGTGCCTGCCGGCTGGGCATCGCCCGGGCGTTGAAGGCGCTCGACGCTGAACTGGCCGAACCGCTTCGGCACTCCGGGCTCCTGACCCGCGACGGGCGGATGAAGGAGCGGAAGAAGTACGGCCTGCGGGGTGCCCGTCGCGGCACCCAGTTCAGCAAGCGGTAGGCCCGGTTTCAGCCCGATTTTTCCTGCTTGCCGGCCGTCGCCGAGGGTGGCCTACTGGCTGCGGTCACGGCTGATCGCACGACCGGCATGACCGGCTCGATCGCTCCTGTTTTCCCTGGACCGAGCCGAGAGCCATACTAGAGGGACGCGTGCGGACGGGGTCGGTCCTCGGTCCGGCATTCAGGCTCTCATTTCCCCATCTCCTTTCGGGAGGAATCCCCCTATGTCGTGCCCGATCGCTTCCCGCACCGTGCGCCCCCTGATGGCTGCCCTGTGCATCGCCGCCATCGTTTCCCCGTCTGACCGCGCCTGGGGCCAACCGGAGGCTGCCTCGGCCGTCGCCGAGGTTCGTGACGTGCTGGTCGCTGAGGCCGAAGGACTCGCCGAGGTCAAGTTCATCGCCAACGATGCCCGATCGGCCCAGGTCGTGGTCACCAATCGCGCTGATCGGCCGCTCACGCTGCGGCTGCCCGCGGCCTTCGCGGGTGTGCCCGTACTCGCGCAGATGGGCCAGCAGGGTGCCGGCTTCGGCGCCGGCGGCATCGGCGGCGTGCCACAAAACGTGGGCGGCGGTGGCGTGCAGAACCAGGGCATGGGCATCGGCGGTGCGCCGGGTGGCAACCCGTTTTGCTGGGTGGCCCGCGAGGTGTACGGCGTGCAGGATCCGCGTTGGCTCGCCTTCCGGCAGTGGATGGTCTGGAGCGCGCCGGCCTGGCTGCAGGAACTCTATCTCGAGCGTGGAGAGGACTTCGCCGGCTGGCTTCGCGACCGGCCCGCCGCCAAGGCCGGGATGCGATTGGCGATGGATCGAGTGATCGCAGCCGACGGCAGCGGCCCGAAAGACGGCGGCTTGTTTCGCGTGGCGACCACGGCCCCCGACGCGTTCACCAAGCCGTTCACCGTGGCCGCGGGCGCGACCGTGGCGGTGAAGGTGCCGACCGTGTGCCTGGAATACGGGAAGCGGGAGCCCACGGCCCGCATGCCCTACCGGCTCACCGCCCTCGAGAAGGTTTCGCAGGATCCGAAGGTCGCCTTGATCTTGGGCGGTCTCGCCAGCGGTCACCTGTCGCAGAAGGTCGCGCAGGCTGCGGCCTGGCATCTCGCCAGCGGTCGGACCTGGGAGCAACTCGCCGCCGAGGTCATCGACCGGGCGGGCGGCGACCCCGACCTCCCGGTCTTCTCGGCCGCGGAGTTGGCGGCGGCACGCCAAGCCGTCGACGTGGCCACGCGGCTTACGGCCGAGCGGCCGGCGGAATCCACCCCCGAGTCAGCGGGCCGCTGAGCCAGTCACCCGAGCTTCGTGGGGGTCGGTGCCGCGGGCTCAGAAGTCGGCGCCGACGGATTCACCACCTGCTCGCGTGCACAGAGCTCGGAAGATTTCGGGCGTCACGTTGTCGGTGATCAGGCGGCACGAGCCGTCGAGATTCAGGAACTGCGTGCCGGCCGCATGCGGTCCGATGAAACCGCCGGGGCTTCCTTGGGTACTCGGTGCGCTCGACCGCACGTGGACAAGCGTGGCCGTGATGGCGGGTCGGGAGTTGAATCTGGGATTGGCGGCGTCGTAGCGCGGCGACTCTGGGGCATACACCAGGATCTGGCCGGGTGTCACGCCCGCCCAGCCGCTCTGCGTATGACGGCTCATTCGCTCACCAATGGCAATGGTCTTGGTCGTGCCGTCGGAGATCTCCGAAAGGCGAATCCGGCTGTTTCGGTGAAACACGCCGTCGAAGGGCTGCTCCTCGTAGGACTTCGTACCGAGACTGCCGACGTAGCTGCACACCGCCACCTGGGCCAAGGTCGCGAGACCGCCATCCTTGACGTCAACCAGTTTCGGCGCTGTATCGCCGGGATCGACGAACAGCGGCACGGTGACCTCGCGAGCAGCACGATTCTCAGGGTGAATGATCGGCTTGCTGAAATCGATCCGCTGGTGGAGTGCGTCTTCTTCGAGGTACGGGAGCAAGGCCGCGAAGAAGCTCCATCCTGGGCCGGATTCGGGCGCCGGGTCGTTTGATCCGCCGGGCCAAGGGCCGGTCTGGGTTGACACGAAGCCTGCGGGGAGTCGGCGGCGGGCATCGTGGTACGTCAGCAGGCCAATGCCCATCTGGCGGAGGTTGGTGAGGCTGGACACCCTCCGAGCAGTCCCGCGGGCCGATTGCACGGCCGGAAGCAGCAAGCCGACCAGCGTGGCGACGATGGCAATCACGACCAAAAGCTCCACGAGGGAAAAACCCTTGGTGGAGGGGCTGGAACGGGTTTTGCAGGCGGGAAGCGTTTGCGAGGCCATGAAAACTAGGGATTCCTGGTCAGGTGACATTGAGACGCGATCTCGTTTGCACAGGCGGATTTTAAGGACTTCATCGAGCCTGTCAATGTCTGGGGCAGAGCGCGTCGTGCTTCGGGCGGACACCTGCGGCCCCCTACGCGCCCGTGGGTGATGCGATACAACCGCATGGTGGGCCTGCACCGCGACCCGGTGCGGCGATTGCGACACGATTCTGGAGACCCTCGGTATGCCACCCACCCCCTCCGCAGCCGCCGGCGACGTGGTGATCGAGACCCGCAACCTGGCCAAGGTCTATCGCGACTTTTGGGGTCGCAGCAAGAAGGCCGCCCTCAAGCCGCTCGACCTCGAGATCCGTCGCGGGGAGATCTTCGGGCTGCTCGGCCCCAACGGCTCCGGCAAGACCACCACGCTCAAGCTGCTGCTGGGCCTGATCTTTCCCACCTCGGGCGAGGCCTTCGTGTTCGGCCGGCCGGCCACCGACGTCGCCAAGAACGAGCGGATCGGCTACCTGCCCGAGGAGTCGTATCTCTACAAGTTTCTCGACGCCGAGGAGACGCTCGACTTCTACGGTCGCCTGTTCGGCATGCCGCCCGAGGAGCGGGCCCGCCGCGCCGCGGCGCTGATCGAGATGGTGGGGCTCACCCGCGACCGCAAGCGGCAGCTGCGGGAATACTCCAAGGGCATGACCCGGCGGATCGGCGTGGCCCAGGCGCTGATCAACGACCCCGAGCTCGTGCTCCTCGACGAGCCCACCAGCGGCCTCGATCCGATCGGCACCCGCGAGATGAAGGACCTGATCATCGACCTCAAGCAGCGGGGCAAGACCGTGATCATGTGCTCCCACCTGCTGGCCGACGTGGAGGACGTGTGTGATCGGATCGCCGTGCTCCACCAGGGCGAGCTCAAGGAACTCGGCCGGGTCCAGGATCTGCTGACCGTGACCGGCGTGACCCAGTTCCGGGCCAAGGGGCTCTCTCCGGAGGCCGCCGAGGAGGTGCGGGCCGTGCTGGCCCGCCACGGGGCCAGCGACATCGAGGTCGGGAATCCGACCACGACCCTCGAGGACCTGTTCCTCGAGGTGGTGCGGGACACCGAGGCCCGGCCGGGCCGCCGTGCCCGGAGCACCGCGCCGACGACAGACCGGGCAGGGGGCTGACCGCGATGGTGCTCGAGCAGGAAATCCCGCGGCTCTCGGCCTGGATCGGCCCCGCGGTACTCGCGTTTCTGCTGACGGCGGGAATCGTGATCCTCGCGGTCGGGGTGATCGCCTGGCTCGTGCAGGCGGCCGTCGCCGGCCCGCTCGAGGCGGGCGACCGGGTGTACCGCGGCGTGCTCACGGGGCTGGCCGACCTCCGGGCCACCTCGCCCGGCCGCGTCTGGGCCCTGGCGCGGCTGGCGATCCAGGAGGCGGTGCGACGCAACGTGCTCCTCGTGCTGGCGGTGTTCGCGGTGGTGATCCTGTTCGCCGGCTGGTTTCTCGACCCGACCAACGTCGATCCCGGCCGGCTCTACCTGGGGTTCATGCTCGGCGCCACCAACCTGCTGGTCTGCACGGTCACCCTGATCCTGGCGGTCTTCAGCCTGCCTGCCGACATCAAATCGAAGGCGATCCAGACGGTCACCACCAAGCCGGTGCGGACGGCCGAGATCGTGCTCGGCCGGTTTCTCGGCTTCGCCCTGGTCGGTACGGGCCTGCTGGCGGTGATGGGGCTGGCCGGCTGGGCCTTCGTGGTCCGAAGCGTGGCTCACACGCACGAGCTCCCGGCCGCCGCCGTCGAGGAGGTGCGGGACGAGGATGGCAACGTGACAGGCTTCACGGGGCGGACGAGCCCCGGCCGGGGCCACCGCCACTTCGTCGCCCTCGACGCCGAGGGCCGTGGTGTCGCCGAGACGTTCTACGGCCACCGCCATCGGATCACGCCCCGGGGGTCGGGAGCCGACCGCAGCTACGAGGTGGGGCCGCCCGAGGGGATCCTCGAGGCCCGCCGCCCGCTCCGCGGCCGGCTGCGGTTTCTCGACCGCGAGGGGCGACCGGCGGAGAAGGGGATCAGCGTGGGGGCGGAGTGGGCCTACCGGCAATACATCGAAGGAGGCACCGGGGCCGCGGCGGTCTGGACGTTCGAGGGCCTCAGCGAGCAGGCCTTCCCGGACGGGCTGCCGCTGGAGATGACGATCCGGGTGTTTCGCACCTACAAGGGCACGATCACCGAGGGGATCCACGGCACGATCCAGCTCCGCAACCCCGTCAACCAGCTCCGCAGCGAGGCCTTTCCGATCGTGGCCCGCGAGTTCACGATCGACGAGTTCTTGATTCCGCGGAAGCTCGGCACCGTGCTGGCCGACGGCACGGTGCGCGAGGCCGACCTGTTCGCCGACTTCGTCGCCGACGGCCGGGTCGAGGTCTGGCTCCAGTGCCTGGAGCCGGCCCAGTACTACGGCGTCGCCCAGGCCGACTTCTACCTCCGGGCAGGCGAGGGCTCGTTTGTCGCGAACTACTTCAAGGGCTGTTTGGGGGCCTGGTTCGCGATGCTGATCGTGACGGCCCTGGGGGTGATGTTCAGCACCTTCCTCTCGGCGCCGGTGGCACTCGTCGCGGCCCTCTCGGTGCTCCTGATCGGCCAGTTCCGCGAGTTCATCGCCCGGCTGTTCACCAGCCAGGTGACCGGCGACGCCACGATCGCGCCCGGCGGCGGCCCGATCGAGTCGCTCTACCGGATCGTCACCCAGACGAGCATCACGCTCGAGCTCGACCCCACGCCGGCGGTGCAGGCGATGAAGCTGGCCGACACGGTGCTCTTGGCGCCGATGCGGGTGCTGGCGGGGTTGTTCCCGTCGCTGGCCACCCTCGGCACGAGCGACTTCGTGGCGGGAGGCTTCGACATCCCCGGCGACCTGCTGGCTGCGCACGCCCTGGAGACGCTGGCCTACGTGGCGGCCTTCTGCATCGCCGGAGCATTCTGCCTGCGGGCCCGGGAGGTGGCATCATGACGACGACGCGAGGAACGACCGGGCCGACGCGACAGGCGTGGCTGGGGCTGCGGCCCGAGACGCTCATGGCGCTCGTGGGCATCATGGCCCTGCTGTTGCCGCTCTCGCTCTTGAGCCAGCCGGCCGACTCCGAAAGCCCCGGCGGCCTCTTGGCCCGGATGCGGGCCGCCCGCGGGCTCTCCCAGGCCAACCTGGGCGAGATCGACCCCGCCGGGGAAACAATGCGGTTCGCGACGCTGGGGCTCAAGAACGTTGCCGTGACCCTGCTCTGGGATC
>CAYVNX010000124.1:0-6234 GCA_964453165.1 uncultured Candidatus Kuenenia sp. | reverse complement strand
AGGCCGCCGAGCACCGTGGCCCGGGCGACGCGGCCGAGGCCGACCATGTAGGCGGCCGTGCGGAGCGGCACCTGCCGCGACTGGGCGAGATGCCAGACCTGCTCGAAGGCTTCGGACAGAATCCGATCGAGTTCCTGGCGAACCCGGTGGATGCCCCACTGATAGTGCTGCCGGTTCTGCACCCACTCAAACCAGCTGGCCGTCACGCCCCCGGCGTTGGCGAGGATGTCGGGCAGCACCGTGATGCCCCGCTCCGCGAGGATCGTGTCGGCATCGGGCTCGACCGGCGCATTGGCCGCCTCGACGATGAGCCTGGACCGCACAGCCCCCGCATTGGCGGTTGTGATCACACCCCCGAGCGCCGCCGGAATCAGCACCTCGCACTCGGCGGCGAGCAGTTCCTCGCCGGTGATCGCGTCCCCGCCGGGAAAGCCGGCCAGCCGGCCTTCGTGCTCCCGGGCGTAGCGGAGCAGTTCCAGTACGTTGAGTCCATCGGCCCGGTGGAAGGCGGCGGTGGCGTCGCCCACGGCGACGATCCGGCACTCGGCGTCGTGAAGATATTTGGCAGTGTGCGTGCCGACGTTGCCGAAGCCCTGAATCGCGATCCGGGTGCCGGGGATCGGGCGGCCGATGCGGCCGAGCAGCTTGAGCGTGAGGGTGCCGACACCACGGCCCGTCGCCTCTTCGCGGCCGGGAATGCCGTGGTACTCCACCGGCTTGCCCGTCACGCAGGCCGGCGCGAAGCCGTGATACTTGCCATATTGGTTCATGATCCAGGCCATGACGTCGGCCGACGTGCCCATGTCGGGGGCGGGGATGTCGACGTCGGGCCCGAACAGGTCGTGGATCGCATCGACGAACCGGCGGGTGACCCGCTCGAGTTCCCGAACCGAGCAGCCGCGGGGATCGATCGCCACGCCGCCCTTGGCTCCGCCGTACGGAATATTCACGACCGCCGTCTTCCAGGTCATCAGGGCCGCCAGGGCCCGCACATCATCGAGATCGACCTGTGGGTGGTAGCGGAGGCCCCCCTTGAACGGCCCGCGGGCATCGTTGTGCTGCACGCGGTAGCCGATGAACGTGGCCAGTTCACCCGAGTCACGCTCGATCGGAATCTGCACCTGCACCTCCCGCTTGGCGGTCAGCAGCAGTTGCCGCATCGAGGGCGAGAGATCGAGCTGGTCGGCCGCCGCATCGAAATAGATGCGGGTGGCGTCGGTGGCACGCACGGTGGGCCGGCCTCCTGCGGTCGCGAATGAGTCCGGCGGATGATAGGCCCGGCTCGTCTCCCGCGACAACACGGCCTGCTTCGCTCGGTTTCCTACGCCGGCTCTCGGGGCACGAGACTGCGGCTGGTACCATTTTGTTGGAGGATTTCCCTACCCATGCCACCTGATCCTTCGAAGTCTGGCCCACCTCGCCGACAGCCTGCCGCCGCAGACCGGTCGGACCCGCGCGCACCGCGGCAGGCCGCCGTGCGTGTGATCGAGCCCGCACCCCGGCGGAAACGCCGCCGCTCGCCGGCGCCGCTCGGGCTGGGTTTGGCGGCCGTGGCCGCCGTGATGGCGGGGCTTTTGTTCGTGCTCCTGGGGCCGGGCCGCGAGCCGCCGGCCCGGAAGGCAGCGACCAGCCAGGGTGGAGTCGCCGGTTCGGCACCCACGCCGGCGGATCAGTCAGCCGCGTCAGATGCTGCGATCGCGAGCGTCGAGGACGAGCAGCCTTCTGTGTCAGGCCGGTATCTCGTGGTCGATACGGGCCGGATGCCGTGGGCGCCGCCCACGTCAGGGCCGCCGCCGCGGCTCGAGTATCTGCCGCCCGGGTCGCAGCTCGTGCTCCTGTGCCATCCGGCCGACATTCTCGCCCAGGACGAAGGCCCGCTGTTTCTCCGTGGGCTCGGGCCGGTCGCCGAAGCGACCCTCCAACAACTTGCGGCCTGGTGTAGCTGCGAGCCCGGCGATATCGAGTTCATCCAGGCCGGCTGGCAGGGAGGGGGCCCCGACGAGGTGCTCTTGGGCGTCGCCGTGAGGCTGACCGCCGGCCGTCAGGTGCCGGGCGATGACGCGAGTCGGAAGGCCGCCTGGGGGGCGACGACCGGAGTATCGTTCCAGGGACAGACCTACTACCGCGGTCAGGGCCATTCATTCTGGGTGCCCGAGGACGAGGGCGGCAGGGTGCTCGTGGTGGTGTCGGAGTCGCCCCGGTCCCCATCGGCCGGGCCGGTCGGTGGCGGCTCACCCCTGATCGAAGACACGGTTTCTGCGGCTCTCGAAGCCCGGGGCCTCCCGGCTACGGAGTTGGCCGTCGATCTCCCCCGCGACCTCGCCGTGCTCGTCGGCATGCTCGCAGCTGATCGCCACCTGACGTTCTTCGGCACGCCCCACTTTCTCGTGAACCGGGGGCGGGTCGCGCTGGCCGGTCCGCTGGCCAATCTGCTCGAGCCGCTCCGGTCCTTCTGCGGCGAATCACTCGCCGCCGCGGCGCTTTCGCTCCATCTCGGTGACACGTGCTATTTCGAATTCGATGCGGTGACGCCCTTCGCCCAGCCGCCGCGAAAGGAGGCGCCGGCAGTCTTCGATCGGCTCGCGGCGGTGCCGGCAGCCGTGGAGGCTGCGATCGCGAGAATGAACCTCGATCCCTACGGTAAGATCCTCGTGCTCCGGCTGCCGGCGATGCTGCGAATGCTCGTGGCCGAAGCCCGCTGGGCGCCGGAAGGGGAAGGGCTCGTGATCAACGCCTATCTCCCGGAACACGCGGCCCACAATCTGATCGTCGCCACCGAACTCGCGCTGGCTCAGGCAGTCGGAACCGGCCCGCAGGTGACGACCCGCACCGCGGCCGAGCCGAGCCGCCGTCGCACTGCGGGCGAAGCCCTCGATCAACGAATCACGCTCGTGTTTCCCCGAGACACACTCGAAATGGCGGTGCAGTTCGTCGCGGAGCAGGCCGGTATCCCGATGGAAATCGTGGGCCCCGATCTCCAACTCGAGGGCATCACCAAGAATCAGTCGTTCGGCCTCGATGAACGCGACAAGCCGGCCCGGGAGGTGCTGCAGACGATCCTCGCCAAGGCCAATCCCGACGGCAAGCTCGTCTACGTCGTGCGGCAGGCCGACGCCGGTGACTCGATCCTGATCACCACCCGCGCCGCCGCGGAAAAGCGGGGCGACACCCTGCCGGCCGAATTTGCTCCGCCGGCCGCACGCTGAGCGGCATCACGGGCCTGGGCTGAGCGGAGTGGTCGCTCAGCCGAGCACCACCATCGCCAGGCCCATGTAGACGAGAATGCCGACCACGTCGACGATCGCCGACACGAAGGGATTGCTCATCAGGGCCGGATCAAGGCCGATCGAGCGGAAGAGCAGGGGGAGCACGGAGCCGACGAGCGCGCCCACGAGCACCACGCACAGAATGGTGGCGGGGATCACGAGGGCCTGGAGCGGTGTCGGCGCATAGGCGAGCGCGAGCAGATACCCCGGAACCGCCAAGATCGCCCCGAGCACCAGGCCGAGCACGAACTCCCGCTTCAGGATTCGCTTCCAGTCGGAGAGCCGGCAGTCGCCGGTCGAGAGCGCCGTGATCACGAGCGTGGCCGACTGATTGCCCGAGTTGCCGCCGCTGGCGACGACCAGCGGGATGAAGGCCACCAGCCAGAGCTGCGACTCGGCGGGCTCCCAATTGGAGAGCACCATCGCGGTCACGGCGGCCGTGGCGAACAGGATCGCCAGCCACACGCCCCGCTTCCAGGTCATCGAGGTGATGGCCGCCTCGAGGTAGCCCTCGCCGAGCGGCGCGATCGCGGCGCTCATCTGGGCCTCGTCGGTGGCCTCTTGCCGGACGGCGTCGAGCACGTCGTCGTGGGTGACGATGCCCACGAGCCGGTTCTGGTCGTCGACGACCGGAATCGCGATGAAGTCGAACCGGGCCAGCTGCTCGACCACCTTGTCCTGCGGCTCGTCGATTCGGACGCTGATCACGTCCCGCTGCATCAGGTCGCCCACCAGAGCGGTCGGCTTGGCCAGGATCAGGTCGCGGAGCGACACGAACCCCACCAGATGCCGCTCTGCGTCGAGCACGTAGATGTAGTAGATCGATTCGCTGTCGGGTGCCTGCGACCGGAGCCGGGCGATCGCCTCGCCCGCCGTGATGTCGGCGGGCAGCGAGGCATACTCGGTCGTCATCAGGGCGCCGGCCGAATCCTCCGGGCAGGAGAGCAGGAGCCGGATGTCGTGCCGCTCGGCCTTGGCGACGAGCGGGAGGATCTCCTCGACGAACTCGGGCTCGAGTTCTCGAAGCAGGTCGTCGCGGTTGTCGGCCGCCATCCACTCGATCAGTGGCCCGAGCTGGGGCCGGTCGGCGGCTTTGAGCAGGTCGACCTGCCGGGAGAGCGGATAGTAGGGGAAGATCTCCGCCTGCCGTTCGACCGGAATCGTGGCGAAGACCTGCCAGATTTCGGTGTCGGCGAGCCCCTCGGAAAACTCCGCCACCGTGGCCGGATGCAGTTCCTCGGCCACCTCGCGGAGCCCGGCGGTGTCGCCCTCGGCGAGCATCACCCGGAGTTCGGGCAGCAGGATCGGGTTGGCGGAGGGCATGGCTGCAGGTCGGGCCAGGAAAGGAGGGAGGCCTATACTGCGGTCGGAATCGTTCGCAGGGCCGGATCAGCCTCTCAAGTATGCCATGAACCCGAACGCCGCAGCAGCCAGATTGGCCTCCATGCAGATCCGCGGCCGCCGCGGGATCGCAGCGATTCTCGTGATCATGACGGCGGCGGCTGCCGACAGGCCGGCCTTCGCTGAGCCCGCTCCGGCGGCCCGAGGGTACGACCATCTCCTCCAGCGGGCCTACCTGCCCTCCGACTTCGACCAGGAGGTGTTCGACGAACTCTGGACCACCTGGGAAGAGCCGCTCAAGTCGCAGGCGGAGGGGGCCGGCCTCGCCGAGCGGCGGCGGATGGCCATGGAGCGGTACGGCCTGTTGCCCCATCCCGAGGATTCGGCCCGGTCGCTTCAGTATGTGGTCGATGAGGCGGGCCGCTGGACGATGAGTTGCCTCGCCTGCCACCAGGGCCAGGTCGGTGGGCGGATGATCCCGGGATTGCCCAACTCGAATTACGCCCTCGAGACCCTCACCGAAGAGGTGCGGGCGGTCAAGGTGCGGCAACGGAAAGCGTTTGGCCACATGGATCTCGGATCGCTCCTGTTGCCGCTCGGCACCACGGTGGGCACGACGAATGCCGTGATCTTCGGTGTCGCGTTGATGCGGCACCGCGACGCCGAGTTGAACATCATCCAGCGGCCCCCCAGATTCGACCTCGTCCATCACGACATGGACGCGCCCCCCTGGTGGCATTATTCCAAGCGGAAGAGCCTCTATATCGACGGCTTTGCCGCTCAGGGGCATCGCCCACTGATGCAGTTTCTGCTCGTCAAGGAGAACGGGCCGGAGCGGTTTCGCGAGTGGGAAGACGAGTTTCGGGAGATCGAGGCCTGGATCGCCGCGCTCGAGCCGCCCGCCTGGTCCGGCCCGCTCGACCACACGCTCGCCGCGGCCGGGGAGGCTGTTTTCGTGGACCACTGCGCGGAGTGCCACGGCAGCTACGCTGGTGACGGGTACTATCCCGAGCGGCTCGTTCCGATCGAGGCGGTGGGCACCGACCGCGTGCGGCTCGATTCGCTCTCGGCGGCCGACCGGCAGGCGCTCAACGACAGCTGGTTCGGCCACTCTGGGGCCGATGCCGAAGCCGATGGGCTCCGCGACCGCGAGGCTCCCCGGGGCTATGTGGCCCCGCCGCTCGACGGCATCTGGGCGAGTGCGCCCTACTTTCACAACGGCTCCGTGCCCACGCTCTGGCACGTGCTCAATCCGGCCGCGCGGCCGACGGTGTGGCGGCGGACGCCGACCGGCTATGACGAGGCTCGGGTGGGACTCGAAATCGAGGAGCGGGACGACCTGCCCGAGGGCAGGCTGCGGCCTTCGGAGCGGCGGCGGTATTTCGACACCCGTCGCCCCGGGAAGAGCGCCGCCGGCCACGACTTCGCCGACGTGCTCGACGACGACCAGAAGCGATCCCTGCTCGAGTACCTCAAGACGCTCTGAGTTCAAAGGCTTGCTCGGCGTATGGCACTTCCGCGGCCCCGGCGGAAGGCCTACAACACCGTCCACACAGCTCACTGGGATACCGGCCCCCGGCCCCGGAGTCGCGCCGCCCCTGTCCGCTCGGTTCGGCTACGCCTCACC
>CAYVNX010000123.1:0-6388 GCA_964453165.1 uncultured Candidatus Kuenenia sp. | reverse complement strand
GGACAAAGCCCTCCTGGCCTTTGTCCACTCGGTCGACCGCAGGCAACGCCAAGGGTTGCCTGAGGTCAATGGGGGGAGGCGAGGGGGTCGGCGAACGCTCGCGGAGCAATCGGGGCGTATCCTCGCCCGCGACGCGACTTTTGCCGCCCCCGAGCCAGTGATGTACGTTTGACGCGAGGCGAGGGGGTCGGCGAACGCAGGTCAGGCTCGGGCCCACTTGGCGAGCTTCCGCTCGAGCGTCGATCGCTCGATGCCGAGAATCGTAGCCGCCTTCGTCTTGTTGCCACCGACGGCCTCGAGCGTCGCCATCACGTGCCGGCGCTCCATCTCCTCGATCGTGGTCGGCACGAACGGCCCCGCCACCGGGGCCGCCTTGCCGGTGTCGCCTGGGGCGGCCAGCCGGGAGAGCGGAATGTCCGGCACGTCGATCCATTCGCCGCGGGCGAGCACGACCGCCCGCTCGACCACGTTTCGGAGTTCGCGGATGTTGCCGGGCCAGTGGTAGGCGAGGAGCGCCTGACGGGCCTCCGGGGTAAAGCCCTGAATCCGACGGCCCGTCTCCGCGGCGAACCGAGTGACGAAATGAGAGGCGATCTCCTCGATGTCCTCGGGACGCTTTCGCAGCGGCGGCACGATGATCTCAACCACCTTGAGCCGGAAGTACAGGTCGCGTCGGAACTCGCCGGCCGTCACCGCCGATTCCAGGTCGCGGTTGGTGGCGGCGACGACGCGAACATCCACCTGAACCCGGCTCGAGCCGCCAACCCGCTCGAAGGGATGACCCTCGAGCACTCGCAGGAATTTGGCCTGGATGGCCGGGCTCATTTCGCCGATCTCGTCGAGGATCAGCGTGCCCCCTTTGGCTGCCTCGAACTTGCCGATCTTCTTCTCGGTCGCGCCGGTGAAGGCTCCTTTTTCATGGCCGAAAAGCTCGCTCTCGAGCAGCGTCTCAGAGAGGGCTGCGCAATTGAGGCAGATGCAGGGGCCACCGCGGCGGTCGCTGGCCTCGTGGATCGCCCGGGCCACGAGTTCCTTGCCTGAACCGCTTTCGCCACGCACGAGGACGGTGGCTTTGGTGCCGGCAACCCGGTCGATCTGCTCGAGGATGCCGCGGATGGCCGGACTCGAACCCAGCATCTGGGTCTCCTGCCGAAGTCGTTGTCGCAGTTGCTCGTTCTCGTCCGCCGCCGTCGCCAGTCGGCTGGAGAGGGCCTCCCGGGTGGAGAGATTGTCGAGGGCCACGCCGAGGGCATCGCAGACCGCCATCACGAACTCGAGATCGTCAGGCGTGGCGTCACGATCCGGCCGATCGAGTTCGAGGTGCATCACGCCGACCGGTGTGCCGCGAGAACGGATCGGCGCCGAGATCGTGGTCAGCGGTTCGCCGGCGCGGCTGCCATCAGCGGCCGCATGCGCGAGGAGCGCTTCGTCGGTGGACAGCACGCTGGCCACCGCGCGGGCCGGGTAGGGGCGGGGCCATGGATCGGGCCGGGCTGCGACCGGAGCGAGAGAACGCTGAGCTTCGCCGGCAGACCGGGCTTCCTCGATCCGGTCGGGCAGGAGCACCATGCCGCGGGTCGCGGCCGTGTCGGCCAGGGCGGAAGCGAGTGCCAGTGTGGCCACCTCATGAAGGCTGGACGCCCGACCGAGGGCAAAGGCCAGCCGGCAGAGTTCGGCTGCCGCTCGCCCGACCCGGGGCTGCTCGGCGGCTGCCGCTCCGATGTCGTCGAGGAGTCGGCTCTGTGCCCGGCGGTGCGTGATCGACGCGTGCCAGGCCTGGAGATCGGCCGGCATCTCGCCGGTCACTTCCCCCGTCCCGGCCGCCGTCGCGCAGGTCTCGCTGACCGCCATGCCGTCGTGAAAGGTGATCTCGGTCGTGCCGATCTGGATCACATCGCCACTCGAGAGACGCTGCTCGCCGGCGACGAGTGTTCCTGCCACCAACGTGCCATTGCGACTCTTGAGATCCCGAACCATCCAGTGGCCGTCGGCGGCGTAGACCTCGGCGTGGGCCCGGCTGGCCCGTTCGTCGTGCAGCACGATCACGTTGGTCGGGGCCCGACCCAGCGTGAGCGGCTCTTCAGGATCGAGCGGCACGAACCGCCGGCCGCTCGTGGCGTCGGGCAGGCTCAGATGGGGGAAGGTCGGAGGGGCTGGCATGGAGGGACGGGGCGGGAGACAGGCGCAAGGCGGCCGTTTTCACCGGCGGAAATGGGTTTGGCGCGTCCGGAGCCCCGGACTAGCATCTCCGCTATTCTCCGCCGACTGTTCCCGCGTCGCAACGAGGCTTTTCCATGATTCGTTCCCGGCCGGTGCTCCCCGCGTTCCTGATCGCCTGTGGGCTGGTCGTCATGGCGGCCGATCGGGCCGCTGCCCAGGGATTTGGATTCGGCTCGGTGGTCGGTGGCATCTCGATCGATGCCGACGGCATCGTGAGAAATCTCGATCCTCAAGCCCTCCAGACCCTCGCCGACGACCGCCGCGCGGCGCTCGGGGACGGCGCCGACACGGTCGCCGACGGGGCGATGCGGAAGGTGTCGCTCGCCAAGGTGATCGAGGCGGTCGAGGCGTCGCTCGATGCTGGCGGCCCGCCGTCTGCCGAGGCGCTGTTCCTCGGCGGACTTCAGCGGGTGACACACGTCTTCGTCGATCCCGAGGGCCACGACATCATCCTCGCCGGGCCTGCCGAGCGGATCATGGTCGACGCCACGGGCACGGTGGTGGGGGCCACGAGCCGCCGGCCGCTGCTTCAGCTCGAGGATTTCGTGGTGGCCCTGCGGGCGATCGATGCGGCTCGCGAGGGAGGCATGCAGTGTTCCATCGATCCGACCCCCGAGGGCATCGCCCGGCTGCGGGCCACGCTCTCCCGCCAGCGGACGATCGGCAATCCCCAGGCCACGTTTCGGGCCATGGAGGAGGCTGTGGGCCCTCAGACTGTGACGGTCGGCGGGGTGCCCGCTGACAGCCGCTTCGCCCGGGTGCTGGTGGCGGCGGATTATCGCATGAAGCGGATCGGAATGGGGCTCGAGGAATCGGGCGTCGACGGTCTCCCGAGCTATCTGGCGCTCGTTCCGGCCGGTGCTCGGGCCTCGACCCTGCCGCGGTTCTGGCTCGAGGCCGACTACGAGCCGCTCGCTCGGGATCCGGATGAACTTGCCTGGAGGATCGACGGCCGTCGGATGAGGTGCCTTACCGAGAGCGACGTCGCGGCCCGCGACGGCATTCGTCGGGGCGGGGCCGCCAAGGATCAGGCGGCCGAGAAATGGTGCGTTGCCATGACGGCGCACTATGACGACCTCGCCGCGAAGCAACCGGTCTTCGCTGAACTGACGAACTGCGTCGACCTGGCCGTCGTGGCCGCCTTGATCCACGGTCGGCAGCTGGCCAGCCGGGCCAGCCTCGACATGGGGCTGCTGCTCGACTCCGAGCGGCTGCCGTTGCCGTCCTACGAAGTGCCGACGAGCGTGCCGACGGTCGCTTCCGGGCTGAAGAAGGGCACCACCTGGGTGCTCTCCGCCTCCGGCGGAGTGCAGTTCCAGCCCTGGCAGTTTGCGACTGCCGACCGCGAAGTCGCCGAGCTTCGCGACGAACGGCTTGCGGCCGTGTCCGCCCGTCCTGCCTCGGGCTTCCATTGGGACTGACGCTGCCCTTCACCACGCTGGATCCTTGCCCCAGGCCGGGGCGGCCCAGCCGATTCCAGTGACCGCCGCCGCGGCCGTCGGAAAATGGTCATCGACCCAGCCGGCGGCGGACAGGGCAGCGAGTTCGTCGCCGAGGGAGGGTGGAGGCCGGCTCTTCACGAGCAGGAGATGTCGCCCAGCCGACCCGGCGATGGCTGCGGCAATCGAGTCGCTCGTCACCTCCCAGCCGGCCGGGATCGAAGCTGCCGAGGGGTGCGACTCGAGCCAGGCGGTCGCGTCGAGGATCCTGGGGCCGGCCGCGTCGGGATCGATGGTCGGCGTGATCGACAGTCCCAGCGTGTCGGCGACGATCCTGGCGGTGAGCCGCATCGCCTCGATCGCGAGGGTATGCATCAAGAACGTGGGCTGCGGGCGGGCGGCGTCGATTCGACGCAGGCCGTCCACGATCGGTCCGCCCCCCACCACCAGCACCGGCCCGGCAAGCGAGGCCACGAGTGCCCCAACGTCCTCCGGCCAGGAGGGCCGTGTCAGGAGGCTCCCGCCGAGCTTGACGATCGGGCCACGGCCGAGAACCGCGGCCGTGGCTGGGCGGATCATCCCGTGCAGCCAGCGATCGCTCATGGAAGGGTTCCCCGAGCGATGCCGGCCAGTGCGAAGGCCGGCCCGCTCCGCGCGGCAGCCGGGCCGATCGAGTCTGCCAACGGAAGCATTCTCACCGACCAGCCCGTCGCAGTGATGGCTCGGGCAGCGAGTTGATCTCCGTGGCCCGTCAGCACGATCGTGTCGGGCGTGCGGCCGAGACGTTCTGCTACCTGCCGCATGGCTCGGGCCACGAGTCTGGCCTGGCGGGCCGCGATGGCCTTGGCCGCCAGGGTGGCGTCGGCCGCGGTGAAGTCCGCGGGATCAAGCAGCATCGTCCGCGCGAGCCGGACCCGCGCCGCTTCGACAGTGGCCGGGCCGCCGTCGGCGGTGTCGGTGGCGACGGGGGATTCCGGCAGGCAGCCGAGGGTGAGCCATGCGTCGCGAGACTCCGCAAAGAGTTCGCTCGCGACTGGTCGCCTCTGGCCGCGATGGGGGAGCCGCCGCAGGATCGCCGCGACCGAGGTCCGCTCCACGCCCGTGTAGACCAGTTCCCCGGCGAGCATCCGACCGGCATCGTCGTGGGCCGTGGCCGTCACCCGCCCCCGGTCGAGCGGCACGATGTCGGTGGTGGTCGAGCCGATGTCGAGAAGGAAGCATGAGTTGTCCTGGGTGACCGCTGCAGCGAGCCGGGCCAGGGCATGCCAGTTCGACGCGGCGGCCAGCCGCCATTCGGCCACCGCTTCGGTCGCCGGGACGATCCTGCCATCGGTGAGGTAGACGCCGGGCGCCTCGTCGTAGCCCTGCGTCGCCTCGATCAACGACTCGACGATGTGGGCCACGCCTGCGGCCCGCGATGGGTAGCAGTCGCAGATCTCGCCGGTCATCGTGGCCACCACCCGCGCTGGGCGTCGTCGCGTCACGAGTTCCGCGAGGGCGGCAGGCAATTCCCGCCACCGTCGCCAGAGCGGAAAGCAGAGGCTCGCGGTCCAGCCACAGCCGTCCGCCGCCTTGAGATTCGCTCCACCGATGTCGAACGCCAGGAACTGGGACGTGGCGGCGGTTTCAGGCGACGTCATAGTCGGGCAGCGTGAACTGGCACGGTCTGGGATTCGCTCGCGGGGGATTCGTCTGCGGCGAGATGATCCGAGCGAGCAGGCTCGCGTCGGAGGCGGCGACGTGGCCCAGGAACGAGGTCGTCAGTCGCGGATTGACTTCCAACACGCGATCCGAGCGGCCATCCTCCCGCGGACCCAGAATCATGTCCACTCCCACCCAGCCCCGGGCGTGGTCGCCGGCCGCCCGTTCGAGGGCGGCCACGCTCCGGGTCGCCAGTTGCACCGCTCTCCTGGCGAGATGCTCATGCTCGATCGGCTCGCCTCCGATGTAGCTCCGCGGGTGATCAGGGGAGAACTGCTGCCTCATCGGCGGCAGGGGCGTGATCCGTCCGCCGCCCGTCAGGCACGCGACGCCGACCGGCAGTCCGTCGGCGGCGGCCTCGATCCGGAGCGGCACTCCCGCCGGCGGCGGCCAGGGATCGTCGACACCGATCCAGATCAACCCATCGCAGCCGACGCCATCGAGCCGCTTGGCGACGGCTGGACGACGGAACGCCGACGGCCACTGCTCTCCCGCCGCCAGTGTGCGGCCGGCAGGAACCGGCAGGCCCGCCGCCGCCAGGGCCAGGATCGTCGCCTGCTTGTCGGCTGCCAGGGCGATGAACCGCGGCCCCGGCGCGATCACATCGGTTCCGGTGGCCCGCGCGGCAGCCACGCGATCGGCGAGGATGCCACCGGTCTCGGGCGCGATCACGAGTACGGCGTCACAGTCGCGTGCCGTAGCCACGAGCGCTGCCCGCTCGGTGCCGGCAGCCACCGGATGCAGCTGAACCCCCGCAGGCAGCGCCAGCGCCCGGGCCTCATCCACAAGGGCGTGAAGTTCGAGGTCAGCGGCGCGGCACCCGTCCTGGAGAACCGCTAGAAACATCGCCCGCCCTTCGGGGGTCAGGGATTCGAGTTCGGCGACGGAGGCCGATGCGGGTGCCACGACCGCTGTGTCCGGCCCGGAAAGTCCACCGGAACAACACCACTCATACACGAGCACCCGCATGCCCGCAGGCTACCGCTCGCCCCGCCTGGGTCAATGGCTGGCCCGTCTCCGGATGTTGG
>CAYVNX010000122.1:0-6537 GCA_964453165.1 uncultured Candidatus Kuenenia sp. | reverse complement strand
CAGCCGGTGATCCCGTTCGGCATCTTCGGCGGGTTCATGTTTTGACGGTCCGGCGGCGATATCCGGCTGATCGCATTCATCACCGTGCCGGGACCAAGCCGGAAGACCTGGTTATTCGTAGCGCGTGGCCGCTACGGTGCGGCGGACCGCTCGATCACAGCCAGCGTCTTGGCATGTGCCTCGGCCAGGAACTCGTCCGGGTCGCGGTCGTGATAGGCGGGATTGTAGAGTTCGAGCGAGATCGCGCCGGCGTAGCCGTTGGCCCGCAGCCGGCGCAGCGCCTCCACCAGCGGCAACACGCCGTCGCCTGGTAGCACGCGGTGCGAATCCTTGAGCTGCTCCCGCGGGATGTCGGCCGGTGCATCGGCAATCTGGAAGATGCCGATGGCCGAGCCGGCCAGCTTCGAAAGGTCTTCCACGGGCGTTCCGCCCAGGTGCATGTGGAAGGTGTCGGGAATGGTCTGGGCCTGCGGGTGGTTCGCCGCCTGCAGCACCTCAAGGGCGTGGTCGATGGTGCGGAGGTCCTGGACAAACTCAAGGAAGACGAAGGCGGGCTGAAGGTCGTACTCCTTGAGGCCCATCTCGAGAATGCGGCGGTAGAAGCCCGCCAGCTTCTTCCGGTCGAGCGTGCCGGCCGGCGTGACCTTGGGCCAGTCGAACCACGGGATGACCTGCACATGCTGCGCGCCGATGGCGCGGGCCTGCCGCATCCGCTCTCGGCACGCGGGCAGGTTCTGCTCGAACTCCGCGTCGGTGGCAGGCAGCGCCTTCCAGAGACCGATCACGCTGGGCACCACCAGGCCCGCGTCGCGGATGCGGGCGCCGAGGTCGTCGAGGTTGCCTCCCTGTTTCTCGTACTCGTCCAGTTCGCCCTCCCACGGCTCCAGGGCGTCGAAGCCGTGCTTCGCGGCCAGGCGGATCTTGTCCTCCAGCGACCGCGGACGGATGGTGGCGGTGTCGAGGCAGAGCGGCCACGGGCTGCGGCCCTGCTGCCAGCGGTTCGCCTCCGCCCCCCGGGCATCGATCGCCAGGCCGGCGGCAGCCAGGCCGAGGTGCCGCGCGAACGTTCGTCGTGTGATCATGCTGGTCTACCGTGAGCCAGAAAAAAGGGAAGCGATCCGCGACCATTCTAAAGCATCACGCCGCTCCGTGGTCGAGCACAAGATCGAATGCCTTGCGGCTGCCGCTGCGATAGGTGCGAAACCCACGACGATCCAGCGTGCACACCGTCGCGATCCGCAGACGGGTCGATAGCAGCACGAGCGTGGCATCGGCGAAGTCCATGAGAACATCGGCGTATTTCGTCATGAGTTCACCCGCCTGCAGGAGATCATCGGCCGACATCGAAGAATGGATTGCCGCCTGTGAGGAGAACAAAAAGTCAATCAGCAGCCCGGGCCCTGCCGGACTCCGTGACACCAGATGCATCGCTTCGACGATCACGGCATCGGTCGTAACGAAGCGGCCAGTGAACCCCGCGAAGGCTCGTACGACCACGCGATGGGCAGCGTCGGTATCGTCGAGGAAGGCGACGATCGGACCCGTATCGAGCAGCCACGCATCCATCGGAGGGGCCCTCAATCCCGCCAATTCCGCTCGCGAAGCGCCTTTGACCAGGCATCACCACCAACGGCAGTGGAGCGGCCGCGGGCTCCTGCGCCCAAGGCCCCGGCGAGGTACTTGAGTCGCTCTCCGGCCGACTCCGCAGCGATGCCCCGCTCGATGAGGCCGCGGACGAACTCGGAATCCGACTGCCCGAGCGCAGCGGCGATCCGATGCAGCGCTCGCCGTTGCTTGGGATCGAGCCGGATAGTCAGTGAGCCTGTCATGACACAGAGTGTATGACACGTGTCGTGCATAGGCAAGACTTGTGTCATACACCAACCTCGACCGGCTTGATCAGCACTATTTCGACCAGATTCGCCGCGACGTCGTGGCCGCTGCAGAGCCGTCGTCGTCAGGCGACGCGGGCGATCACGCACTTGAGGTATTCGCCCTCCAGGCAGCTCGCACTTACGGGATGATCCAGGGCCGCGCCCCGGACCTCGAGCAACTGGATCGGGCGGCCCGACCGCTGGGACACGCCGGCGAGCATCTGTAGGAAATCCTCCCGGGCCACGCTCCCCGAGCAGGAGCAGGTGACGAGGATGCCCCCCGGCTCCAAAAGATCGACGGCAAGCCGGTTGACGCGGTGATAAGCCCGCAGGGCGTCGTCGAGGCTCGCCCGGCTGCGGGCGAACTTCGGCGGATCGAGCACGACCATCCCGAACCGCTCGCCCGCCGCCACCAGGGCCGCGAGCTTCTCGAACGCGTCGGCCGTCTCGACGGTGAGATTGGCCGCCCCGTTCAAATCGGCGTTGGCCCGGGCGAGCGCCGTGGCCTTGGCCGAGGAATCGACCGCCAGCACGCTCCGCGCGCCACCGGCGACCGCCGCGGCGATGCCGAAGCCTCCGGCGTAGCAGAACATGTCGAGCACCCGCCGGCCGCGGGCCTGCCGGGCCGCCGCCTGCCGGTTGTCGCGCTGGTCGAGATAGAAACCGGTCTTTTGTCCCTCCGCCAAGTCGACGCCAAATCGCAGGCCGTGCTCGGCGACGAACACGGGCCCATCGGGGGCCGCGCCCCGCAGGACCCGATCAGGCAGATGCAGCCCTTCGAGCTTCGCCAGGCCGCGTTCGGCGCCCCGCAGGAGAATGCCCCGCGTCGGCACGAGCTCGGCGAGCGTGTCGGCAAGCATGTCGAGCCGCCGCACGAGGGCCAGGGCCGTCACCTGCACGGCCAGCCAGGCCCCATAGCGGTCGACGATGAGACCGGAGAGATCGTCTCCCTCGCTATTCACCAGCCGGCAGCCGCCGGCGGGATCGTCGAGGCCGAGCGCTGACCGCAGCCCGATGGCCGCCGCGAGCCGGCGGCGAAACAGCGCGTCGTCGAGCGGCGTGGCGGCGTCGAAGGCATACAGCCGCACCCGGATCCGGCTGGCGGAATTCCAGAGACCACGGGCCACGAAGTGACCGTCGTGCGTGGTGAGATCGACGACATCCCCTTCCGCCGGTTCCCCGTCGACCCGCAGGATCGCGGTGTCGAGCACCCAGGGGTGGCGACCGAAGAACGGCCGGGCCCGCTTGGGCTTGAGCACGACCGTAGCCGCCGCGAGGCCGACGGCCGGGCCGGGCACACCATCAGGCATGGACGACCTGCCTGTCGGACGCCGGCCGCACGTGCGGAGGCGGCAGCGTGTCGCTGCCGGGATCGAGTTTCGTGCGGCCTCCGTCGCGGGCGGCCTTCCGCCGTTCCCTCCGCTGGATGCTCCAGGCGAACACGCCACCGAGCGGCCCCGACAGGATCGCCGGGAGGAAGACGAGGTTGCCGACGAGCGCGACCGTGAGCATGGAGAGCATCATGTAGCCGAACCGCTGGGTCGGGCCGAAGGGGGAAAGCGCGAACACCGAAAGTCCGATGCCGATCACACCCCAGCTCTGATACATCGCCCGCGCGCAGCCCTTGTAGGCGAGCATCGTGGCCTGCCTGCGGTCGAGCCCTTCGGCGATCCCCTTCCGGAACCAGAGCATGAAGTGCACGACGTCGTCGACCGTGACACCGAGTGCCACGCTCGGGGCCATCACGGTGCCGATGTCGATGAGGAGGTTGCCGGTGCCGAGCGACTGAAGCAGGGCATTCCCCCAGCCCATGCCGCCGAAGACCATCACGGCCGGGAAGGCGGCGGGCAGCAGGAGTACGAGCCCGGCCGACACGGCCCGGCAGAGCAGGATCATCACCGTCACGATCAGGGCGAAGTCCCAGACGAAGCCGACGACGAGACCGTCGAGCAGCGAGTGCTGGGCCTTGTAGACGAGCGGCACGAGACCGGTGTACTCGACACGAATACCCGACACACCCTCGGCGGAGAGCCGCTCGAGAATGGGATCGATCTTCGACCGCAGGTCGGCCTTGAAGAGGGCGTAGTCGACCTCCTGCACGGCGCTCACGCGGGCACTGATCCGCCAGAGCTCCTCGCGATGCTCCGCCCCGGCGACATCCGTGACGGTCGTCTCGCGAAGGTAGTCGCCGTCGAGGAAATCCTGGCGGTGGGCGATGAGCCGGCGATTGAGCACGTTGCGCTTGGTGCGGGCGCCGAGGCCGATCGCGCGGGCCGCCGCGCCACCGATGCCGTCACCGGCATCGCCGACCTCGAGATCGCGGCCGAATGTCACGGTGGAGAGCGAGCTGCCGACCTCGCCGAGGACGTTGATCGAATCCTGGATCTCGCCGACGAGTTCCATCCGCTCCAAAAAGTTCAGTCGGCAGGCCTCGTCGTCGATCCGCACGAGGATTTCCATGGGCACGAGCGGCCCGAGGTTGTTCTCGAGCCACTGGTAGTCCTGGCGAATCTGCGCCTTGCGGGAGAAGAGCCGCATGAGCTGCACGCTGCTCTCGACCCGCGTCATGCCATATCCGACGCCAGCCATGAGCAGCGCGCACGCCGTGGCCGCCAGGGCATGGTGGCTGGTGATCCACTGGCCCACCTTCCACCAGGGGCTCTCCTCGATCGGCCGCCATGAGTCGTCGGCCGCACCGCCGTCTGCCGTGCTGCCGCCGGCTGCGCCGATCTTGAGGCGGGGCGGAAACAGTTCGAGCGCCGCGGGCATGAAGGTGATCAGGATGACGAAGCTCACCACCACGCCGAGCGAGGAAAAAATGCCGAACATCTTGATCGGCACGAGCTCACTGACGGCCAGGGTGGCGAGACCCACGGCCGTCGTGCCCGTAGCGAGCGACAGCGGCAGGATGGCATGGTGGAGCGCCCTGCCTGCGGCCCCTTCCTGCACGCCCGTCTCGGCGATCTGGTCGCGGTAGTAGTTGGCGAGGTGGATGGCCCCGCTCGTGGTGGCCACGTAGACGAGCGAAGGCATCGTGAGCAGGATCGCATCGACCGGGTAGCCCGAATACCAGACGATCGCCAGGCTGGAGAACATGCTGTAGACGCCGGAGATGAGCACCATCGCCACGAGCGTCTTGCTCTTGAGGCTCCACCAGCTCACGAAGAACCCGACCACGAGCGAGAGCCCGAAGAGGATCGTGACGCTCGTCTGCCCGGCCCGATCGATCGACACGTTGTCGACGGGGGGGCCGCCCATGTGGAACGCCTCGGCGGGGATGCCGCACTCCTCGGCCCCGATCTGCTTGATGAGGTCGATGGCGCCGTGCAGGTTGGCCCGCGCGGTGTCGGCGAGTGTCAGCACGATGCAGGTCTGCCGTTGGTCGAGGTCGTCGGCTTCCGAGCCGGCCACGATCCCGGCCCGCGGGGGGCCGATGAGGGCGCCCGTGAGCCGCCCCACCGCCTCCTCGTAGTCGAGGTTGAGGGGCTCCCCGCACATCTGCTCGACCGCCCGGGGGCCAGTGAGGGCCGTCTTGAAATAGACCGTCCGGTCGATCCGGGCCGCCTCCTCGGGGGGCGGGATGAGCTTCCGGGCCAGCAGTTCGAGCCGCTGGTCGGCCATCGTGCAGCCTTCCCAGCTGACGAGGACGAACTCCTCACCCTGGAAGTTCTGCCGGAAGAACCGGTAGGTCTGGGTTTCCGGGTATTCGAGGGGCAGCCAGCCCTTCACGTCGTTGCGGTTGTTGCCCTTGGCCTTGATCGCCCCCACGACGACCAGCGGGAACAGGAACACGCAGATCGCCATGATCACGACCGAATACCGCTGGTAAAAACCGGCGGGGCGGTCGGGAAGGACGGGCTGCGAATGCGACATTTTCGCGGTTCCGGGAGCTCGAAGGCCGGCGGACGGTCTGCCGGGACGAGCAACCCTACAGGTGTCTGGGAGGCCAGTCCATATCGGTCTGCCGCCTGGGGGCCGGTTTTTTGACCCCCGAGACGGACGTAAGTCGTTCGACGGGAAGGGTTTCCGTGAGCCGCGTCTCCGGTATATCCGGTAGAAGACGGCCTGGCATCCCTCAGGGGAGCGGGGCGGTTTCCGGGGCCGTAAACCCGCAGGTTTTGTGGGAGCCGTCACAAAACGGCCGGCTGCCCGACTGCCCGCAGCGGCAGAGGGCCACTGCCCGTTTGTGGGAGGGGAGCGGGAACGCTTGCCCGAGGTGGTCGGTGACCCGCAGGTCAGCGCCGGCTGGCAGTTCCACGACGAGCGGGCCATGCTCCCGGCAGCGGATCGTGACAGTATGCCCGGTCTCGCTGGGCCCGGTCTCGCTGGGCCCGGTCTTGCTGGGCCGGGTCTCGCTGGGCCGGGTCTCGCTGGGATCGGGCTCGCTCATGACGGGCGACTCCGGGGAGCCCGCCGGGAAAGGGGCTGCTGGGAGAGATACCACCAAAGGGCGACCGCGGCGGCCAGCAGCACGAGCGACACGAGCTGGGAAATAGAAAACGGCGTGCCGAACGCAGGGGGCTCATCGACCCGGATCGCCTCGAGGAGCAGCCTGGAGATGGGATGGAGCGTGAGCACGAGGGCGAAGACCTCGCCGTCCCGCCGGGACAGCGGCGTGAACACGACGGCCAGCAAGGCGAGCAGGGCGGCGTCGAAGGCCGCA
>CAYVNX010000121.1:0-6589 GCA_964453165.1 uncultured Candidatus Kuenenia sp. | reverse complement strand
ACCCGGCCTTCGGCACGACCAGCGATCCCAGGAGCGTCAGGAGCACTGGCAGCACGACCAGATTGCCGGCCAACCCGCCCAGGAGCGTCAGGCAGGAGAGCCAGCCGAAGGAAACGGTCGGCATGAAGCCGCTGGTGGTCAGCGCGAGAAAGCCCACGGCCAGGGCCAGGGTGGAGAAGATCATGGCCCGGCCCGCGGTGCGGTGGGCCGTTTCCAGGGCCGTGGCGATCCGGCCGCCGTCGGCATGGCGCCGAAAGGCGGCGATGTAGTGGATGGAACTGTCGACGGAGAGGCCGAGGGAAACGGCCGCGATCATCGCCGTGCCCATGTTGATCCGCACGCCTGCCCACCCGAGTAGGCCAAGCACCACCAGGATCGGGAGGCCGTTGGGCACGAGGGCCACGAATCCGAGGAGCGGGCTCCGAAAGGCGACGGCCAGGAGTGCGAAGATGCCGGCTGCCGCCAGGCCAAAGGTCAGCCATTGGTCGGAGAGCATCCGATCGACGAGTTGAGACAAGAGGACGAAGAAACCGGTGACCTCTGCCTGGCCCGCCGTCTCGGCCGTCGGCGGCATCGATTCGGTCACGACTCGGCGGACGCTCGCCACGATCTGCCGCTTGGCGGCGGCCGGCTGACGCTCCCGGGCGCGGAGCATGATCCGCAGCCAGTGGCCGCCCTCGACCGGATCCTGGCCGAGCAGCGCCCCGGCGAGTTGGGGCAACTGCCGCTGCATGACGGCGATCGCCTGTGAGACCGCCCAATTCCCCAGCAACGATCCCTCCAGGTTCTCCAGGGACACCGGCGAGACGGCCGCGATCACATCGGCCACGCTCATGACCTTCGTGAGTCCGGGCGTGGTCTGGCCGGCGTCGTCGGTGATCACGACCTCCTGCCGAAGGCGGTCTTCGATCGCGGCCACCCGCACGAGGGTGGCGGCATCGACCGTGTTGCCGACCGGCACGAGCACGTCCCAGACACCGGCCCCGCCGAGTCGTGACTCGACCATGTCATAGGAAGCGACCGTCGGGCTGCCAGGCCGGAAGTTCCTGGTGAAGTCGGTCTCCACCTCGAGCCACGCCATGCCCGCCACCGCGGCGACGACCACCACGCTGACCCAGGTCAGGATCGTGCGGGGGCGGGCGACGATCTGTCGTACGAGGCGGTCGAGCGCCGTCTCGAGCCAGGTCTCTCCCCAGGCCCGCCGCGGATCACCATCGATGCGGCCGAGCAGGGCCAGAAAGGGCAGCACCAGAATCACCGCCACCAGCACCATGCCCGCTCCGAGGGCGGTCATGACGCCAAAGTCGTGGACGGGCCCCACCTGGCTGGCCGTCAGGGCGGCGAAGCCCACGACGTCGGTCGCGATCGCCCCGCAGATCGGCCAGGCGAGGGTGGCAAGGGCATCCTCGAGGCCACGGAGCGGAGACTGGCCGAGATCTCGCCGCCGGCGAAACTCGACGATGACATGCGTCACCGTCGCGATCGCCACCACGGTGATCATCGCGGAGAGCATCGTGGACACCATCGTGAGCTTCGCGCCGGCGATCGACAGCAGACCGCGGGTGGTCCAGAGTGCCGTCAGCACCACGGCCATCGGCACGAGCACCCAGCGGAGGCTGCGAAAAAAGAAGAACAGCACGCTGCCCGTGAGCGCTACGCTCGCCCAGGCCAGGACCGTGCCGTCCCATTCCAGCATCGCGAAGCCATCGCGAAGCATGGCGGGTTCACCGGCCACGGTTCCGGCGGGCAGGCTCCGCATCACGTCCCGGAGCCGATCGATGGTGGCAGCTCGGGACACCGCCTGCTGGCGAGCCGTGACCAACTCCGCTGAATGAGGTTCGAGCGTGCAGGCAACGGCGGCCGTGCGGTGATCCGCCCCGATCACGTAGCCCTCCATCAGCCTGACAAGCCTGCGGGCCGCCGGGCTGGATTCGGTGTCGATGATCCGTGGTCCAAGCGGGGTCGTCGCCAGGCTCGTCGCGCTGGCGACGCCGGGTTCGCGTTCGAGTCGGGCCGTGAGCTCGGCCAGCCGGGAGATGCCGGCTGGCGTGAACAACTCGGGATCGTCGTACGCTGCCAGCACCACCTCGGCCCCGCCAAAGGTTCTGGCCATCCGGCGGTAGGGCACGAGCGCCGGATCGCTGCGATCGAACATGGCGTCGATCGAGCGGGAGAATTCCAGATGGCGGGCTTGCTCCACTGAGAACGCGACCAGGCAGACCGCGATGACGGCCAGCACCGACCGGAACCGGACCAACCAGCCGGCAACCGCCGCGGCGAGTGTGGGCGGCGACGCAGTAAACACGGCCTGGTGGGCCTCGGACACGGGGGTGGACTCGCGGGGCGGGGAGAACTGCGGGAGCAAGCGAACCGATGGTCCACGCAGACTGCAGTCTACCGAGGTTGCCTGAGGGACTCGCCAGCTTTCCTCGTTCCCCGGGGGCAGCCTTGCCCAGGCCCGCCCGGCTACCTCGACGCCCGTGGCGCGGGGGTGATTCCGCACTGAGCGATCGGCCGGCGACGAGGCTCGTAACCCTCGGTGAAACAGAGACTTACGCCGGCCTGCCGCCTGCCGGCGATGCCTTGACCGGCTTTCGGCAACGCCCCTATAGTCCCGCCGTTTTTGTCACTTCCGGTCCCGTTCCCTCGAGGCCTCGCGAGCCCCGGCGAGCAGCGTGCGCACACTTCCATCTCCAGCCTCCGCGGTCGGTTTGAGACCACGGGCGAGAGCCCGAGGCCGGGGAGACACTGTGTCCGTGGTCGCATCCGCCCGGCGTCCATCGCGATCCGCGTGGCTGGGCGGAGCGTGTGGGCTGCTGCTGGCGCTGGCTGTGGATCTGGCCGGCTCGGCTGCAAGTCGTGGGGCGGACACGGTGCTCCCACCCGAAGCGAGTGCGGGAGCGCTCGCCGGCTTGCCGGCTCGGGGCCTGGCCGCGGTGATCGCCGAGGCCGGCCGTGTCGAGGTGCCAGCGGTGGATCCCGCCGAGCCGGTGACGATCGAGGCGACCCAGGCCTCTCGGTGGACGGAAGGGGCGTACGACGTCTGGCATCTCACGGGTGGCGTCACGCTCACGCAGGGCGGAACGACGGCGACCGCCCATGAAGCGGTCGTCTGGGTCGAGCAGGCCGCGGTCGATGATTCGGCTGCCGAGCCGCGGGTGCGAGGCATGCTCGTGCGAATGGCGGGGGACGTGCGGGTGCGAACGGCAGGGACGGCGGTTGCCGATCCGGCCACGGTGCGCGGCGCTGACTGGGCCGGACGATTCTGGTTCCAGCGGGATCCGGTCCTCGAATTCGCCAGCGTGGTGCCCGTAGCGGGGCCGTCACCCCGATACGAGTCCCCGACGGAGGCACCCGTCGTACTGGCTGCGCATGAAGAGGAAGAACCCATCAGCCAGGCTCAGTTCGCCGAGTTCGGAGGTGCTGCAGTGCCGCAGGTCAACGCCGCCGCCGCCGCCCGCCGACTCAGAGCCTTCCCCCGTTCGAGCGTGCCGCTCAACGTGAAGTGGCTGCCGAGCCCGACGGGCACGGAGTGGATCGCCGTGATCACCTCCGGCGTGAACCTGGTGATCGACGGCGTCGATCCAGCCGGTCCGCTCGACATCTCGGCCGATCGACTTGTGATCTGGACCCAGGGGGGCGGCCAGCCTGATCTCGACGGCAACGCCGCCCAGGCCCCCGACGTGCCGCTCGAACTCTACATGGAGGGCAACGTCGTCTTTCGTCAGGGGCAGCGGGTTGTCGAGGCGGCCAACATGTTCTACGACGTGCCCCGCTCGGCCGGTGTGATCACCGGTGCCACCGTGCTGACTCCGGTGGACAACTATTCGGGCGCCGTGCGGCTGCGGGCCGACGTGCTTCGGCAGGTGGACCGCAGCCGGTTCGTGGCCCAACAGACTGGTCTCACGTCGAGCCGGCTGGGAGTGCCGTCGTGGGAGTTCCGCTCGCGCGAACTTGAATTCACCGACGAACAGGTTCCGCTGGCGGGGCCCTTCGGCCAACCGCTCATCGATCCCATAACCGGTGAGCCGGTCGTGGAGCACGAGCAGTACATCACCAGCCGCGGCAACACCGCGACGATCGCAGGAGTGCCGATCCTGTGGTGGCCCGTGCTCGCGACCAATGCCAAGAAACCGACCTTCTACATCAACGACCTCCAGTTGAAGAACGACCAGATCTTCGGAACCCAGGTGCTGACCGGCTGGGATCTGTTTCAGATCCTCGGCTGGCGGCGGCCCCCCGATGGCGTCGACTGGGACCTCGACGTGGACTATCTCAGCCTCCGCGGTCCCGGTGGAGGAACCTCACTCCTCTACAACCGGCCGAGCTTTCTCGGACTCCAGACGCCGGCGAGCGGCGACCTCGACGCCTGGTTCATCGGCGACGTTGGGCAGGACAACCTCGGCCTCTACCGCCGGGACTTCATCTACCCGGGCTATCCTGACCGCACCTTCCGGGGCCGCTCTTTCTGGCGGCACAGGCAGGACCTGGGCGGCTCGACGGAGAGCCTGTTCGGCGGCTGGCAGCTCCGCGGCACTGCCGGCTGGATCAGCGATCAGAACTTCCTCGAGGAGTACTACGAGGCGGAATGGGAAGAGGGCTACGAGCAGCGAACCTGGCTCGACCTGCGGCGGCCGATTGAGAATCGGCAGTTGCGGCTGTTGTCGAGCGTACGGGTCGACCCATTCTTCACCCAGAGCGAGTGGTGGCCGCGGCTCGATCACTACTTCTTCGGGCAGCCACTGCTGCGGGATGCGGTGAGCTGGTACGAGCACTCGGGTCTGTCGTACGTTCGCCAGGCGACGCCCCAGGCCCCGATCGCCGGTCAGGGCCTCGATATCTGGACGCTGCTCCCCTACGAGAACGACGTGATCGGCGAGCGGTTTGCCACACGGCAGGAGCTCGACCTGCCCTTTCAGGCGGGAGCCGTGAAGGTCGTGCCCTATGCACTCGGGGAGCTGGCTCACTGGGGCGAGGACCTGACGCTCCAGCCGATCGACCGGGCCTACGGTCAGGTTGGCATCCGCTCGAGCCTCCCGATGTGGACCTCCGACGACACGGTCGAGAGCCAGTTCTGGAACCTCCATGGCCTGGCTCACAAGGTGGTCTTCGAGGCCGAATTCTCCTATGCCGACGCCACCCAGAGCATCGATCAATTCCCGCTCTACGATCAGATCGACGACGACGCCATCAACCAATATCGCCGCAACATTCCCTACTGGGATTACGGCGCGGTGCCCGGGCAGGGGACGCCCCTGCCGGCGCCGTTCATCTTTGGGCCCGACAACAAGTACGACCCGCGGACCTACCTCGTCCGCCGGGGCATGGGGAGCTGGGTGACCGGCCCGACCGAGATCGCCAACGACCTGACCGCCTTCCGGGTCGCGGCCCGGCAGCGGTGGCAGACGAAGCGTGGCCCCGTCGGCAACCGCCGGATCATCGACTGGATGGTCCTCGATATCGACGGCGAGTTCTTTCCGGTCACCGACCAGAACTTCGGCCAGGTGATGGGACTCTGGCAATACGACTTCCGCTGGCACGTCGGCGACCGCACGACCGTCTTCTCGACGGCCGACGTCGACTTCTTTACCGGTGGCCAGCAGCTCTACACCGTGGGCGCCCTGCTCAATCGCACACCCCGCGGCAGCTTCTACCTCGGCTTCAACCAGTTCGGCGGGCCGATCAGCGCGGCGGTGCTGACCGGCTCCTACACCTACCGGATGAGTCCCAAGTGGGCGAGCTCCTTCGGTTCGGCGATCGACCTTACCGGCCGCAACATCGGCCAGAACTTCCAACTCGTGCGGATCGGCGAGTCGTTCCTGATGACCTTCGGCTTCAACGTCGATTACAGCCGCAACAACGTGGGCGTGACCTTCAACCTCGAGCCACGATTCCTCTCGCGGACGCAGTTCGCGAGCCGCCGCGGGATCGACATCCCGGTGGCCGGTGCCTACGGGCTCGAGTGAACATCGTGGGAACGTTCGCTCGTCGGCAGGGCGTATGACCAGGCGACGAACAGCAGGGCGAGCAGGGCGTAGGCGAGGCCGACTTCGATCGGGCCGCGGCCGGTGGCTTCCGTCGGCAACTCGCCGATCGCCCAGGGAAGGAACAGCCGACCATCGGGAAATGGCGAGTGCATCACCCCGCAGAAGGTCAGGCCGCAGGCAGCCAGGCACCAGCCGGCCGCCGCCCGAAGATGTCGGTCGAGGAGGGCCGCCACCAGGCCCGCCCAGACGAGGCTCGTCACGATGAAACCCGCGGCCAGCAGGCGGATCGAGAAGAGTTCCGCCAGCAGCGGGCCGGCCGGCTGGGCGCCGGCGGCGAGTAGTTTGTCGGTCTCGATCTTCGCGAGAGCGGCGAGGGCCGGTACGCAGGCGATCGCCACGGCCGGATAATGACGCTCGGGCGTGGCGTGGAAGCTCTGGGCGGTGATCTCCAGGCCGATGAACACGAGGATCGGCAGGATCGCCGGGCCCGGGATCACCTGGTAGAGCCAGGCGAAGCTGCCGGTGAGGCCGGCCACCCCGATGAAGATCGCCGTGGCGAGCGTGTAGGCCGCCCGCCCGCCCATCGCCTTGTAGGCCGGGTG
>CAYVNX010000120.1:0-6757 GCA_964453165.1 uncultured Candidatus Kuenenia sp. | reverse complement strand
TGCTCCGCGAGCGTTCGCCGACCCCCGAGCCTCCGGTCGACGCTGCCGCACGTTGAAACAGACTCAGCTGCCGGTGCTGACTGGAAATGGCAACGGGCCGGCCAGGAGTTCCGCGCCGGTGCCCGGGCGATCGGGGTAGATCCTCCGGCCCGCCACGACCTGCACGCCCGTGGCGATGTCTTCCGCGAGCAGGGCGGCCCCGTCCATGTCGACGAAGTCGAGCAGGGGCACGAGCTGGGCGAGGGCCGAGATGCCCACGGTCGACTCCGTCATGCAGCCGCACATCACCCGCAGGCCGAGCTCCCGGGCCCGGGCGATCATTCGGCGGCCCGGGGCCAGCCCGCCGCACTTCACGAGCTTAATGTTGATCCCGTGGAAGAGACCGGCGCACCGCTCCACGTCGGCTTCCGCGATGCAGCTCTCGTCGGCCATCACCGGCAGAGCCGAGTGGCGGAAGACTTCCTCCATGCCAGGGTCGTCGCGGGGCAGGGGCTGCTCGATGAACTCAACACCGAGGTCGGCCAGTGGCCCGGAGAGGTCGATCGCCTGGTGCGCGGTCCAGCCGCAGTTGGCGTCTACCCGAAACGGGCGGTCGGTGTGTTCCCTGAGGCAGCGGACGATCTCGAGGTCGTTCGCCGTGCCGAGTTTGATCTTGAAGATCGGCCAATCGGCCACTTCGGCGAGCTTGGCCACCATGACCTCCACGCGGTCGATGCCGATCGTGAAATTCGAGAGCGGGCCGGCCTGCGGATCGAGGCCCCAGAGGTCGTGGAGCGGCCGGCCCTGGAGCCGCGCCCAGAGGTCGTGGAGCGCCATGTCGAGTGCACAGAGCGGGAAGGGCAGCTCGGCGAGCCGATCGGCGACCGCGGCCAGCACCTCGGCAAGCCGGTTGCCGGAGGGATCGTTCGTCAGGCCCGCTTGCTCGACGAGCGGCCGCACCGACTCGACGGCTGCGGCCATGGTCTCGAGCGTGGCGGCGTAGTAGTCGTTGGTGGTGGCCTCGCCGTAGCCGAGCTGGCCTGCCTCGCCGAGCTGCACGACGAATGTGTCTTGGACCGTGACGGTGCCCCTGGCGATGGTGAAGGGATGCGTGAGCGGCAGGGCAAACGCCGAGTGGGTCAGCTGGATCATGTCGTTGCTCCTGCGACGGTTCGGCGAGCCTGCTGGAGCGTCTCCACGGCGGCCACGAGCTCGTCGCAGCCGTCGCGGATCGGGTCGCAGGCGGGGAGCCCAAGGGCCTGCGACACCCGGCGGCGTTCGGCCTCGGCCTCGGCCGGCCCGATGAGCCGGCTGTTGATCGCCACGCCGATCACCTTGCCGCCCCCGACGAACGACGCCATCTGCTCGTAGGCCGCCACCACGCGTTCAAGCGCCGGCAGCGGCTCGTGGGGCATCCCCATGTGGTGAGCGCGGCCGGCCTCGTAGACCAGGATCATGCCGTGTGGCGCCGCTCCATGGAGCAGGCCGAGCGATACGGCCGAGTAGCGGGGATGGGTGATCGACGCCTGCCCCTCCACCACCAGGATCTCGTGATCCTGCTTCCGCTTGACCAGCTTTTCGACGGCCCCGTTGACGAAGTCGGAGATCACGCGGTCGATCGGGCAGCCGTCGCCCTCGATCATGATCCCGGTCTGGCCGGTCGCAAGGAAGGCCGCGTCGTGTCCCTTGGCCACGAGCGCCTGGGTCAGTTCCACCGCCGCGAGCATCTTCCCGACCGAGCAGTCCTGACCGATCGTGAGCAGCCGGAGCCGATCCTCTCGGAGGCCGAGCCGGGAGGCCACGTCGCGTTCGTCGTTCTTGCGGACGTCCACGATCTCGACGCCGGCCTTCGCCGCGGCGGCCGCCAACTCAGCATCCTCCGAGAGGAATTCGTGCAGCCCGGAAACGATCCGCATGCCGCGGCTGATCGCGTCGAGCAACACGGGCCGCCAGCCCGGCGGCACGCGACCACCGGACGGTGCGATTCCAATCACGAGTTCCGTCGCCGTGGGCGCCTCGGCGAGCGAGGCCACGATCGGAATCTCACCGCCCACTCCGAATCGCTGGCCGGCCGTGCTGCCCGCCGCGGTCGAGTCGAGCAGGGCCACGACGTCTCCGCCGCGGTAGCGAAGGATGCAGGAGGCGGTCTTGCCGGCGACGGGCTCGCTGTGGCCCTCGGTCAGGAGCAGGATGCGACGGGGACGCGGAGAAGGGCTAGGAGGTGACGTCATGGTGCTGTTTATGGAGGAAAAAAAGGCGAGCAAACCGGGCAGGCCGCCCGGCCCGCGGGTCGGTTCCTCCGCCCGGCGGCGACAGTATGCCAGGAGGTCGGGTTTGGGTACTCGGGGGGCGGTGGTCGCCCGCCGCCCCCTGTGGCGGTGCCGCGGGCTGGGGTACGATTCGAGGCTCTGCTCGTTCTCCGCTCTGGTCGCCTTCATGTTCGAACCCGTCCGCGGCAAACCCGACTTTCCCGCCCTCGAGACCGCGATCGCCGCCTGGTGGCGGGAGGAGGGCATCTACGGCAAGTCGCTCGACCGCCGCCGGGGGGGGCCGCGGTTCGTGTTTTTCGAAGGGCCGCCCACGGCCAACGGGATGCCCCACCCCGGCCACTGTCTCACTCGGACGATCAAGGATCTCTATCCGCGGTATCGCACCATGCGGGGCGAGTTCTGCGAGCGGAAGGCCGGCTGGGACACCCACGGCCTGCCGGTCGAGGTGGAGGTGTGCAAGGAACTGGGCATCCACTCCAAGGCCGAGATCGAGGCCTACGGCGTCGAGCCCTTCATCCACAAGTGCCAGGAGAGCGTCTGGCGGTACATGAAGGAATGGGAGACGCTCACCGAGCGGATCGGCTTCTGGATCGATCTCTCGCAGGCCTACGTCACCTACCACAAGGAGTTCGTGGAGAGCGTCTGGTGGGCCTTGGCCGAACTCTTCAACCGGGGGCTGCTCTACAAGGGCCACAAGATCGTGTGGTGGTGGGCCCAGGGCGGGACGGCCCTCTCCAGTGGCGAGGTGGGCCAGGGCTACCGCGAAGTGGCCGACCCGAGCGTGTACGTGGCCTTTCCGCTCCTCGATGAATCCGGGCAGCCTGAGAATCGCTGCCTCGTGGCCTGGACAACCACGCCCTGGACGCTGCCTGCCAACCAGTTCGCCGCCGTGAAGGCTGATCTCGACTATGTGGTGGTGCGGCAGGCCGGCGCGGGCGGCGCCGACCGCGAACTCATCGTGGCCGAGCCGCTCGCTGCGGCGCTCGCCGAGAAGCTGAAGCAGGAATTCGAGTTGGTCGAGCGGCTGCCGGGGTCCGCACTCGTCGGCCGCTCGTATCTGCCTCCCTTCGACATTTTCCGCCAGCCGGGCCCGCCCTCGGTGGCGCTGCTCGCCGCTGGTGGCAACCAGCCGCCAGCCTGGCGGGTGGTGGCGGCCGACTTCGTCACGACCGACTCCGGCACGGGCGTGGTTCACATCGCACCCGCCTTCGGCGAGGTCGACTACGGCGTCCTCGTCGCCGAGCAGGCCCGGTTCGCGGCAGCCGCCGGACCGACGCTGCTCAATCCTGTGGCGGCCGATGGCAGCTTCACCGACGCCTTTCCGATGGGCTCGGGCCGGTTCGTGAAGGAATGCGACCGCGACATCACCCGCGACCTGCGGGCCCGCGGGCTGCTGGTTCATCAGGAGCAATACGTCCACGATTACCCCTTCTGCTGGCGGGCCGAGAAGGATCCCCTCATCCAGTATCCGCGGGAGAGCTGGTTCATCCGCACGAGCCGCTTCCGCGAGCAACTCCTGGCCAACAACGAGCGGATCGAATGGCTGCCGGAGCACATCAAGCACGGCCGGTTCGGCAACTTCCTCGAGTCGAACGTCGACTGGGCCCTGTCGCGGGAACGGTACTGGGGCACGCCCCTGCCGATCTGGGTCTGCGACCAGACGGGCCGCGCCGAGGCGGTGCCCTCCTACGAGGCGCTGCTGGCCAAGCCGGGGGTGAGCGGCATGGAGGTATTCGAGGACGCCAAGCGGGCCCGACCCGAACTCTCGGACGACCTCCGGGTGCATAAGCCCTATATCGACGCCGTCACCTACGACTCCCCCTTCGCGGCCGGCAGCCGGATGCGGCGGGTGAGCGAGGTGATCGATTGCTGGTTTGACTCGGGCTGCATGCCGTTCGCCCAGTGGGGCTGGCCGCACCGCGGCCGGGAGGAGTTTGCTGCCCAGTTCCCCGCGGACTTCATCTCCGAAGCGATCGACCAGACCCGCGGCTGGTTCTACAGCCAGCTGGCCATCAGCACGCTCCTGTTCGGCGGTTCTGCGGAGCCCACCGACTCCGGACCGACCTTCACCTGCACCGACGCCGCCGATCCAGCGGCGGGCTATCCGCATCCCTTCCGCACGTGCATCGTGCTCGGCCACATGCTCGGCGAGGACGGGCAGAAGATGAGCAAGAGCCGGCGGAACTACCGCGAGCCGGCCGAGATCTTCGACGCCTACGGGGCCGACGCGCTGCGGTGGTTCTTCCTCGCCGGCCAGCCCCCCTGGACGAGCATTCGCTACAGCGAGCGGGCGATCCGCGAGAGCGTCCCGGAGTTTCTGCTGCGGCTCTGGAACGTCTATTCCTTCTTTGTGATCTATGCCCGAATCGACGGCTTCGATCCGGGTGGCGCTCTGGCCGAGCCCGGATCCCTCGACCATGCCGATCTGGCCCGAGCCCGGGGCTGGAGACCGCCCGCCGAGCGGGCGGAACTCGACCGCTGGATGCTCTCCGAACTCCACGCGACGGCCGCGCTGCTGACCGAGCGGCTCGACGCCTACGACCACTTTTCGGCCGCCGGCGAGCTCTCCCGGCTGGTGGATGCGGTGAGCAACTGGTTTGTGCGCCGCAGCCGCGATCGATTCTGGGCGTCAGGCAGGGCCGAGCCGGGCGGGAGCGTCGAGAAACTCGACGCCTACTGGACGCTCTACGAGACCCTGCTCACGATCGCCCGGCTGGCGGCTCCGTTCGTACCCTTCGTCACCGAGGCGATCTGGAGGAACCTGGCCTGCGGCCCGTTCGGTGACCGGGTGCCGCAGAGTGTGCACCTCACCGACTATCCCCGAGGTGAAGACGGACTCGTCGACCGCGATCTCGTCCGGCGGATGGCTCTCGTCCGCGACGTGGCCTCGCTGGGCCGGGCCGCACGGGCCGCCGAGAAGCTCAAGGTGCGGCAGCCGCTCGCGAAGGTGGAGGTGATCCTCGCCGATCCCGACGTGGGCGATGCTGACTGGCTCGCGGCCCATGCTGACCTCGTCTGCGACGAACTCAACGTGAAAGAGTTCGAGATCTGCCAGGAGCCGGAGCGGTATATCTCGCGAAGCCTCCTGCCCGACCTCAAGAAGCTTGGGCCTCGGCTCGGCAAGGACCTGCCGCAGGCCCGGGCGGCAATCGCGGCAGCCGATCCGACGGCGATCCTGGCGGCTATCCAGAAGCGGGGGCAGGCGGTCGTGCCGCTTGGCGGCGGCCGCGAAGTGATGCTGGAGGAGGGTGACGTGCTCGTACGAACGACGGCCAAGCCAGGCTGGGCGGCCGCCGAGGGGCCGCGGGCGGTGGTCGTGGTGGCCAAGGAGGTGAGCCCCGAACTCGTGGCCGAGGGACTCGTGCGCGAGGTCGTGCATGCCGTGCAGACGCGCCGCAAGTCGCTCGATCTCGAGTTCACCGACCGGATCGAGCTGGTGTTCGCTACACCCTCGGCCGAGTTGCGGTCAGCGGTGGAGACCCACCTGGAGTACGTGGCGGCGGAGACCCTGGCCGAGCGGGCCACGTTCACGACCACGCTCGCCGGTGAGCCGATCGACATCGACGGCCACCCGCTCGTCATGGACGTCATTCGGGCCGGCGGACCGCATGCCTGAGGCTGAAGGGCTGACCGCGATGAAATCCTCGACCGACACCCTGCCCGACCCGACGAGGCCTTCAGGACGCGGTGCGCATGGCTGAATCCCGTGCCCTTCGATTGGCCGTGCTGCTCTCCGGTTCCGGCCGCACGCTGGAGAACCTGCTCGATCGGATTGCCGCCGGTCGCCTGGCGGCTACGGTCGGGCTGGTAGTCGCAAGCCGGCCCGACGTGCGGGGCGTGGCGCTCGCCCGGCGGGCCAGGCTACCCGTGCGGGTGCTCCCGCCGGCCGGCCAGTCGGTCGAGGCCTGGAGCGACGCGATCTTCGCCGCCTGTACCGAGGCGGCGGCCGAACTCGTCGTGATGGCCGGGTTTCTTCATCTCGTGCGGATTCCCCGGGCCTTTGCCGGCCGGGTGATCAACATCCATCCGTCGCTCCTGCCCGCCTTCGGCGGCCGGGGGTTTCATGGGATGCACGTTCATCGGGCCGTGCTCGAGCGGGGCTGCACTGTCTCAGGCTGTACGGTGCACTTCGTCGACGACGAATACGACCATGGCCGGGTGATTCTTCAGGCCGCGGTGCCGGTGCTGCCCGACGATTCTCCGGAGTCCCTGGCCGCCCGCGTCTTCGCCGCGGAATGCGAGACGCTCCCGGAGGCGATCGCGAGGCTCGGGGCAGGTTTTCACGGCTGACAGGGCACCCACCCGAATGCTCGTTCGCCTCACCGGCGTGACTGGCATGGTCGCCGCAGGCGGTGCCCTTGGGGAATCGGGGACGGGAGCGGAATCTGCGGGTAAGCGGTGAGCATGACCGCGTCGGAGCCTGGCGAAATCGGAACCCGACACAGTGTTCTCGCCGCCAAGTCGTCTTGCTTTCTGCGCACGATGGAATGCCGTCATGGTATGGTGTC
>CAYVNX010000119.1:0-7166 GCA_964453165.1 uncultured Candidatus Kuenenia sp. | reverse complement strand
ATCCATGCATTGCATGCATGGCAAGGCATGCTCGTTTGGGAGTCTGCGTCATGGAACTCGATCAACTCCTGCACTTCATCCGGGTGGCCGAACTCGGAAGCATTACCCGCGCCGCGGTGGCTGCCGGGCTGTCGCAGCCGGCGGTCAGTCGCGCCCTGGCCCGTTTGGAGGAAGAACTCGGCCAGCCGCTCTTCGAGCGCCAGTCCCGCCGCATGGTGCTCACGGAGGCCGGTGCGGCGGTGCTTGGAACTGCCCGCGAGATGCTTCTTCTGGCCGACAATCTTCGCGAGCAGGTCGTCGATGATGGAGCCACCGGCCGGGTGAGGGTCGCGGCGATTCCGACGGTCGCGCCCTACCTCCTGCCGCCTTTGCTCAAGGGCTTTCGGGCAGAGTTTCCGCAGGCGCGGGTCGTAGTCCATGAGGAAACTACCGACGGGCTGCTCGTGCGACTGCGGGATGGGGAGGTCGATGTGGCGATCCTGGCGGAGCCCTTCGAGGGACGGTATCTCGATCATGCGCGGCTGTTCGAAGAGGAATTGCTGCTCGTGACGGCTGCGGGGCATCCGCTCCAGACCAAGCCGCGAGTGCGGCTGGCCGACCTCCAGGATCTGCCCTTCATCCTGCTCGGGGAGGCCCACTGCCTGACGGCATCGGTGGTGAGCCTCTGCCAGCAGACCGAGTTCCATCCGGTCTCGATCGAGCAGACGAGCCAGATTGCCTCGATTCAGGAACTGGTCGCGCTCGACCATGGTGTCAGCCTGATTCCGGCGATGGCCCGGGACCGCGATACCGATCCCGCTCGGGCCTACCGGTCGCTCGCTCCGCCGAGGCCATCGCGGACGGTCGTGATGGCGTGGAATCCCTACCGGCACCGGAGCCGGCTGGTGGCCGCATTCATGGATCACGTCCGCCGGTCGGTAGCCGACCGGGTAGGCAACCCCTCTGATGCCTCGGGAATGCAGCAAGGCTGACAGTGGACGGGGCCGGAATCGAACCGGCGACACACGGATTTTCAGTCCGTTGCTCTACCAACTGAGCTACCCGTCCAGGCGTGTGACGCGGCCGAAAAAATGGCGGGTCTCACGATCCGTTTCCTACGGTGAAACCCCTGAACTGTCAACGAAACCCGGGATTCTCACGGAGAAAACGGCCCGTTGTCAGGGCCCGCGGCGGTTTGGTGCGAACAGGTGAGCCGTTAGGATCAGCCCGAAGGCGAGCCAGCCGAGCCTGTCTCCGGTCAGGAAGGCAGGGATGCCCGCCAACCCGGTGGGGTCGAGACCGTGCAGGGCCGAGAAAGCCAGCCAGACCGCGAGGCCACCGGCCACGGCTCGGAACACCGCCCTCCCGATCGTGGCGAATGGAAGGCCAGCCTTGGGACGAAGCGGCGGTGGCTGGAACGAGCCGGAATCCTCGCCGGCGAGTGTCGGCCAGGAACCGTCCTCCTCGGGCCGTCGCGGCGGCCCATCCCACTGCCAGGGATGCCAGGCGGCTCGAGAGGACTCGTCAGAGGCCGCGGAAAGGTCGCTTCCGCTGTCCATGTCGACTCCCTTGCCCGCCTTCGGCCGCCGCGGCATCGGCAGGGGGGTGGCCGGCGTCCATCGTTCCAGCCGTTCGACAACACCGGCCGCGGAGTGGATCCGCTTGGCGGGATCCTTGGCCATCATCTCGTCGATCACCCGGCAGAAGCCGGCGCTCAGCCGGGGCGCGAGCTGGTTCACGGGGATCGGCGTGTCGGCCAAGTGCCGCTGCATCTTTTCGCGGCGGGTGCCCCCCGGAAACGGTACCTGCCCGGTGACGGCGAAGTAGAGCGTGCAGCCAAGGGCGTAGATGTCAGCCGACGGGCCGACGTCGTCAGGCGTGCGGATCTGCTCGGGGGCGATGTAGTCCATCGTGCCGACCACCCGGCCGAGCCGCGACGATTCCTCCTCGAGTTGCGACCCGGCGAGGCCGAGATCAAGAACCTTCGCCCGGCCGTCGGGCAGCACCATGATGTTGCCAGGCTTTACATCGCGATGGACGAGCCCGCGATCGTGGGCATAGGACAGCCCCCGGGCAGCCTGCGAGATGACCGACGCCGCCAGCGGCTCGTCGAGCGGCCCATGCTTCAGCACCTGCCGTTTGAGGTCGAGGCCGGGCACGTATTCTGTCACGAGGTAATACACCATCGCGTCGTAGCCCGCATCGAAGGCCCGCACGAGGTTTTCGTGGTCGAGCCGGCCGAGCATCCGCATCTCGCGGCGGAAGGCCGCCTCGCTTTCGGGCGTCGACTTGGCCCGGGGCAGCACCTTCACCGCCACCTCGCGGCCCATCATCGCGTGCTCGGCTCGAAACACCTGCCCCATGCCGCCGCGGGCCAGTTCGTCGAGCACGGTGTATTGCCCGAGACGGAACCGCCGCCGGCCGGCCAGAAGTTCCCGAGCCTGAAACTTCGTGAGGACCTTGTCTCGCACGAGACGGTCCGCGACAGCCTGGTCCCAGGCCTCTGGCGCCACGACTCCTGCATCGACCGCTCCTGGCACATCGAGCCCCACGGCAGACTCGGCCGCGACGAGTTGGTTCTCGTCCACGAGGCCGCTCGCCAGGACGGTGTCGCGGAACCTCGGCCGCTCGCGTTGGGAATTGCCGGACTGGGACATGGCCATCGAGTCTACTCCCCCGCTGCGGGGAGCGAGCCTGCCGTGGAAGCGAGTCAGGTTTCCCGGATCAGGGAGCCGAAACTGGCCCGCCAGGCGGCGGGGATCGGCGCGGCGAGCCGGAGGTGGCGGCCGTCGGCAGGGTGTGTCAGCGCGAGTTCGGCCGCATGGAGCGCGATGCCGCCAGGCTCGCGATACGGGAGTCGGCTGCCGTAGGGGCGGTCGCCCACGATCGGGCAGCCACGTGCGGCCAGTTGCACCCGCAACTGGTGCCGGCGACCGGTCACCGGCTCGAGTTCCACGAGTGAGACCTCGCCGGCCCGGGCGACGACCCGGGCCCGGGTGTGCGCCGCTTGAACGAGCGGGCTGATCGGCGTCCCCGGGCGAGTGTCTGGACGGGTTGGTGGAGCGGCGCCAGGTCCCCCCTGCTCCGACCGCCTGCCCCGACTCGGAGGCCTGTTTCGCGGCTGGGCTGGGCTCTTCCCCTGCGGCACGATCGTGGAACAGCGATCCCCTTCGACCCGGCTGATCTGGTCATGCCAGTCCACCCACTGCTCGAGCGGTGCGGGGAATCGCCCCGCCACCACGGCCAGGTACCGTTTCCGGACGGTGCGGTCCCGGAATTGCCCGGCCAGCGTTGCCGCGGCGGTGGGCGTCTTGGCGACGACGACCAGGCCCGACACTGGTGCGTCGAGTCGGCTGACGATTCCCACAAAACTCCGCGACCCGCGGCGTTCGGTCAGGATCTGGTACAGGCTCGACCTGCCTCGCGGGGCGTTGGCCGTTGGGAGCCCGGCCGGCTTCACGACGGCGACGAGTTCGTTATCCTCGAGGACGATGTCCAACTGCCAGGGCGGTCGAGGATCGGTGCGCATTCCTCCAGATTCCCCGCGCAGGATCGGCTTGGCAAGCGACGAGCGGGCAGCAGCGGCGTTCCCGTGATCTGCCAATGCTCCCGCCCAAGAGTGTGGCAGATGATCCGAAGGTCGGAACTCGTCGGATGGTTTCTGTTTCTCGTCGTCCCGCCGACGGTGTACGTCGCGGGGGTGTCGGCTGATGCCGACGAGCAGGCTGCGCTCTTTGCCGCGATCCTGGCGGGGGCGGTGATGCTCTGGATTTTCTCGCTCGTCGACGAGTTCGTTCCGCCGCTGGCCGCGGTGGTGGCCACCTTGTTCGTTGGACTCGCGCCCCCAGAGGTGGCTCTCGGCGGCTTTGCATCGCCCACGCTCCTGGCCCTGCTCGGCGTGTTCGCCCTTTCGGCCGCCATGCGGGAGTCGGGGCTGAGCCGCCGAGTGATCCGTGCCGTGCTGGCTCGGGTGCCCGATCGGCCTGTGTTCAAGAGGCTGGTCTTGCTCCTCGGCGGTTTCTCGCTCTCGCCCATCACGCCGTCAGGCAACAACCGGATGGCGATCCTTCTGCCGCTCTACCGCGATGCGGTTTCGGGAGGTGGCCGGCCGGCGGAAGTGGCGGCGGCGACGGCCCTGTTCGCCGCCACGTACTCCGGGGCGATGCTCTTCTCGCCGATGCTACCCACGAGCAAGTCGGCGAATCTCGCTGCCGTCGGGCTCCTCCCTGAGCAGGTTCAGGAGCAGTTCGTGGGCCCCTTCTGGCTGCTGGCCGCAGCGGTCGCGGCGGTGGGCGTCACGCTCTGGCACCTCGGGCTGCTGGGCTGGATGTTTCCGGCAGACAGCGGCGGGGGGGACCCGAGTGATCCGCCACTCGGGCCGGGGGTGGCAGCAGAGCCGCTCCAGCGGGCCACGCCCGCCGAGTGGATCGCCGGGGCGGGCTTCGCCTTTTTTCTCATCGGCGTGGCTACGGTCTCGTGGCACCACGTGCCGCCGGCCTGGATCGCCGGGGTCGTGCTCGTCGGGCTCCTCCTGTCGGGATCGTTTGGCCGCGAGTCGTTTCGCCGGCAGATCGACTGGCCGATGCTCTTCTTCCTGCTCGGCGTCGACTGCCTGGTGCGGATCATGGACCATCTCGGCCTGGGGGCGGCACTGGCCGAGGCGGTCGGCGGGCTCTACGGCATCATCGACGGGCGGATCGAGCGGTTTGTGGCCGCGGGCCTGGTCACCACGCTCGTCGTGCGGTTGGCGTTGCCGGTGACTGCCGGCATGCTCACCTCGACGGTCATCCTGCTCCCGGTCGGGGCGGCCCACGGCGTCCATCCCTGGATCTGCGTGTTCCTGACGGCGCTGTTCAGCGACATCTTCTTCCTGCCGTATCAGAGTTCGGTCTATCTCCAGGCCTGCTCCCAGGCCGGAGAAACCTTCGACCACGGGCGATTCATGACGTACAACCACGGGATGAATCTTGCCCGAGTCGCCGTGGCCTATGCCTCGATCCCGTGGTGGCAGTGGCTTGGTCTCGTCTGAACGGTTCTTTCACGGTCTCGCCATGGTGCCCGACGCGCGGCTCATTCGCGGCTTTCTCGTGGCTCTCGCCACGGTCGGTTTCGTGGCGATCCTCGCCGCCTTCAATGCCTCGAAGCCCCGGATTCTCGTCCTTCAGGCTGCCGAGAAGGGGACACCATGGGCGGCCGGCGTCGATCGGGGCATCCGGGCGGTGCTCGCCACCAATCGGCGGCCCGTCTCGGTTGCGTGGCACTGGCTCGGCCTCACCCGCACGCTCTCGCCTCAGGGGCGGGCCAGCGCGGTGGCATCAGCCCGTCGGGCGATCGCGTCGTTCGACCCCGACGTGCTGATGGCGATCGACGACGAGGCCAACGCTGCGGTGGCGCAGGACTATGCCCAGGCCGGGCGGCCGCGGGTCGTCTATGTGTCGATCGATCGACTACCGGAAGCCTATGGCTACGGCCCCGGCGCCAATGCCACCGGGATCGTGGAGCGGCTGCCGCTCGCAGCCGTATGCGACGCCCTTTCGGCCATCCGCGTCGGGCAGCAGCTCCGAATCGCCGCAGTCGGGGCGGCCAACGATACCGGGCAGGCCGAACTCGCCCAGGTGGAGAGCTTCGACTGGGGGCCGCACACGCTGGTTGCGGTCCGGGCAGCCACCGACACGGTCGACTGGCGGAGATTCGTCGAGACCGATGCCGCGCCGGCCGACGTACTGCTCGTGCTCAGTTATGCCGGGCTTGACGGGCCCGATGGGCGTCCGGTCGACGAGCGGGAGCTCGCCAACTGGGTCGAGGACTCGGCCCGCCCCCTGCCGATCGGCCTGCACGCGGGCTATGTCTTCGATGGCGGTGGTTTTGCGATTTCGCCGCCGCCCGTCTCCACGGGCCGGCTCGCGATGACGCTCGCTCTCGCACTGCTCGACTCGCCATCCGGGCACGCGACCGATCTGCCGCCCCCGGCCCTTCCGGATCATTTCGACGTGGCGGTGAATCGCCGCCGGTTGGCCCAGCGGCAGGTGAAGCTGCCGCCCATCTACCTCGAGGCTGCCCGTGCGGCGGGGAATCTGGTCGACGAATCCAGCCCGATGGCTTTGCCGAAGGCCCGCTGAAGGTCGAGCGCATTCGAGTTACGTGTAGCACCGGCTCAGTTTGCCCAATTGTCCTACAGCTATCTCAAATGTGCTCTAGGCCACGGATGGGCCCATCCTCTCGTGCCAAGTGCTGTGGCCCCCGGTAGATTCAAGAGCATGCCTCTGGAAACGCCTCTCAGAATCGTGCTGGCAAGTAGTTCGCCCAGGCGGGCGGAGTTGGCTCGGGCGGAAGGCTGGCAGGTTGTAGTTCGGCCGCCGCCAGATGACGCTGAGGCAACCGCGGCCCCGCGGGGGCCGCGGGAGTCGCTTGAGGAGTTCGTGATCCGGCTGGCCGCCGCAAAGGCCGCCGCCGTCGCCGAGCAAGGGGTCACAGGCCTTGTGCTCGCATGCGACACCGTGGGCGAGGTGGGGGGGCTCGTGCTCGGGAAACCGGTCGACCGCATCGACGCTGCCCGGATGCTGCGGGCTCTGTCGGGCCGGATCCATCGGGTGGTGTCGGGCGTGTGTCTCTGGCGGATTTCCGAGGACGGCCGCCGAAGCGAGCCCTACACCCGCTCGGCTGAAAGCACGCTCTTCCTGCCGCCCATCGACGAGGGTTTTCTCGGCGATTATCTCGCAAGCGGTCTCTGGGAAGGCAAAGCCGGTGCCTGTGGCTACCAAGACGGCCTCATCCCGCTGCGACTGATCGCCGGCAGCCCCTCCAACGTCGTTGGCCTGCCGCTGGAACTCGTGCGCGAGATGCTCACCCGGCCTTAGAATCGCCGAGGCGGTCCATCAAACGACACCGCCCCGCACAGCTTTTGGCCATGCGGGGCGGGCGAAGAAAATTCCGGCGATACCTACTCTCGCGCTTTTGGCACTACCATCGGCTCTGGAAGCTTAACTACCGTGTTCGGGATGGGAACGGGTGTGACCTTCCAGATATGGTCACCGGAAAATACGTACTCGCCGCCATCTCGCGGCGAGAATATTGAGGTCGTGGTAATCGGCATGGGTTGCTTCGTCTCACCTGCGGAGGCAGGTGACTTCGTTCGCAAGCCCTCGATACGAGTGGTCAAGCAATCGTCCGTTAGTACCGGTTAGCTG
>CAYVNX010000118.1:0-7174 GCA_964453165.1 uncultured Candidatus Kuenenia sp. | reverse complement strand
GTGAGCGAAGGGCATGGATGCCCGTAGCGAACGTCCGGCGACGGGGCATGGGCAATCCCGACCCACCACAAGACGCCGCCTCCGCCCCTCAATGCGGCAGCGAACGTCCGGCGACGGGGCATGGGCAACCCCGACCCACCACAAGACGCCGCCTCCGCCCCTTCATGCGGCAGCGAACGTCCGGCTCCCAGGGCACCGTGCGGCGGTGACCCGGCGGGGCTGGTACTCTGTCGGCATGTCTCGGTGGTTCGCCCATCTTCTCGTCGTCGTGCTGTTCGCCCTCGCGCTGTGGGGGGCCGTGGCACGGGTCGAGTATGAGTGGAACTGGGCCGGAGTCTGGGAATACCGGCAGAAGTTTCTCCAGGGCTGGCTCGTGACCGTGGCCATCAGCCTGGCCGCGCTTGTCGGCAGCACGGTCATCGGGAGCCTCACGGCGATCCTGCTCCGTTCGGGAAACACGTTCCTGGAGGCCGTGGCCCGGGTCTACGTGGAAGTCATCCGCGGCACGCCCCTGCTCGTGCAACTGTTGATCGGGTTCTACGTGGTCGCCACCGCGATCGGGCTCGAGAACCGCTACGCCGCCGGCGTGATTCTGCTCTCGCTCTTCAGCGGCGCGTACATGGCAGAGATCTTTCGCAGCGGGCTCGACGCGATTCCTCGGACGCAGATCGACAGCTGCCGGGCGATCGGCCTCACCCCCTGGCAGACCCTGCGGCTGGTCGTGGTGCCGCAGGCGGTGCGGCTCGTGCTGCCGTCGGTGGCCGGGCAACTCGTCTCACTCGTCAAGGATTCCTCCCTGCTGTCGGTGATCGCGATCTCCGAGTTCACGCTCAACGCCCAGGAGGTCAACTCGTTCACCTATTCGACGCTCGAGAGCTATCTGCCATTGGCCGTTGGCTACCTGCTGCTGACGCTCCCGCTGTCCGCCATCGCCCGGTGGCTCGAGCGGCGCTACCGCTACGAATCCGCCTGAGCCCGAACACCACGCACCATGAACCTCGTCGTCGAAGATCTCGTGCAGCAGTTTCCCGCCCGGGCGACCGGCCACCGGCCCGAGATGGCCACCGTGCTCGACCGGCTTTCGCTTGCGACCGGTGAGATCTCCACGCTCGTGCTCGTCGGTCCCTCCGGGGGCGGCAAATCGACCCTCCTGCGGATTCTTGCGGGGCTCGACGTGCCGACCTCGGGCCGAGTCAGCTTCGACGGCCAGCCGCTTCCCCGCGACGAACAATCGCTTCGCTGTTATCGGCGGACGGTCGGCACGGTTTTTCAGGCATACAACCTTTTTCCTCACCTGACCGCCATGGACAACCTGCTCCTCCCGCTCGTGCAGGTGCACGGGCTTTCCGAGGCCGCTGCCCGGGAACGGGTGCGGGAACCGCTGGAGCGGTTTCGGCTCGCCGACCATGCCCACAAGCGGCCGGCCGAACTGTCGGGCGGACAAAAGCAACGGATCGCCATCCTCCGGGCGTTGGTCGTGCAGCCGCAGCGGCTGTTTCTCGACGAGCCGACCTCGGCGCTCGACCCCGAGATGCGGGCCGAAGTGCTCGCGATGATCGAGGAGGTCCGGCAGGAAGGCACCCAGTTCGTGCTCGTAACCCACGAGATGGCCTTCGCCCGGCGCGTGGCCGACGAGATCGCCTTCGTGGCGGACGGCTGCGTGCCCGTGCTGGCTCCAGCAGCGGACTTCTTCGACAAGCCCGCCGACGCCCGGGTGGAGGCTTTCCTCCAACTCACCCTGTCACCCTGAGGGGATCGTGGCCGAAACATCCGACCAGGCAGATCACGTTGACGCGAATTCCCTGCCGGCGGGGCCAGCCGCCCGAGCACTCCTCGGAGCGCTCCTGGCCGATGCGGTAGCGATGCCGGTGCATTGGTACTACGACCAGGCCGCGCTCGACCGCGACTACCCCGAACTCGCTGCTTGGGCCGAGGGGTCCCGATCACAAGGCCCCTTCCTCGCTCCGCGGAATCCCCACTCGGGCAGCATTCTCTGGCGGAGTCACTGGACTCCGCCGAGCCGGGAGTTTGACATCCTGCGGGAACAGGCCGCCTTTTGGGGACAGCGTGGCATTCACTACCACCAGTTCCTGGCGGCCGGCGAGAACACGCTCAATTTCCGTCTCGCGACGGAGTTGTTCGTGCTGGTGCGCCGCTCGGGCGGCTATGACCCCGAGCAGTGGCTCGACCGCTACGTGGCTTTGATGCTGGAGCCCGGCTGGCACCGTGACACCTACGTGGAGGAGTATCACCGCCACTTCTTCACGAACCTCGCAGCGGGCCGCAAGCCGATCAACTGCGGTGTTCGTGACATCCACATCGGCGGGCTGGCCACGGTGCCCGCCCTGGTGGCGGCCCTCGGGCCGAGTCACCCCGATCTTCGGCCGATCGTGCGGCTCCATGTGGGTCTCACCCACAAGGACACGGAGGTGCTGTCCGCCGCTGACGTGCTGACGAAGATCCTCGTCTCCACGATTCCGCGCGAGGACGCGACAGACCGGGCACCGTCGGTCAGGGCGGCCGTCCTCCGCGAAGCCATCCTGGAGCATGGCAGCGACCACGTGTCTCGCGCCAAGCTGACCGCGTGGGAAAAGTTGACGGATCGTCAGCTCGTCGGTGGCACGCTTTCCAGCGCCTGCTACATCGACGAAGCGTTCCCCGCGGCCCTGGCCCTGGCCTGGCGGCATGCCGATGATTTTTCAGCCGGTGTCATCGCCAACGCCCGCTGTGGCGGTGACAACTGCCACCGCGGCGCCGTGGTTGGGAGCCTGCTGGGAGCGGTCGCAGCGATCCCATCGCAGTGGCTGCCCGGGCTGTCAGCCTATGGTAAAGTCGGGGCGGTTTTCGCTTCGTAAGACTCCGCAGAGATTGTGTGCATGCATTCGACCGCTACCAGCCGGGCTCCAAAGCCCGCTGCGAATTCCTTTCCGGCCCTTTCGGTTCCGGTCTCGCCCACGCACACGCTCCTGCTCGACGCCGACCTCAGCGCGGCTGATCCGGTCGCCGCGAAGCGGGAGGCGATCCGCCGGTATTTCCATCAGACCTGCGAGATTTATGACCGGCTCTTTTCCCTCATTCGAAACGACTCGGCCTACTACGTCCGCCACGAACCGCTGCGGCACCCGCTGATCTTTTACTTCGGCCATCCGGCCGTGTTTTACGTCAACAAGCTGACGGCGGGCCGGTTCATTCCCGCGCGGCTCGACCCGAAGATCGAGGCGATGATGGCCGTGGGGGTCGACGAGATGTCGTGGGACGACCTCAACACAGCCCATTACGAATGGCCCTCCGTGGAAGCCGTCCGCGGCTATCGGCTGCGGGTGCGGGAGGTGGTCGATGACTTCATCCAGACGATGCCCCTCGAATTGCCGATCGCCTGGAACTCACCCGCCTGGGTGATTCTGATGGGCATCGAGCACGAGCGGATCCACCTCGAGACCTCGAGCGTGATCATGCGGATGATGCCGCTCGACGACCTGCGGCGGCCCGCCGACCTTTCCCCCGAGGAGCGGCAGCTCTGGCGATCCTGCCCGGATGCCGGCTCGCCTCCGGCCAACGACTGGCTGCCGGTGGCAGGACGGACCGTACGGCTGGGCAAGCCGACGAGCGATCGAACCTACGGCTGGGACAACGAATACGGCGTCGACGAGGTGACGCTGCCCGACTTCCGGGCCGGCCGTCGGCTGGTGTCCAACGCCGAGTTCCTCGCGTTCGTCGAGGCGGGAGGTTACCGCGACGACTCCTTCTGGACGGAGGAGGGTAAGGGCTGGCTGGGATACACCCAGGCCCGCCATCCCCGGTTCTGGATCGAGCAAGGCCGTGGCTACGTTCAACGCAATCTCTTGGAGGAGATTCCGCTGCCGCTCGACTGGCCCGTCGAGGTGAACTGCCTCGAAGCGGAGGCCTACTGTGCCTGGCTGGCCCGGCAGACCGGGGAGAACGTGCTGTTGCCCACGGAAGCCCACTGGCACGCGCTGCGGGCCGACGCCGTGGCGAGCACCACCGGGACGCTCGAGTTCGACCAGCCGACCTGGCGGGATGCTCCCGGCAACGTCAATCTCGAGAAGTTCGCGTCGTCCTGCCCGGTGACGCAGTTTTCCCAGGGCGAGTTCGCCGATGTGGTGGGCAACGTCTGGCAGTGGACGAGGACGCCGATCATGCCCTTCCGCGGGTTCGAGGTGCATCCGCTCTACGACGACTTCTCCGTGCCGACGTTCGACGGCCGCCACAATCTGATCATGGGTGGCTCCTGGATTTCGACCGGCAACGAGGCGCTCGCAAGCGCACGCTATGCCTTCCGCCGGCACTTTTTCCAGCACGCCGGATTTCGCACGATCGTGGAAGCGCCGGGTACCGAAGCGATCACGGCCGGCTCGCGGCTTTACGAAACGGACGGGCTCGTCACCCAGTATCTCGACTTCCACTATGGCGACGCAGCGGTTGGAAGCTCGGTGGAACCGGCGGGCAGCCCCTTGCCGTTCGGTGTGCCGAACTTTCCCAAAGCCTGCGTCGAGGCAGTGATGCCGCTGGTGCCGGCCGACCGGCGGGCCAGGTGCCTCGACATCGGCTGTTCAGTGGGCCGCTCGGCCTTCGAGTTCGCCCGCCACTTCGCCCATGTTGATGCGCTCGACTTTTCCGCTCGTTTCATCCAGTCGGGTGTCCGGCTCCAGGATGGGGGCGAGGTGCTTTACGAGGTGCCCACGGAAGGCGAACTCACCACGAATCGCTCGGTCTCGCTCGACCGGCTCGGCCTCGTCGAAAGTGGTCCGCGGGTAGTGTTCATGCAGGGCGATGCCTGCAACCTGAAGCCGATCTACACAGGCTACGATCTCGTGTTCGCCGGCAACCTGATCGACCGGCTCTATGACCCCGCCCTGTTTCTGGAGGCCATCCAACCGCGGATTCTGCCCGGCGGCATGCTCGTCATCACCTCTCCCTACACCTGGCTCGAGGAATACACCCCGAAGGACAAGTGGCTCGGAGGCCGCCGGGAACACGGCGAGCCCTTGCCGACCCAGGCCGGGCTGAGACGGTTGCTGGAGCCGGCCTTCGAATTGATGCATTGCCAAGACCTGCCCTTCGTGATCCGGGAGACCGCTCGGAAGCATCAGCACACGGTGGCAGAACTCACAGCCTGGCGGCGGCGGGCCTGATCCGCCCGGTTCGTTGGCACCGGCGAAGAACGACGAATCACTCGATTCCACCCGAATGCCTTGCGTCACCGGCTCGGGGGCGGCAAAAGTCGCGTCGCGGGCGAGGATACGCCCCCATACTCCGCGCGCATTTGTCGACCCTCGAGCCTCCTGCTTTATGAGCCGCAGGAAGCGGCGACTGGCGACCCAGGAAACCCTTGGCGTTTCCTGCGGTCGCCGGAGTGGACAAAGGCCATGGAAGGCTTTGTCCACGGGACAGCAAGCCGCACCGGCTCGGGGGCGGCAAAAGTCGCGTCGCGGGCTTGTATCGGCAGCCGTGGGTATTGGGCAATCCAAGCCCCGGACGCCAGTCCGGGGACACCGGGCCGTTGGGCGAGACCGGCCCCAATCACCGGTTGGACAACGGGATCCGCTGCCACGCGGTGTCCCCCAACTCGCGTCGGGGGCTTCTATGGGCACGAGGCTCCTTCATCGAGTCGCGTACGTGTCGCCAAACGGTGATACGATGGAGCCACCGACGGACGCCGGCCGAGGCGTCGGGGTTTCAGGGCTGCCCGTCCGCGCTCGCCCGTGACCTGTCGTTCCGCGGACCATGCTGAGTCGATGACAGCCTCGCTCCTCATTCCTCCCGTGACCGCTCCGGTCTGCGGGAGCATCCGGCCTCCTGGCTCGAAGAGCATCACGAACCGAGCGTTCGTATGCGCGGCGCTGGCTCGCGGTGAGAGCACGCTCACCGGGGTGCTCGACAGCGACGACACCCGGGTCATGGCGGCCGGTTTGGCCCGGCTTGGAGCCTCCGTCACTCCTGACTGGAACGCGGGGGTCGTCCTCGTAGGCGGCATGGGCGGCATCATTCCGGTTCACGAAGCCACCCTCGACTGCGCCGCCAGCGGCACGACGATGCGGTTCCTGTCGGCTGTCTGCAGCCTCGGGCAGGGCACGTTTCGGCTCGACGGCACGCCGCGGATGCGGAAGCGACCGATCGGCGATCTGCTCGACGCGCTCCGGGAACTCGGCATTGAGGCGGTGGCCGAGAGCCCTGGAGACTGCCCGCCGGTGCTGATCCGCGGCACCGGGATTCGGGCCCGGACGGCCCGGGTGCGCGGGACCACGTCGAGTCAATTCGCCAGCGGGCTCGCCTTGGCGGCTCCCTGCATGCCTCAGGGCCTGGAACTCGCCTTCGAGGGCAGGCTCGTGTCGCTGCCCTACCTGGAGATGACGCGGCGGGTGATAGAGGCCTTCGGCGGCGAATGCACCGCGATCGATGACCGCCAGTGGCGGATTCCGCCGACCGGATACGCAGGACGCTCCTATGCGATCGAACCCGACGCCTCCGCGGCGAGTTACTTCACGGCCGCCGCCGCGATCACCGGCGGCCGGGTACGGATCGAAGGGCTCGGCCGCGACAGCCTCCAGGGCGACGTCGCCTTCTGCGATGCCCTGACGCGAATGGGCTGCGAGGTGGCCTGGGAGGCCGATGCCGTGACCGTCGCCGGCAGGGCCTCCCACGGCATCGACATCGACATGAACGCCATCAGTGACACGGTGCCGACCCTGGCGGTCGTCGCCCTGTTTGCAGACGGGCCGACCGCGATCCGCAACGTCGCCCATGTCCGCGACAAGGAAACCGACAGGATCAGCGATCTCGTGCGGGAACTCCGCCGGCTCGGCGCCGAGGTCGAGGAGCGGGAGGATGGGTTGACCGTCTGGCCAACCGGAGCTGGCACGCTTCGCCCTGCTCGGGTGGCCACCTACGACGACCACCGGATGGCGATGAGCCTGGCGCTGGCTGGACTGCGGCAGGCGGGCGTGGAAATCGAGGATCCGGCCTGCGTCGGAAAGACCTTCCCCGCCTACTGGATGCGGCTCGGCACGCTGTCCGGGCTCGGCCCCGACTTCGCCGCGCTTGCGAACTCCGCCGCGCCGCTCCCGGCAACGTAATCCGGAATCGGTGCCTGCATCACCAGCTCGGGGGCGGCAAAAGTCGCGTCGCGGGCGAGGATACGCCCCGATTGCTCCGC
>CAYVNX010000117.1:0-7553 GCA_964453165.1 uncultured Candidatus Kuenenia sp. | reverse complement strand
GTGATGGCCGCGAGTTGGTGGGGCCAGGGACGCCCACTCCCCTGGCTCGTGTCGGCCGTGGGGTTCGGTGGCCTCGTCGCCACGGCCCAGGCGATGCTGCTGCGTGGCGTCACGGGCCGCCGCCCGCTCATCGCCACGACGATCGCCTGCGTCGTTCTGATTGCTGTGGCCGTCGGCCTGGCCGCGGCGGTCGGAGAAGCGTACCTCCACGTCTGGTACGGCGGGGCGATCCGCTGGTGGCGGGCCAGCCTGGGCGCCATCCTCCTCCTCGCCGTCGGCCTGGCGATCCGGGCTGCCGTGTTCCGGCACCTCGAAGACCGGGAGATCAGCTAAGTCACACAAGGTCACCGGCTCGGGGACGGCAAAAGTCGCGTCGCGGGCGAGGATACGCCCCCATGCTCCGCGAGCGTTCGCCGACCCCCGAGCCTCCGGTCAACCAATCACGCACCGGCTCGGGACTCCCGATCGGGCTCATCGACAGCCGCCGACTGAGCGACGTGCGTGTCACGGGGCTCGCGTTTCGACGACGCGCGGCAGACGCTCCAACAGGGGAGCGGGTAGGTGCATCACGCGGCATCGGCTTCGGCCGCCAGGCAGTTCAAGCTCAACCAGGTCATACGGCGCGAAGCTGACAATGATGCCGGTCGGCTGGGCATACAGGGCCATGTAGTCCACGATCCCGCGCAGGGAGCGACGGTCGAGCGAAAGCCCGGCCTTGCACTCGATGGGAATCACAGAGTCTTCCTGAGTCATCAGGAAATCGATCTCACCTCCGGACGGTGTCTTCTTCCAGCCTGCAAGTGGCACGCCGAGCCGAAACAGTTCGATGGCAACCTGGTTTTCGAGCACCCCGCCGAGCGGTCCCCGCGCAGCCGAGGCCTGGGTTGCCAGGACGCTGATCGAGGGCATGCCCAGTTCGCGATAGAGCCGAAGCAGCCCGGTATCGAAAAGGTATCGCTTCGGAAGATAGGCGTGGCTGGCATCGGGCGACGGCCCACGCTGGTCCGATCGCAGGACCAGATGCCACGCCTGCAGACGCGAGAACACCTCGTTGATGCGGGCGTTCACCGTCGTCCCAGGCGCGGGAATGACAGTCGTGTTCTTGGATGGGCTGCCCACGAAGTTTGCCACGCTCCGGAAACAAGCCGACACAAGCGTCGCGTCCCGCTCCCCGAAGAGGCGGATGAAATCTCGTTCATAGTCGGCGGCTATCTGCCCGAGTACCTCCCGAGGGTCATCACCGGCGGCGTGGCACATCACGGCCGCTGGAAGACCTCCCGTGCCCAGGAAGCGATCGAAGAGTTCCAAGAGCCTGCCGTGGCGAGACGACGAGATCGGCAGGTCGTCACCTCGGACGAATGCCGCGAGCTTCTCCTCCCCGATCGCGATCAGAAATTCGGAGAAGCTGAAAGGAGCAACCCGGAGTTGCTGCACGCGGCCGACCGGGAATCGCGCCTCGCCCCGAAAGAGTCGGCTCAGTGTCGAGCCTGAAAGGATGACGGTGGTGTCCCGCCACTCCTCTTTCATGAATCGAACGAATCTGCCCAGCTGGAGGCTCTCCTGCGACTCATCGAGAAACAGCAGCGATTCCGGGCCAGGCGTAAACCGAAGTCGGTCCTCCAGCAGGTCTTCGAACTCCTTGAAGTCCTGGCAGGTGTCGATGAGCGACCGCAGTCGCGTGTCCCGCTCGAGGTTGACGACGCAAGGACGTTTTCCGCAGCCCGCGATCGCATGCTCGACGAGGCTCGTCTTCCCGACCTGGCGGGCACCTTCGACGAGCAGCACGTTCTTATGCCGCTCTCGCGTCTGAATGAACCGAGCCAGCTCAGGCTCGATGGTCCGTGGGATGTACTCCATACGGCTATTCTATACAGAAAACTGATAGAAATAGCCCCAATCCAGATTGTCTTCGAGGTGCATCGCCGGCTTTTCAATCGCTGGCTTTTGGTCAGGTGCCCGGAGCGGCTGGCGGGACGAACGGGGCGGCTCGGCCCGGACGAGGCGGCCCGCCACCCGGCACCTGCGGCATCGGGCCGCCCTGAATCTGATCGAGATCGAGATAGCGGGCATCTTCGACGTCCACCCGATTGAGATTGGGCCAGTAGAGGATCTTGCCGGCGGAGGCGGTGGAGGGCCGGCCGCCCACTTCCAGCTGGCGGAAGAGTTGGGCGTCGCTGCGGCCGTCGCCTTCGAATACGAGCAGGTCCTTGGCCTCGCTCCAGGAGAGCCGGGCGCTGCGGGCGGTGAAGGATTCGCCCTCCACCAGCACGTTGCCCCCCGCGCCGATCTCGAGCGTGCTCTGTGGCTGCCCCGGCAGCGGCGGCGACTGGCCGACGCCGAGCACATCGCAAGAGATCAGCACCACGCTCTTGGGCAGGCCCCCGGCGGCATGCGGATCGAGCGCGTCGTCCCAGCCGGCCACCGGCCCGTGGATCGCCTCCACCCGCTGATGAAACTCCATCAACCGGCGATGGATGTTGCCGCGGAGACCTTGCTGGAAGTCGACACCGAGATAGGTGAGGCCCGCCGGCCGGCTCTGGGCCGCCACCGGCTGCACCGCCCCGGGAGCGGTTGGCAGCGAGATCGTGGGCGACTGACCGGTGCGGGTGCTCGTGAGCCGGCCGGGCCCGGTGCCCGACACATCGCCGCTGGCGCGATCGATCACGAGGTCGCGCACGAACAGCCGCTGGAGCGACCGCTCGCCGGCGTCGTCGATCGATTCGCTCTCGATCTTCACGCCGCTGCCGCAGGCGATCCGGGCCACGTCGGGCTGCTGGCCTCGCCGCGGGGCCCGGCCGCCGCCGCCGAAGTCGAAGGCCTCGTGGAAGACCACGTCGAGCGAGCCGGACCGCATCACGGTGCCGGCGCCGGTGGCCACCACCTGATCGATGAACCGGGCCGTCTGGCCGTCGAAGTCGAGCCGACCCTGCCAGACGACATCGAGCTTCTCGGCTGCGGCTCCGGCGGCCCCGACCGGCGGCGGCCGGCGGGTCGCCCCACCGCCCAAGCTCAGGCCGTCGAGCCCGCTGCCGCCCTCGGGCATCGGCAACGAGAGCCGACCGGCTCCTTCCACCGACACGCGGTTGCGGCCGCGATCGAATTCGACGAGCGGCCCTTCGAGGTCGAGGCCCTGCCCCCGCACGGTCGCCGGCCGGCCCGACACGATCGCCCGGGCATCGAACCGCGACGGGCGGGAGATCTGCACCTGGTCGCCGCGAATCAGGACGACCGGCTGAGCGGGCGGCCCGCCGGGCACGGCCGTGAGCGGCTCCTCGGCGAGTTCCACCTGACCCTCCATCGACATCTCGGCAAGTTCGCTCCCCTGGCCCTTGATCTCGACCAGGCCCCGCACGAGCGCCGAGGTGGCGGTCATCCGCCCGCGGGTGGGCGGCGGTGGCGTGGGAGGAGCGAGCGGTGCGGCCGGTGCGGCCGCCAGCGGCTGAGCCGCAGCCGGTGCGGCGGCGACAGCGGCAGGCGGTAACGCGGGCGACGCTGCGGGTGGCGGCGGGCTCCCTGGAGCCGCCGCGGCCTCGACTTCGCGAAACCAGAGTTCGAGCCGGTCGGTGCGCGCGGAAACCTGCTCGGCGTCGGCCTCCACCATGCCGCGAGCCAGCATCCGCGCAGGCTTGACGCCGGAGAGATCGGGACCGGCCCCGGGCTCCCGCGGCGGCGTCCCGGCCGCCGGCTTGATCACCTCGAGCCAGAGGTGCATCTCTGCGGCGCTCAGCCGTCCGCGGGTCTCGACCGCCACGTCGGCATCGCCGGCGATCGAGACGACATGGCCCGCACCGTCGGGCCGCATCCGCAGCCATTGCTGCCAGCGGGCGAGGGCCGGAGGCGACTTCTCCGATCGCACCCGCAGCCAGCCCGGGCCAACCGCCATCAGCGAGCCAGGATCGCCGGCCGGCCCAGGCGTGTAGTCGATCTTCCGAGCCTCCATCTCGGTGCCCTTGGCAACGAGTGAGACCGGTTCGTTGCCATCGAGCAGGATTCGCCGCGAAGCGATCTCATACCCCAGCCGCGCAGCCTTGGCCTCGAGCTGGGCCTGCGAGCTCCGGGCCACCACGGGCGATCCCTTGGCCTGGATCTCGAGCGGCCGCAGTCCCCCGCCCTGCCCTTCCGGAGCCGCGCCGAGCAGGATCGCCAGGAGGTCGCAGGTGATCTGATCGGCGCCGTCACCAGGCGTGGGGCGAACGACGTCCACCCGGTCCTCGAGCGTGATCACGTTGGCGGAGACGTTGAAACTCAGGCTGCCGCGGCAGCTGACGAGCACCGGCGGCGAATCGGCCGCTGCGGTCTGCGGTTCGACTCCGGCGGCCTGCGGCGCACCTGCCTCACTCGCACCGGTGGCTGGCCGCCCGGGGAGAAAGCCTCCGGCCACGCCCTCGAGCCGCATCCGCACGTCGCGATCGAGTCGGATCGAATCCACGCCGCCGATGTTCGGCCCTTGCGCGAGCGAATCGCCACCCCCAGGCGTGGCCCGGGGCTTGAGCCGGGCCACGAGCCCGCGGCCGCTGCCGCTCGACCGGCCGTAGCGAAACTGAACCATCTCGCCGGTCCGCACCTCGAGTTCGTCGAGTTCGATGTCGCGGGTGACGATCTCGACGTCGTCATCCGCCCCGGGCGTCGACGCGGTACCCCGGATCGTCACCTGGCCGCGGAGGCTGCCGCCGATCAGTCGGGCGAGCCTGCCCTGACGAAGATCGAGCGGCTCGTCGAACTCGAGCACCGCGCCCTGGGGGGCCCGCATCACGATCGTGCGGCCCGCCTCGCCCTCGGCCAGCCGGCTCCGGTCGGGCAGCACCACGAGCGTGCAGGGCACGAGATTCACCCGGCCGTCAGGCAACGACTGGTAGTCCTTGAAGAGCAGCCGCATCTGGCGGCTCTCCAGCATGATCGGCTCGTCCCGCTCCCACGACCCGGGCGGAAAGATATCGCCCAGCGCCGCCAGCCGACGGTCGGCCCGGGCGCGGATCGCCGCCGCCTCCTCGGGCGTCATTTCGTGGCCGGTTTCCACAAGTTTGATCCGCGGCTCAACGAGCGGCACCACGGCCAGCCGATAGAAGCCGGCCGCCGCCAGGACGACGAGAAACACCCGCAGCGTGCGTCCGAGACGGTGTTCCATCGGTCAGTTCGTCACCATGCCGAGAAGCGTTCGCTCAGGCCCGCCCGCCACCGAATCGCGCCACGATCCCGTCCCAGCTGCCACGGGCCTTCAGGAGCCGCTCGATCGCCTCCCGCACCGCCCCGCGGCCGCCCGGCAGGCTCGTCACGACGGCCGCGGCCGCCCGCACCTCGGCCGCGGCGTCGGCCACGGCGATGCCCACGCCGCAGCGGGCGATCACGGCCAGGTCGGGCAGGTCGTCGCCGATGAAGGCGGTCTGCTCCCAGCCCAGGCCCGTCTCGGCGAGGATGCCGGTGACCGTCTCGAGCTTGTCGACCACGCCCTGCCGCACGATCCCGATCCCGAGTTCGTCGGCCCGCAGCTGCACCACGTGGCTCGAGCGGCCCGTCACGATGCCCGTCCGGCCCCCGGCCCGCTGCCAGAGCTTGAGGCCCAGCCCGTCGCGGATGTTGAAGGTCTTCGACTCGATGCCCTGGTTGTTCCAGGTGACACCCCCGTCGGTGAGCACGCCATCCACGTCGAGCAGCAGGAGCTGCACGCGGGCCAGGCTGCGGTCGAGGCTATTTGTCTCGGGCATGGGTCTTCTCGGGCGGACGTCCGGGGCGGAAGTCGTGATTCCAGTCAGGCTGCTGCCTGCGTCCGCAGCTGCGGGAGGGCGATCTGTTCGTGCGGCACGAGACCCACGAGGTCCACGATGTCGAGTAGGCCGACGGCACTGCCCGCCGCATCGACGACGGGTAGCTCGCTCAGCCGCCGGGCTTCGAGGATCGAGACGGCGTCGCCCAGCCGGGTGCCGGCGGTCACGGTGGCGGGCCGCCGCGTCATCGCCTCACCGATCGGGGCATCGAGCAGGCTGTCGTGCCGGTGCTCGAACAGCCGGGCCAGGTCGCTGTCGGTGAAGATGCCCTCCAGCCGCCCCGCGTCGTCCACGACCATCACGGCGCCGGTCCGGCGGGCGGGCAGCGGCCGGGCGAACACGCTCCGCACGGTCTCATGCCCGCCGGCGAGCCGGCACTCCGCCAAGGGCCGCATCGCGTCCTCGACGAGCATCAATTGTCGGCCGAGGCTGCCGCCGGGGTGCCGGGCGGCGAAGTCCTCCGGAGTAAATCGCCTGAGATCGCAGGTGACGAGCGCCAGGGCGTCGCCGAGCGCCAGCATCAGCGAGGTGCTGGTCGAGGGTGCAAGACCGAGGTTGCAAGCCTCCCGCACGGTGCCGGTCGCGACCACCACGTCGGCCGCGCGGCCGAGGGTGCTGTCGGGCCGGGCCGTGAGCGCCACGATCGGCACCCGGCGGGCCACGAGATGGGGAATCAGCCGGGTGATCTCCTCGGTCTCCCCCGACTGCGAGAGCGCCAGCACCACGTCGTCGGACCGCAACGCGCCGAGATCGCCGTGCATCGCCTCGGCTGGATGCAGGAAGTGGCTCGGCGTGCCCGTCGAGGCGAGTGTGGCCGAGATCTTTCGGGCCACGAGCCCCGCCTTACCGATGCCGGTCACCACCACGCTGCCGGTGCACCGCTCGATCAGCCGCACCGCCCGGCAGAAGCAGCCATCGAGGGCGTCGGCCGCCGCGAGCACGGCCTCCCCTTCCGCTCGGAGGATGCCGCGGCCGCGGTCCAAGATTCCTGTGTCGTGTGCGTCGTCCATGGCCATCCCGCGCGCGTGAACCGCGCCGGGGCCACCCTGGCCGCCGCGCGGGGCGGGACTATAGGCCGGCTGGGCAAGCCGCCGCAACGGCTGATTCCCGGGGATTACCGGCGTGTTCCGCGGCAGTCAGCGCCGGGAAAGACCGGCACGAGGGCGGCGCACGTCGCCTCGCGGGATGGACGGCGGGACCTGCTGCCACGCGGTGCCCCCCGACTCGCGTCGGGGGCTTCTATTGGCACGTCATACAAGCCCCGGACGCGAGTCCGGGGGCACCGGGTCGTTGGGCGAGACCGCCCACGATTGCCAACAGGCAGACCCAGGGTATCCGGACGCGTTCGTGGATCCTCTCTCCACCCGTCAGGCGCGGATCACCAGTTCAGGCGCCGGCGTAGCGCTTCGCCATCTCGGCGAGCGTGATCACCTTGATCTTGCCGGCGTTGCCGGCCTGGCCGAACTGCACCATCCGTTCGGCGCAGACCTTCTTCATCGCCTCGCGCGAGGGCTTGAGGTAGTCGCGGGGATCAAACTTCTCGGGCGTCTCGAACAGCACCTTGCGGATCGCGCCGGTGATCGCCATTCGGCAGTCGGTGTCGACGTTGATCTTGCGGACGCCGTGCTTGATCCCCTTCTGAATCTCCTCGACCGGCACGCCCCAGGTCTGGGGCATCGTGCCGCCGTACTTGTTGATGATGTCCTGGAGGTCTTGAGGCACGCTCGACGAGCCGTGCATCACGAGGTGGCAGTTGGGAAGCTTGGCGTGGATCTCCTCGATCCGCTTCAT
>CAYVNX010000116.1:0-7667 GCA_964453165.1 uncultured Candidatus Kuenenia sp. | reverse complement strand
GAGACCCCGCCCCTCGTGCAAACGAGGGGCGGGGTTCTCTGTTTGACGGAGGGGCCTTGTTCCCCCGAACGTTCAGAACTCGTACCGGTGGCCCGGTACGACCAACTCGACGTTCGGGAGCGCGAGCATCGCCAGTTCGGTCGCGATCTCTCGAGCGAATCGCGGTTTGCGGTGCACGACGATCCAGCGGACCTGCCGGTCGAGTTTGCGAATCTCCGTCGCGAACGTCGCCGGGCAGTGGTGACCCGTGGCCGCTGCCAGCTCGGCCTGGGAGTTTGGAAAGCTCACTTCCAGGAACACGGCATCGAGCCGCGGCGCGGCCGCGAGGCTTGCCCAGAGGGCGTCAGTCGGGCCCGTGTCGGACGGACAGGCCGCAGCCGCCCGCCCGTCATCGATGAGAAACCCGAGCGTGTCGACGCTATGGGTGACAGGGAGCGGCGTGATCGTGAGTCCGGCCCGCAAGACACTCGCCCCGACGGTCACCGGGGTGCCCCGCACGAAGCGGTTATCGCCGTTCGACAGGTCGAAAAAATCAGGCCAGACCCTGCCGTTGAAGATGTCGCGATGCAGGAAGTCGAGCACGTCCGCGGCAGCGAGCAGTTCCACGCAGTCGGGCCCCGGCTCGTAGACGTTCTCCAGGAAAATCGGGAGCGAGGCGATGTGGTCCACGTGCTCGTGCGTCAGGAACACGTGCCGCACCCGTCGCTGGCGGTCGAGGTCGGCGAGGAGTCCGAGCGGCCCGGCATCAATCGCGACGGCGTCGTTGATCAGAAACGACACGAGGAACTGGGAGTCTGACGACGGCACGCTCGACGGCAGGAGTTCGATTCGCATCCGGCAGTGATCCTCGCTCGGGCTGGCCGTTCTGGCGGGGCGAGACAGTCGTACGATGCGACGGCTGCAGCCGACCCCAGCCTACAGGGAAAAGAAGTCGCGAATCTTTCGGAAAATATCCTGCACCTCGACCGGCGGGACGGCGACACCGGCCACGGCCTGGGCCCGCTCGGCCATCCTGACCTGAAGGGCCTGGCCCAAGGCATCGACCAATTCTGGCTTCGACGCCAGCACCTGGCGGAACACGTCCTTGGAAACCTCGACCACACACGTCTCTTCCAGGGCCGTGACCGTCGCCACGCGGGGTGCCCCCGTCATCAGCGACATCTCGCCGAAATACTCGCCGGCGGCGAGTTCCGCGAGCCGGACTGCCGGGCCGCCGCGGTGGTCGCTGGCGGTCACTTCCACCCGCCCGGCCAGGATGACGAACAGGCTTTCGCCGGCGTCGTTCTCCCGGATGATCGGCTCGCCGATCGCGAAGATCCGCTCTGGGGAGTCGGCGGCGATGCGTCGGAGGAAATCGGGGCCGAGCGCCTGAAGCAGCCCGATCTGGGCCAGGCTCGCCATTCGGCGGTCCACCACTGCCGCCTGGTCGAGGGCGGGGGGGGGCGGCAGGGGCGTGAGCCGGATGGCCTGCGTCGCCACCGGGATCTCAATCCCGTGGCGGGACAGCGCGTACCAGATTCGGTCGCGGGCCATGCCGTCCACCCGATCGCGCTTGTCAAACTGCGTGGTGAAGAGCCTGACCCAGTGCTCCACGCCCCGCTCGGTGAACGCATTGGTGACGACCGAGGGGGCCGGATGCTCGAGCACCCCGAAACTCCCCTTGATCCCGTCGAGGATGATCTCCTGAACCCGCTGCGGCGGCACGGCGTAGGGGGTGACCACGAACAGGCTCCGTCGTGACCAGGGGTCGGGCTTTGTGAAGTTTCGGATCGAGGCCTGAGCCAGTTGCCCGTTTGGCACGATCACGTAGGCCTCGTCGAGCGTGATCACCTTGGTGGCACGCCAGTTCACCTCCACGACCTTGCCGATGTGGGCGGGGTTGGCGTCGTACTGAATCCAGTCGCCGATCTCGAACGGATGCTCGGCGTGGATGGCCAGGCCGGCAAACACGTTGCCGAGCGTATCCTTGAGGGCGAAGCCGAGGACGGCGGTGACCACGGCCGACCCGGTGAACAAACTGCCCGGCTCCACACCGGCCTCCGACAGGATGGCCACGATCGCGGCCGCGACCATCAGCCAGCGGAACACGTCGAGAAAGATCTTCGGAAGCGGCGGCCTGATCCGCTCCCAGGCCGCCACGGCGAGCAGCAACAGGGCCGACTGCAGAAGGGAAGCCAGGAGAAAGAACCGCGAGCCGAGGATCGCCGCTGCGGGGGCGTCGGCCGAATCGGGAAACAGGTAGGCGATCGCCCCTGGCAGCGGGGCGAGGAGCAGGAGGCAGAACGGCCAGGCTGCGAGCCGGCGGCGACCCTTGGGCAACGCGAACGTCACCACGAGCAACGCCACGAGGGCGGCCACGAATTCCCGCCTCAGGTCGAGGTCAGGAGGAATCCGCAGCGCGTCTTCCAGGGACTGGACCGGATCGGCGGTCGCGACCAGCAGGGCCGCCGCGATCACAGGAAAAACCATGCCGGATGACACCAGGGCCAAGGCTGCCACCCGCTCCGGGCGGGGTGGGCCGGCATTGTGATCCGGGGCGACCCGGCCCGGCAATGCCTCCCGCCCGGGGCAAACCCTGGTGGACGGCCGGACTCAGGGCCGATATCCTTAGGGGCTCGAATGTTGATGAGAGTCCTCGGAATGTGGACGGGGACACCCGCGGCGGGCGATCGCCGCTTGCGCGGGTCCGTCGGGCGATCAACCTTTCGAGAGCACCATTTCGTAAGAAGACTTCGGAGACTGCATGGTCAAGCTGACGGTTCGAGAGCGTGAGAGCATCCAAGAGGCCGTTCGTCGGTTTCGCAAACTCGTGGAGCGGAGCGGCATCAAGAAGGAGATGCGGAAGCGGGAATTCTTCGAGAAGCCCAGTGAAACCAAGCGTCGTTCGCGGCTGCGAGCTGAGCGGCGGATGAAGCGGAACCGCCTCCTCGGCGTGTAGCACGCTCTGCGGTGCGGTACCGATCGGGGCGGAGCCCTCTGCCCGCCAGCCCTGACGGCATCGCGATGGCGGTTACCGCCAGTCGAGCGCCAGGTCGACCCAGGGAGCGTCGTGGGTCGGCCAGCCGGTGCTCACCCGGTCTACGCCTGTGGCGGCGATCGAAGCCGCCGTGTCCGGCCGGATGCCGCCGGATGCCTCAAGCACCACGCCAGCTGCCTTGGCGTTTCGCAGTGCGACGCAGCCTGCAAGTTCGTCGGGCTGCATGTTGTCGAGCAGAACCACGTCGGGCCCGGCTGCCAGCACTGCTTCGAGTTGTGCGATCCCGTCGATCTCGATCTCGACGACCATCGCTTCCGCCCGTTCGGGCCGAAACGCGGCGGCCAGGAATTCCCGAGCCCGCCGCACCGCCTCGGCCGGTGTGATCCCCTCGCCGGCCAGAGCGGCGAGGTGGTTGTCCTTGATCAGAATCGCGTCGTAGAGTCCGAGGCGATGGTTCCAGCCGCCCCCGGCGCGAGTGGCGTATTTGTCGAGGAGTCGCCAGCCGGGCACGGTCTTGCGGGTGTCGTAGACGCGGCAGCCTGTGCCTCCGACGGCATCGACGAGTCGTCGGGTGGCCGTGGCGACGCCGGAGAGCCGCCCGAGCAGATTGAGCACGGTCCGCTCGGCGGTGAGCACGCTGCGGGTACGTCCGGCGAGTCGCGCCACGGTATCGCCGGCCGCAACGACGCTGCCATCCTCCCGAAGCGGCGTGAGCCGGAGGGTTGGATCGACCGCCGTCGCCACGAGGGCCGCGGCGGGCAGGCCCGCCACCACGCCGGGCCGGCGAGCCACCACCGCCAGATCGCTGTGGGCCCCGGACGGCACGAGCGATACGCTCGTCCAGTCGCATTCGTGTCCGAGATCCTCGGCCAGCCAGTCTCCGGCCAATCGGCGGACATGGTCGGCCAGCAGGTCGCTCCAGGCGAGCTGTTCGAAGGCGGGGGCCAGGGCAGACGCGGAGGTGGGCATGGGCAGAGCGAGCCAGGCAGGATGGGGCCAGGGCGACGGGGCGGAGTCGCGGGCGTATCCTATGGCAAGGTTCGTCGCTTCGGCCACCTCCCGGGATTCGCTCTTCCATGCCGCCTACCGAACCACCAGCCGGCCCAATCCCTGCGGGATTCCAGCCGTTGGTGGCGGCAGCGTTGCTGCTGGCGATCCTGGCGATGGCGGGTTGGTTCATCCTGGGCGGGGGCTTCTCCGGGGGCCTGGTCGCCTATGACCGGCCGCCGACCGTCGAGGCGGGATTTACCGTCAACATCAACGCCGCGGGAACGACCGAGCTCGCCCAGTTGCCCGGCCTCGGGCCGGCGACGGCGGAGCGGATCGTGGCCTACCGGAGGGAGCACGGCCCGTTTGCCAGCCACGATGACCTGCTGGCTGTGACCGGGATCGGCCCCGTCACGCTCGAGTCGCTGCGGCCCTTCCTCAGGCCGATTCGGCCGCCACGGGAGGCCCAATGACCGTCCGCTCTGATTTGCAGCCAGGGGTTTTCGAGCTGGTCTCGCCGTACCAGCCAGCCGGTGACCAGCCGACGGCCATCGACGCCCTGGCGCGGGGTGTGACGGAAGGTCGCGGATCGCAGGTGCTGATGGGGGTGACCGGGTCGGGCAAGACCTTCACCATGGCCAACGTGATCGCCCGGGTCGGCCGGCCCACCCTCGTCCTCTCCCACAACAAGACGCTGGCGGCCCAGCTCTACGCCGAATTTCGCGACTTCTTCCCTCACAACGCCGTCCACTACTTCGTCAGCTACTACGACTACTACCAGCCCGAGGCCTACATCCCCCAACGGGATATCTACATTGAGAAGGACGCGGCGATCAACAAGGAGATCGACCGGCTTCGGCTCGCCGCCACCAGCGCGCTCGTGAGCCGGCGGGACGTGATCGTGGTGGCCAGCGTCTCGTGCATCTACGGCCTGGGTTCTCCCGACGACTATCGGGCGATGGTCGTGCGGCTGGCGAGCGGGATGACACTCACCCGCGACCAGTTGCTCGAGCGGCTCGTGTCGGTCCACTACGAACGTGGTGATATGGCGCTCGAACGCGGCCGGTTCCGGGTGCGGGGCGATTCAGTCGATATCTGGCCCCCCTACGACGAGTTGGCCTGCCGGGTGGAGTTCTGGGGCGACACGGTGGAGTCGATCGCCGTAATCCATCCGACCAGCGGCGAGGTGGCCGCCCGCAAGGACGAGATGTATTTCTATCCGGCACGGCATTTCGTGATGCCGGAGGATCGGGTGCGAGCCGCCGTCTCCACGATCAAGGACGAACTCGAGATGCGGCTCGAGGAACTCAAGAGCCAGGGCAAGCTGCTCGAGGCCCAGCGGCTCAACGCCCGGACTCGATTCGACATCGAGATGCTCCTCGAGGCCGGTTTCTGCCCGGGCATCGAGAACTACTCGCGGCCGCTTTCGGGGCGGGCTCCTGGCAGCACCCCTACGACGCTCTTCAATTACTTCCCGGACGACTTCCTGTTTTTCGTGGATGAGTCGCATGTGACCGTGCCGCAGGTCCGGGGAATGTACGCGGGCGATCGCAGCCGGAAGCTGACGCTCGTCGACCACGGCTTTCGGTTGCCCAGCGCCCTCGACAACCGGCCGCTGATGTTCGACGAGTGGGAGCATCGCCTCGCGCAGACGATCTTCGTGTCGGCCACGCCCGGGCCGTGGGAGCTCGACCGGACCGGGGGCGAGGTGGTGGAGCAGGTGATCCGGCCTACGGGGCTGCTCGATCCGGTGATCGAGATCGTGCCGGCGAAGCAGCAGGTGGTGCACCTCGCCGGCGAGATCGACCGGGTGGTGGCGGCGGGGCAGCGGGTGCTCGTGACCACGTTGACGAAGAAGCTCGCCGAGGATCTCTCCACCTACTTCCAGGAGCGGAAGGTTCGGTGCCGCTGGCTGCACAGCGAACTCGACGCCTTCGAGCGGGTGGAACTGCTTCGTGACCTGCGGGCCGGCACGTTCGACGTCTTGGTGGGCGTGAATCTGCTCCGCGAAGGACTCGATCTGCCCGAAGTCTCGCTGGTGGCGATCCTCGACGCCGACAAGGAGGGCTTTCTCCGAAGCGAGACCTCGCTGATGCAGACGATCGGCCGATCGGCCCGCAACGTCGATGCCCGCGTGATCCTCTATGCCGACACGGTCACTGAGTCGATGCAATTGGCGATCGACGAGACCCGCCGTCGCCGGGCCCTCCAGGAGGAATACAACCGCGAGCACGGCATCACGCCCGAGACCGTCCGCAAGGAGATTCGCGCCGGGATCGAGGCCGAGGCCGTCTCGCGGGCCAAGGCCTTCGATGTGGTGGTGCAGGGCGACGAGGGCCGGCGTCAGCAGGCCGAGCTGATCGAACAGCTGGAGGCCGACATGATGCAGGCGGCGGCCGAGCTCGATTTCGAGCGAGCTGCCCGGCTGCGAGACGAGATCGCCAGCCTCCGCGGCGGTGGCCGTGGGCAAGCGGGCCGCGGTGGCCGGGGGAAGGGGCGGCGGCCCGGCGGCGGGTTTGGCGGCCGCATTCCGCGGCCCAAGCAGGCGTAGGAGGGCCGGATGGGGGCTTTCGACCCGAGTGATGCCACCCTCGGTCTCAACGATCGCGGCGCGCTCTGGGAGGCGGTTTGCCGGGTGTCGCAGGATCACATCATGGTGCTCGACAGAGAGTGCCGGATCCGGTTTCTTAATCGCCCTGGCGACGGCCACCCGCTCGAGGCGTTGATGGACCGTCGGTTGACCGAATTCGTCCTGCCCGAGTCCGGCCCCCGGATCGAACAGGCGGTGGGCGAGGTCTTCGCGACCGCCGAGCTTCGCGAGTTGGAGGTCGTGTCACCGCCCGTCTGGGGAGGCTTCAACTACTACCGGATGCAGTTCGGGCCTGTGTTCGTCGGCGGCCGGGTCGTGGCCGTGCTGGCAAGCTCGGAGAGCATCCTGCCGCTCAAAGAAACCGAACAATCTCTCGAGCAGGAGCGGAACCTGCTGCGTCGGCTCCTGGAGATCCAGGAGCGGGAGCGGCAGCTCGTGTCCTACGAGATCCACGATGGGTTGGCCCAGTACCTGGCCGGCGCCATCATGCATCTGCAGGCCTGGGAGGTCGCGCTCGGAGACCATCCCGGCATGGCCGAACTCCATAAGGGCGTTCGGCTTCTTCAGGCGGCGGCTGACGAGGCTCGGCGCTTGATCAGCGGGTTGCGGCCGCCCGACCTCGATGAACTGGGCATCGTCGAAGCGATCGAGTCAGTCGTGGCCGACGCCCGCACCGAGATTCCGACCGTCACATTCCACCACGATCTGCACCACGGCCGGCTGCCCCCCATGCTGGAGACGACCATCTTCCGCATCGTGCAGGAATCCTTGTCGAACGTCCGCAAGCATGCGTCGGCCTCGACGGCTCGGGTCGAGTTGCGGCAGGAGGACAATCGCATCCGAATCCTCGTCTCGGACGACGGCTGTGGGTTCGAGCCAGGGCGGGTCGGCGAGGATCACTTTGGCCTCGAGGGCATCCGACAGCGAGCACGACTCTGCGGCGGCGATCCGCTGATCCGCTCGGTGCCGGGCCACGGGACGACCGTCGACGTCAGCCTGCCGATTCCAGCCGAACCGGAAGCGGGGGCCGCGGAGTCGGCCAACGCTCGCGGAGCATAGGGCTAGATCTTCGCCCGCGCCGCGACTCGTGCCGACCTCGAGCCGGCGGAGCAT
>CAYVNX010000115.1:0-7710 GCA_964453165.1 uncultured Candidatus Kuenenia sp. | reverse complement strand
CAGGTGCGGATCATGAACGAGATCTGCCGCTCACTCTTCTTGCCGTCGGCCGACTTCTTCCTCGTCTCGCGGTCGTCCTGCTGGTAGGTGCCATGGTTCTTGAGGAGCTGCACGCTCGGCTTGCTGAACCCGGGAGCTCCATCGACGAGTTCCTGCGGCATGTCGCCCAGCAGGTAGTTGCTCGCCTGCTTGGCTAATTCCACGGCGGAAGGCTTCGAGGCGGGCAGCGCGGCCTGGTCGGCTGCGTCTTCGGGAGCGGGGCGGGATGAATCGGCCATGAATGATCCAGCGGAAGGAATGGGCCAGGGAAACCCGATGGCCCAGGATAGGCGGCAGGGCTCGGGCCGAAAACCAGACTTTTTCACCCGCCGCAGGTTCGCGCTACAATCGGGGTTTTTCCGGGGGAATCGATGGGTTACGCCTGGTTTTTTCTCGCCGTCCTCGCTGCCTGCCTGCTCTGGACGGCCACCCTCACCGCCGCGGCGGCCCGCACCCGCGCTGGCTGGCTGCGGCGGCTGCTCCTGGCGATCGGCGTGGTCCTGCCGGCGGTCTCGCTTCTGCCTTGGGTCGCCGTTGCTCGCTACCTCGCCTTTGAACTGCGACTCGAGACCAACTGGTTTGCCCCCACGCTCACGGTGGCGATCGCGGCCGCGGTGGGGGCCGCGTGGATCGCCCGGGCCGGCCAGAGCGGGCAGCCTCCTGCGGCGGCAGCCTGGCCGGTGATCGGCCTGGGAGCGATGTTCGTGATGGCCAAGCTCGTGGCCGGCGGCACGCTCCTGTTCATCGACAACGCGGTCATTGCCGAGGCCCGAGCCGCCCAGGCGGAGGCCACGGCGATGATGCTCGCCAATCTTCCTCCGGTACCCAGCGACGACGACAATGCGGCGCCGCTCTATCGGCGGGTGTTTGCCGACCTCGCGGCCGACACGTCCGAGGCGGAGTCTGAGGTCTGGCCGACCTTGGACGCCGCGCCGCTCGCCGTGCAGACCGAGGCGGTGACGGACGTGCTCGCTCGCCACCGGTCCACCCTCTCCGCGATTCGGCAGGCGGCCGACCGACCTGCCTGCCGGTTTACCCGCGACTGGACCAGACCCTCGGCCGGCATGCTGCTGCCGGAGATGACGAGCCTGCGGCGGGCCGCGCGGCTGCTGTCGCTGGCTGCCCGGCGGGCCGCGGTGGACGGCAGTGCCGCGGAGGCCATCGCCGATGTCGTGCGGCTGCGGCGCATCGCCCGACATGCCGCCGGCGAACCGCTCTTGATCAGCGGGCTCGTCGGGATGGCGATCGACGCCACGGCCGACGAGACGCTCGCAGCCATCCTGCCGACGCTTCGGCCATCCGATCTGCCGCTGCTCGATGCCCAGGGGCTCCTCGGCGAACCGTTCGATGTGACCCGCTGGCTGCTTGGCGAGCAGGCCTTCGGACTCTCGATGTTCGCGACGCTGGGCTCGGGAGGGGCTTCGGATCCGGCCGTGCTGCTGGCGGATGGATCAGGGAACGTGGCTGCTCCCACGGTCCTCACCCTCATGCTTCCATACCGGGTCTTTCTCCTGCCGTCTGACCTGGCCGGGTATCGCGTCGTCATGGGCGAGGAACTCCTGCACTGCTCGATGGATGCGGGCGAACCGTCGTGGCGAGCGTCGACCACGCGGCGGGCGGAGCTGGCCGCCCGGATCGAGAACCACTCCCCCGGGATCTTCACGAGCCTGATCACCCCGGCACTCGAAAGCTTTGACGCAGCCGTGACCCGGTCACAGGCCCGGCGGGAGGCCGTCGCCGTCCTCGTGGCCGCGACCCGGCACCGGCTCGAGACCGGAAGCCTGCCCGACTCGTTCACCGCGCTCGTGCCCGGTCAGTTGGCGGCCGTGCCGCAGGATCCCTTCATCGGCACCAAAAGCGTCGAGCGGGAACCGCTGCGGTTCGTCACCGAACCCGACTGGCTCACGGTCTATTCGGTCGGGGTCAACGGGACCGACGACGGTGGCCCGCGGGACGAGGCCGAAGGAGACGAGCAGACGACCGACGACGTCGGCTATTCCATGGCAGTCGCTCCGTAGAGCGGAGCAGGTGGCACACGTCTGCCATGGGCAGGTGGACCGGTTTTGCCCAACGGCCCGGTGCCCCTGGACTCGCGTCCGGGGCTTGTATTCGGGGTGACTATCGCGGTCATAAAAGCCCCCGACGCAAGTCGGGGGACTCCGCGTGGCGGCGGATCCCGCTTTCAATGCCGCGGTGGCAAGGAGCGGCTTCTGCAGCCGGGTTTACGCCAGGATCTCGTGGATCGGCTCGACATGCTCGACGCCGACGAGCTTCTGATCCAGGCCGCCGAAGAAGTAGGCGAGCCGATTGGGGTCGAGGCCCAGGCAGTGGAGCACGGTGGCGTGCAGGCTCTTCACGTGGAAGCCGGGCTTGTCGCCGTTGCCGTGGCCCGGGCCCGGTGCGATCGCCGCCGAGCCGAGCTCATCGGTCTCGCCGACGCTCACGCCTCCCTTGATGCCGCCCCCCGCCAGCCACATCGTGAAGCCGTAGGAGTTGTGATCGCGGCCGGTGCCCTCGGCATATTCGGCGGTCGGCTGGCGGCCGAACTCGCCTCCCCAGATCACGAGCGTCTCATCCAACAGCCCGGTGCGGTCAAGGTCTTCGAGCAACGCCGCCACGGGCTGGTCGGTATTGCCCGCGTGGAACTCGTGGTTCTTCACGAGGTCGCCGTGGGCGTCCCAGTTGTCGTCGTTGTGGGCGCCGCCCGAGTAGACCTGGATGAACCGTACGCCCCGCTCCACCAGCCGGCGGGCGAGCAGGCACTGGCGACCGAAGTGCGCGGTGCGGGGATTGTCGAGGCCGTAGAGCCGCTTGGTCTCTTCGGTCTCCTGCGCAAGATCGACCGCCTCCGGAGCATGCTCCTGCATCTTCCAGGCCAGTTCGTAGGAGGCGATCCGGGCGGCGAGTTCCGTGTTGTCGCCACGGGAGAGGAGGTGCGCCTCGTTGGCTTCCCGAAGCGCGTCGAGCATCGCCCGTTGGGCCTCCAGCGGCATGTCTTCGGGAGGCGCGAGATCGAGGATCGGCGGGCCCTTGCTCTTGAGCACAGTGCCCTGATAGGTGGCGGGCATGTAACCGCTTGACCAATTCTTGGCCCCCGAGATCGGGCCGCCGGTGCGGTCGAGCATCACGAGGAATCCGGGCAGGTTTTCGTTGACGCTGCCGAGTCCGTAGTTGACCCAACTGCCGAGGCACGGGGCTCCCGACTGGATCTTGCCCGAATTCATCTGGAGCATCGCCGAGCCGTGGATCGGCGAGTCGGCTGTCATCGAATGGAGAAAGGCGATCTTGTCGACGTGGTGGGCGATGTTGGGGAACAGGTCGCTCACCCACTTGCCGCAGTCGCCGTACTGTTGAAACTTCCACTTCGGGCCCACCACCCGGCCCTCGTTCCGCTCGCCCCCCCGGCCCTTCGTCTTGACCGGCACCGTCTTGCCGTCGAGTCCGTAGAGCGTGGGCTTGTAGTCGAAGGTGTCGACCTGGCTCGGGCCGCCGTACATGAACAGGAAGATCACGCTCTTGGCCCGCGGCGGGATCATCGGCGGCTTGGCCGCGAGCGGATTGACGAAGGGCACCCCGGTGGCGGCCCGCGTCTGGCGGGCGAAGAATCCCTGGTCGAGCAGGCCGGCTAAGGCCAGTCCCGTGAACGACGCTCCCGCCTCCCAGAAGAACTCCCGACGGGTGCGGCCGCAGAAGCCGCGGCGGTGGGGCGTGGGATCGTCGGACACGGTGGCCTCCGTCAGTCGAGATAGACGAATTCGTTGAGGTTCAGCACCATCAGGCAGTAGAGCTCGAGCGCCCGGCCCGGATCGATGCCGTCAGTGGTTTCGAGCGTGTCGATCAGGGCCACGCCCCGGTTCACCTCGGCGTCGCTGGCCGGGCGGACGAGGGCGATTTCCACCGCCCGACGGACCATTGCCGCCGTCTGGTCGGCGTTCGTGCCGCCGGCTTCCTGCCGAACCCGGGCGGCGAACTCCCGCGCCTGGGCGTGGAGGAAGTCGCCGTTCATCATGCCGAGCGCCTGGGTGGGCTGGGTGGTCACGAACCGAACGGGGCAGGAGGCGTCAGGGTCGGCGACGTCGTAGTCGGCGAGGATCGGCACCGGCAGTGTCCGCTTCACGTGGATGTACAGACTGCGGCGGGCCTGCTCTTCGGGCGGCGAGTTGCCCCAGCCGGCGCCCGGCACCGACTGGGTGGCGAGCACCTCCGCGGGCAGCGTGGGATACACCCCGGGGCCGAACATCCTGGGATTGAACCGCCCGCTCGCCACATGGATCGAGTCCCGGAGTTCCTCGGCCGAAAGCCGCCGTTGGTCGAACCGCCAGAACGCGTCGTTGAGCGGATCCCGGGCGAGGGCTTCGGGATGGGCGGTGGAGGCGGCCCGATAGGCCCGCGACAAGAGGATCGTCTTATGAAGGGCCTTCAGCCGCCAGCCATTCGCGACCAGTTCGGTGGCCAGCCAGTCGAGTAACTCGGGATGGGTGGGCGGGTCGCCCATCAGCCCGAAGTTGCTCGTGCTGCGGACGATTCCGCGACCGAAGAGCCGCTGCCAGACCCGGTTGGCCATGACGCGGGCCGTGAGCGGGTTCTCCGCGGAGGCGATCCAGCGGGCGAGGGCCGTGCGCCGGCCCGTCGAACGACCGTTCGGGGTGGGAGTGATGGCCGGAGCAGGCGGGGCGAGCACTTCGGGAAAGCCGGGCTCGACCCGGAGTTCCGGCTTCGGCTCCGCCCGCGGGTTGCCTCGGGGGAGCACGAAGGTCTCGGGGGCGTCTGGGCCAAACTCCGAAACCACCAGCGCCAGCGGAAGCGCCGCCCGCTCGGCGTCGAGGTCCTGAATCGCTTTTTTCCAGGCTCCAAGATCCTTGCGGGTGAGGTCGTCGAGCGCCTGTTTGCCATGCTCGGCGATTCGCTTGCGGATGGCGGCAAGGTTGGCCTCGGCCTCCGCCCGGCGGCGTTCGAGATCCTGCACGGCATGCTCGGCATCGGTCACCGAGCTATCGCCGGCCGGGATCACCCGTTCGATGAAGGCCGGATTCATCTGTCGGTCGCCCATCGGCGTCACGTTCTGGAAAAACGCGAGCATCCCGTAGTAGTCCCGCTGGGTGAGCGGATCGATCTTGTGGTCGTGGCAGCGGGCGCAGTTGATCGTGAGGCCAAGAAACGTCTGACCGGTCGTGGAGACGATGTCGTCGAGCGTGTCGAAGCGGGCCTGGAGTTTGTCGGCCGGCTCGTCATCCCAGAGGCCGAGCCGGTAAAACCCGGTCGCGATCAGGGCGTCGGCCGAGGGATCGGGAAGCTCGTCACCGGCGAGTTGCTCGATCACGAATTGGTCATATGGCTTGTCGTCGTTGAGGCTGCGAATCACGTAGTCGCGATACCGCCAGGCATGCGGCTTCACGCCATCCCGCTCGAAGGAGTTTGTCTCGGCAAACCGCACGAGGTCGAGCCAGTGACGGGCCTGATGCTCGCCGTAGTGTGGCGAGGCCAGGAGGCGATCGACGGCCCGTTCCCAGGCGTCTGGCGAATCGTCACCGAGGAAGTTCCGCATCTCCTGCTCCCTCGGCGGCAGCCCGGTCAGTCCGTAGGTCGCTCGGCGAAGGAGCGTGGGCTTGTCGGCCGGCTGCGGCACCGGCAGGCTCCGGGTGGCCAACTGCGATTCGATGAAGGCGTCGATCGGGCTCGTGCCGTCGGCCGCCGATGGCACGGTTGGGCGGGCCAGCGGGCGAAAGGCCCAGTGGGTCGACCATTCGGCACCAGCTGTGATCCAGGCGGCGAGCAATTCGATCTCGCCGGCAGTGAGCGGCTTGCCCTCGGGGGGCATCCGGAGATCAGGGTCGGTCGTCGTGATCCGGGCCACGACCTCACTCGCCGCAGCGTCGCCCGGCACGATCGCCCGGGTGCCGCTTGGTAATTCGGTCGTGGCGGCACTCGCCTGATCGAGCCGCAGATCCGCCTCGTGGGTGTCGGGGCCATGGCAGGAATAACACCGCCGGGCCAGGAGCGGCTGGATGTCTCGATCGAAGGCGGGATCAGCTGCCACTGCCCCGTTGCCAATCAATCCGAGCAGCAGCCCTGCGGCGAGGCATGACCATGGCTGCAGAGTCCACCCAACTGCCATCGGCATAATTCACCGCAGGTGACCGCGACCTCGGCTGGCCAGCGGCCTTGGACGCGCGACCGTTGAAACGACCAGAACAAAATCTATATTCTAAGCATGTTTAAGTAAGCGGCAAGTCTCGGGACATGCTGCGTGATCGTGAGCCGCATCAAACCTGGAAGCCGTTCTGCCCGTGAAGCCGCCTGAAAATCGGATTGAATCGACCCTGCTTCGGCGGATCAACGAGCGTCGGCTGCTCGAGGCGATCCAGCAGCACGGCCCCTCGTCCCGAGCCGCACTCACCCGGGTGTCGGGCCTGACGGCACCGACGGTCTCCAAGGCGGTTGATGCGCTCCTCAAGCGTGGCTTGGTCGAGGAACTCGATCCCGTGACACCGGCGCTTGGCCGCCCCGGTCGGCTCGTCCGGATGGCGGCCGAGTCTGCCAGCGCGCTGGGCGTGGTGATCGATGCCAAGGTCTGCTGCGTGGTTGCCACGGGTCTCGACGGCCGCGTGACCGAGGAGCGAACCCGGCGGTTCCAGACACCCGGCCACTACGAGGGCCTGCTCGACGCGATCGCAAGCGCCTGCCGCGGGCTGCTTGGCGAGGGTGTGGCCCCCCCGCTTGGGATCGGCGTGAGTGTGCCAGGCCTGGTCAACGAGCGGCTGCAGGAGATCGTGGTCTCGCCGAATCTCCACCTGCTCGACAAGCGGAATCCAGCCCGTGATCTCTCCGGCCGGCTCGGCTGCTCGGCCGTGCTCGTGCAGGAGACCGACGGGCTCTGCCTGGCCGAGCGACTCTACGGCGACGCCCGCGGGCTGGCCGACTTCGCAATGCTCGACGTGTCGGCGGGTCTCGGGCTTGGCGTGATGAGCGGGGGTGAATTGCTGAAGGGTCACAGTGGCATGGCTGGCGAAGTCGGCCACATCACCGTCGTTCCCGATGGCATCCGCTGCGGCTGTGGCAACCGGGGCTGTCTGGAGACGCTCGCTACCGACGCCGCGCTCGTGCGGCTCTGTTCGGAGCGGAAGGGGAAGCAGCTTGACGCGGCGGAGGTGGTCAATCTGCTCACTGAACGGCCCGGCGACTTCGCTGCCGAAATTCAGACCGTGACCACCTATCTGTCCGTCGCGATCGCGGCGGTGATCAACATCTTCAATCCCACCGCGCTGTTCGTGCACGGCACGCTCTTGGCCGGCTCGCCCGAACGGTTCGCTAGGGTGCTTGAAGCTGTCCGGCAGCGGACGCTGACGGCCTCGCTCGCCGACTGCACGATCCGCGCCACCCGATCGAGCAAGCGGCAGGGCGCCATTGCCGGCATCATCCGGCAGATCACCCAGGGCTGGGCACCGACGGTCCGGTGACACGGTCTCCCGTCACCGGACGTTCGCTGCCGCATGGAGGGGCGGAGGCGGCGTCAGCTGGTGGGTCGGGGTTGCCCGTGCCCCGTCGCCGGACGTGGCCCGGCTCTGGGGGGCGGAGGCGACGATTCCTGGAAAGTCGGGGTTGCCCGTGCTCCGAGAGCCGGACGTTCGCTGCGCCCATCCTGGGCTCCGCTCACTCGGAGAGAACTGCGCT
>CAYVNX010000114.1:0-7749 GCA_964453165.1 uncultured Candidatus Kuenenia sp. | reverse complement strand
GCGAGGATACGCCCCAATTGCTCCGCGAGCGTTCGCCGACCCCCTCGCCTCCGCGATTCAGTTTGACGAACCGTCGCTCCAGACGGCTGACAGTTGACTGAAAACCGGAGTGCGTTTGTGGTCGGGACAGCCCGTTCGATGCCACAATACTGGAACATTCTCGTCGTCGTCCGCGGCCTTCTCGCAAGGATCATCTCCGATGCACGAACTCTCGATCGCGACGAGCATCGTGGAGACGGTTCGGGAGCATGTGGCCGAGGCTGGCGGCGGGGAGGTGCGGCGGGTGACGCTGCGAATTGGCCGGTTGGCGGGGGTTCACGAGGAGGCGCTCCGGTTCAGTTTCGACCTCGTCAGGGAGGGCACGCCGCTGGCGGCCGCGGAGCTGGCGGTGATCGACGTACCGGTGAGGATCTGGTGTCCGACCTGCGAAACCGAGGTCGAGTTGCCCGGCGTCCAGTCGTTTGCCTGCCCGGCCTGCGGCACTCGGAGCGGGGATATTCGGGCCGGGCGGGAGCTCGATCTCGAGTCGATCGAACTCGTGGAGGGCGTGGAGGAAGCGACGCTATGACGACCACCCCACGGATCCTGGAAGTCCGCACCCGGATTCTCAAGAAGAACGACGAACTCGCCCGCGAACTCCGCGGCCGGTTCGAGCGGGCTGGCGTGCTCGTGGTCAACATGGTGTCGAGCCCGGGCACCGGTAAAACGGCCTTTCTTGAGGAGACGCTCACGCGGCTGGCGGCCCGGGGCGAGCCCGTGGCGGCGGTGGTGGGGGATCTGGAGACCGACAACGACGCTCGGCGGCTGGCCCGCAGCGGCGTGCCGGTGAAGCAGATTCAGACCCACGGCCTCTGCCACCTCGAGGCCGACATGATCGCGGCCCAGCTCGAAGGCTGGGATCTCGCGCAACTCCACTATCTCTTCATCGAGAACGTCGGCAACCTCGTCTGTCCCACGAGCTGGGATCTCGGTGAGTCGGTCAGGCTCGCGCTCCTTTCGGTCACCGAGGGGGAAGACAAGCCGCTCAAGTATCCGGGGCTCTTCAACACGGCCGACGTGGCCGCGGTCACGAAGATCGACCTGGCGGCTGCCTGCGAATTCGACCGCGACCTGGCCCGGGCCAATATCGACGCCGTCCGCCCCGGGATGCGGATCCTCGAAACCTCGGCGAAGACCGGCGCCGGCCTCGACGAATGGCTCGCCTATCTGGCCGAGCGCCGGGCCGAGTTGACGAAAGACTGACCAGCCCAGCCTTGCTTCGGCACAATTGTGATCGGATCAGGACTTCGGGATCCAGAAGTGGTTCTGCTTCATGTCCTTTGCAGGGCACTTCGCGGTTCGCAGCTGCCCGGGAACAAAGTCGCCCTGATACTGCTGGTGGCAGAAGTTGCACTCCCAGAGTTTGGGGGCGGCGAACACCACCCCGGCGTAGGACACGACACCCAACGCCACGGCCGAGACGATGACGAAACCACGAACACACGATCGGCGGTCAATCCGCATGGCGGAATCTCCCACAGGACACGAACTGCCGGGCGAAGTGCCGGCGGCTCAATGCGCGGGATCATACCACCCAAAAGTGTGTTCGTGTGGCCGCTCGGAGCCCGCTCCGGTCAGCCGACGAACAGCCCCCGGGTGCCGGTGGCGCCCAGCTTCGGCTGGGTGACCGGCTCGACCGACCAGGCCAGGCTCTTGAAAGCCAGGATTCGCAGCGTCGGTGATACCCCCTGGGGTGACACGATCGCCACGCGGCCGGCCCGGGCGGCGATCCGCGGCCCCTGGGCAAAGGCGGTGCCGACACCGGGCAGCGTATTGAGGTTCACGCTCGAGATCACACTGCCGGAGAGCCCATCGACCACGCTCAGGATCGGACGGCCGTTGAAGGAGGCGACGATCTCGGCCTTGCCGTCGCCGTTCATATCGGCGGCGGCCACGAAGGCCCCGTTGCCGGTCCAGGCTCCGCCCGGCGTCGCCGAAAGGGCGAAGGCCGCGATTCGGGCCGAGGTGGCGGCCTGGGTGATGAGCAGGCCCGAGTAGACCTCGGCCCGCGGCTTGATGCCCACGCCCGAGGCCACGATCACCTCGGCGAAGCCGTCGCCGTTGACGTCGCCGCCGGCGACACGGGCGGCCACCACCACCGGCTTGCCGTTGCCGAACGGCATGAACCGCCCGAGCACCTCGCCCCGCCGGCCGCTCACGACCATCACCTGTGCGGCCCGTTGTCCCTGGGTGCCGACGATCACGTCGGCAAAGCCGTCGCGGTTGATGTCGCCGGTGGCGACGAACACGCCGCCCCCCTGGGGGATGTCGTTGAAGGCCCGGAACCGCTGGTATTCCGCGTTGGTGCGGCCGTCGATCACGATCACGATGTCGTTGCCGCCTGGCCCGGCCCCGTAGACGTAGTCAGCCACGCCGTCGCCGGTCACGTCGCCCGTGGCGGTCCGCCATTCGCCCGTGTAGCCGATCACGAGCTGGGCGGGCGAGGCCTTGACGGTCGCCTCGGAGCCTCGGTACTCCACGACGGTCTGACCGAACGAGCCGCCGCCGGACACGGAGAACAGGTCGCGGCTGGTGGCTGAAGAGGCCAAGGTCACGACCGGATAGTCGAGCGTGAAGATGTGGGGATCCAGCGGCGGCAGGTCCTCGGGGCGGAATCGCGACTGCATGTCGCCGCCGCCGGCTCCACCGATGAAGACCCGGGTGGTGCCGGCGGCGTTCTCGTCGGTCGCCAGCGCGTACTGGGCGAAGGTTCCGGCCGAGGGCACGTTGCCCGTGGTGGTCGTCGAGAGGAGCGTGGCCTTGCCGGTCTGCATGTCGCGGAGGAAGACGCCCCCCTTGAAGCCGCGGTCGTTGATGCCGTAGGCGATGTTGTTCGCCGTGGTGGAGAACATCACGAATCGGCCGGTCTCACTCACGTTGGCGAGCACGTCGCGGCTGCCCGGCAGCACCTCGGCCGCGAGGGTCTCACGATTGCCCGACTGGCGATTGGCCCAGCCGACCGAGATGAGCGTGGTCGTGGCCTGATCGACCTGCCGGCTCCAGAGGTTTTGGAAGCCGCCGAGGATGAAGTTCGGCGGCAGCGGGCCGGTGGCGAAGGGGGGGAACGGCGGACTGGTGAAGGCTGGGTTGTAGAAATTGTTGGCGGCGGTGCCGAACAGGAAGGTCGAGCCGTCGGCCGACATTCCGCCGAAGGTGGCCAGACGGTTGGTGTTCGCCAGGCCATTGGGCGTGTTGACGAGAAACGCCGTTCGCGCATCGGGCCGAACGGCGTAAATGTCGGTGGCGGACTGCTGCCGGATCAGGATGGTGCCGCTGCCGAGAGCTCCGATGTAGCCATACGGTCGAAACTCGACGTTGTTGTCCACCAGACCGGCCACGAGATTGCCCGCCGAGGAGGTGACGGCGATCGTCCGGCCATCGCGGCTGACCGAATGGTTTCGGGAGTCGAAGAATTCGAGCACCGGGGCGGGCGGAGTGGGCTGCGGCACGGGGAAGGGCATCTGGCCGGCGCCGGCGGCGACCGTCGGCTTGCCAGCCTCGGTCGTGACCAGGATGTTTGCGTCGGCATCGACGTCGTAGGCAAACACGTCGAGTGAGAAGTCGGCGTCGGTCGTCTGCGGCACGATCGTCCCGGAGGGCACGCGGGTGCTGTAGACCACCCGGTTCCCCTGACTCGAGAGCTGGAGATATTCGGGGTAGAACGCGTTCGAGGGCACGTTGCCCTGCTGGCCCCACGGGATCTGATTCTCGTAACTCCCGAGCGCCCGGGGGCTGCCGGCGTCGTCGTACTTCGTGGCGGTGAGCGTCCGGCCCGAGGCTTCGAGGGCAGCGGCCGACACGGCCTGGGCACCCTCGACGACGAAGCCGTCCACGCTCCAGCCCTGTCCGACGAGCGGGTCGACGTCGTCAGCGATCACCGGGCTCGTATTGACGGTATCGAGCCACGGAGCGGGCACGTTCGTGGCATACAGAATCCGCCCGCCGTCGTCGGAGAGGCCGTGATTCGTGGTGGTCGAAGGCGTTGGCTCCAACTGCTCAAAAGCCGGGTTGAAGCCCAGCGCCGGCTGCTCGGGAAAGACGCCGGTCATCATCGGCTTCGAGGCGTCGGGCAGCGGCAGGCCGAATTGAACTGCCTGGTCGACCGCAGCCTGTTTGCCGGCGGCATTGAGCAGGCTGACCGCCGTCAGGTTGTTACCCGGATCGGCCGCCGACGCATGCCAGACGAACACGTCGGCCGAGCCGGCACCCTCGACCGTGAGGATCTGCGGCGGCTGACCCGGAAAGAGCGTGACCACGACACGGGCGTTCGACGGCTGGTCGTTCGCGGCAGGCACGGTGGCATCGAAGGTGTTGGCATTGATCCAGGAGTCGAAGAGCACCGTCTGGCCATCGCCACTCAGGTCGGCGGTGCCGGGAATGAAGGGATCGACGAGCCCGGTGCCGATGCCCGTGTAGCCCGCCGAAATGGTGGTGCTGCCGGCGATGTGAGTCACGAGCCGAATCACCGGTTCGGAACCCGCCGAGAGATCCATCCAGAAGAGATTACCTACCGCGCCTTCGAGGAACGGCACCGTCTGCTGGCCGGCCACGATGTTCGGGTCGGGGCTCGAGAAAATCAGCTGCTGGCCCGAGTCGCTGACGTCGATGAGCGTCGCGCCGGCGGGGATCGGATGTGCCGGTTGGGCGGGGAATCCGGGAGCCTCCGGCCGCGCCGCGGCGATCGAGAGCAGGTCGGCCGCGAGCGGCAGCCGGGCCTCGAGCCGTTCGACGCCGCAGGCCGCTTGCCGCCGCCGGGGCTGCCGCCGCGGCTGAAACAGACGAGTCATGAGGGACGGGAGGCGGGAGCGGATGGGCATCGGTTGTCTCCGGGGATGCTGCGAAAGGCTTCCCAATTCTAGCATTCACTTGAATACCCCCACCGTCTCGCCCGATCCATGCCCCGAGCGGGAGACATGCAGAACCGCACTCCGGAAGGAACGAATCCTCGGGACGGGCACAGCGTCCAGATGCGGAGCGGGCCGATGTTCATCCAGCCGCGGCTAGGGAACCTCGATGGTCTCACCGCCAGCTGGTGTGACGTAGGCACGGAACAGTTCGGCATCGATGTCGAGAGGTAGGCCTCGCACGCTGCCGTCGAAGAATCCGCCCAGGACACCGCCGCTCCTTGGATCCGGCTGGCCGAATCCGGCGAGCGGCTCGTCGGGATCGAACGGGTGATCCTCCGGTTTGGTCCAGGGCACGGCCTTGTTGGGCATCACTCGGAGGATCGCCAGCGTCTTGCTCGAGCCGTCGAGGATGTCGCGAAACCCTGGACCTTCCTCGGGCGTGGCAAACGGGGTGCCGGTTCCGGTGATGACCTGCAGTGTGGTGAGGCCCGCGCGATTGGCCGCGGGATCTGCCGAAGGATCGGCCCACACTGTGGGCATGCGATCGACCAGCGGGCGGTTGTGCGGGCTGTCCCAGGGCTCGTCGAGCCGGAATTCGTCGTAGAGATTCTGCGCGCCGAAGTATGGCAGCAGGGCCACCCGCCAGCTCAGAAGCGGCTTGCCCTGGGCGTCGCAGATCGCCTGGGAGGGAAACCGCCCATGCGCGTCGTGGTAGTTGTGCATGGCAAGGAGCACCTGTTTCATGTTGTTCATGGTCTGCGCCCGGCGGGCTGCCTCGCGGGCCGACTGCACCGCCGGCACGAGGAGCGAGATCATCACAGGGGTGGCGGCCGGCGAGAGCCCCAGGATCGCGCCGCCGCCCCCTCCCAGTGGCCCGAGCGGCAGCGTGGTGGTGGTCCGCACCCGGATGGCCTCCGGTTCGTGGCGGATCACTGTCACACTCGGCCGCGCCGAGGGCATGAGCGAGGTCATTCGGGGAAGCGTCGGGAGCGTGACGTCCAGACCGGAGCCGGCCGCCGCCTGGCGGACGTAGGGTGAAGCGAGTTCATAGAGGGAGCAGAGCGAGGCGAGCAGCGGCTGTGGGTCGAGCACGCCGACGAGGTCGGCCTCGGCGTGTTCCGCGAGGGCCCGCTTCACCTCCGGCACGTCGAGGAGACTCGGGTCGCCGTCGGCGCGGGCCAGGAGGGTCTTCAAGAGCTGCGGGGAGAGCGTGACGATGAGCCGATCCTCGGTCAGGCACCAGGCCGGGGAGAACGGGAGCGCCAGGTCGGGGCCCTCGACGGCGAGCATATAGATGGTCTGCCCGCGGTAGGGAATCTCCGTGATCGTGGGGCGGCTGCGGTCGTCCCCGGTCAATTTTCGCAGGAGCTCGAGCAGGGCTTTGTGGGTCGTGGCAAAGGTCTCACGATCCTCGAGACCGGCCATCACGGCCAGATTGGGCAGCAGCGCGCCCGGGGCCGGCAGCGCCACCACAGTCCAGTCGGGGCCGAGCGGGCGGAGCAGGTGCTCCTCGAGATCGAAGCCGACGACCGCTCGAAATCGCTCGAGCCCGCTGCGGATCCCGGCCGCCGCCGTGGGATCGGCCGCATCGATCACGTCGAGCGTCGTGACGAGGAGCCGGGCAAGGTCGAGCAACCAGGCCTGCGCTACGACGGCATCCGCCGGCACGCGGGCCAGTTGCTCGGCACCGACGCTCTCCCCGCCAGGGGCGAAGAGCCCGGTCGGCGGGCCCTGGAACGCCAATCGGAGATCGGTCACGACACCCTCGCGATCCATCCCGGTCGCGGCGACGAGGCTCGCGAGGTCCTCCAAGCCAGACGCGTCGAGGATGGCTTCGAGCCGATCGTCGCCGGAGGCTGGGCCCGCCTTCATGAGCCGCACGACCGCGGCGGCGTCGAGATAGGCCAGCGTCGCGGGACGGGCCACGGCCATGCGGTCCCGGGCCGCGGTCTTCCAGGCGGGTGCCGGCCGGCCCTGATCGGCGATCCGTTCGAGGAGCGACTCCGCAGCTTCCGCGCCGATCGCCGCGATCAACGACCCCTCGTGGACGCCCCAGGAAAACGGGCCGAGCGGGGTGGGCATCCGCCAGAGGCGCGCCGTGCCGAGCGTCACCTTCGCCGCGGGCTGATCGACCGGAATGCCGGGCATGAGGGCGGCCAGCGTGTCGGCTGCTTCTGCGAGCGCGGCTTCACGGTCGCCCGTGCGGATGAGCACCGACGCCACGATCTCCGGCGGCCGGCCCGGGGCTGGCGGCGCGAATCGCTCGATCGTGATCGCTGCGGGCCGTGTGAAGAGCGCCGTCACGAGCGTCGTGGCGGCCGCGTCGATCGCCGGAGGTAGGTCCGCCATCTGCCGGACCTTCAAGGCCTCGCGGCCGAGCGCGGCGAGAAACTCCCGCACCTCTTCGTCGGCGAGCATCCGTTCGGTCAGGTTCGCCGAGCCAGAGTCGGGGGCTGCGACGCCCGCCAATTCCAGATGCATCAGGCAGTCATCGGCCGCCGCCCGCTCGATCACCGGATCCGGCGGCAGCGGCGGAATCGAGAGCGGCAAGCCGAGGAGGCCTCCGCCCGAGGCGGCCAGGATGATCAGAACCGCGACGAGCCCGATGTTGACCATGCGCCCCCTCCCGGATGACCGGCTGATGCGTCACCTCAGCGCGGGAGTCTAGCAGCCTGCCGGGAGGATCTCCATTTGATTCGCATGACTCGACAGCCACGCCGCCCCGACCCACGGTTGGCGGGCGGCGTGTTCTGACCAGATCTTCCAGGACCTGCATCAGGACGAGCGAGAGTGGATCACACCAGCTTCTCGCACGGATCCGACCGGCCGTCGTGAAGGTCGGCGACTTTCCAGGCTGGGATGC
>CAYVNX010000113.1:0-8316 GCA_964453165.1 uncultured Candidatus Kuenenia sp. | reverse complement strand
GCCGGCCAGACTCGTGAACACCGTCTCGAGCGGCTTGAGGCTCGTGCCCGGACCTTCGCCCGCCGGCTCGACGAGGCCGGGGGAATCCCAGGCGAGTTTCAGCCGCGACAGGCCCATGACCGGCTCGGCCTTCACCCGCTCAGGCCAGCTGAGTGCGGCCAGCACGCGGCCGCCGAGCGTCATCCGCTCGAACATGCCGCGATACCCGATGTTGATCGATTCTCGGCCGGCCGAATCACCCGGCCGCCAGAAGTCGAGCCGGAGGCTTTCGAGCGTCTGCTCGATATGTTTGCCAGGAGGGTCCTCGGGGCTGATCGCGGAGCCCGGCCGCTGCCGCCAACGGATCGCGTTCGTCAGCCCGCGGATGTAGATGGAGAAGTAATCGATCCGGGGATCGACTGCCTCCCAGATCGCCACGCCCCACCGCTCCTCGCCGGACTGGATGTCGGAGGCCGCCATGGCGGCGCTGTCGAGCAGCGGCCGGGCCGGGTCCTCTCGGAGGCGGATCGCGTCCATCGCGGAGGGCACGAGCCGGTCGAGGTAGGCGCGGTAGGCGGCGATCCCCTCCTCGTCGGCCAGGCCTTCGCGGCTTTCGAGCACGAAATGCGGCAGGAACCGGATCGGCCGGTCGAACGTTTCGACCGCCCGCTGGGCGGGATCAGGCTGCCCCTCCTCGGTCTTGCCGATCACGAGCCGACGCCCCCCCACGTTCTTCACGCGGTAGACGAGATACCAGACGGTGGCCCGCCGCATCCGGTCGTCGCCGGCAGGAATGTCGACGTCGATCTGCCGCGGGGGCTTGAAGGCGAACTCCAGGCACCACACATCGCGGGGATACTCGAGCCGGCGGGAGAGCTCGACGAAGGTCGTGTTGGGAGCCGCCCGCTGGGGCACCCAGGCCAGCGCCTGCTGGCCCTTGGTGACCTCCACCAGCGAACCCCGCGGGATGGCATCGTCAAGCGATGCATCGGCCGGGATGACCGTCAGAACCCCCGGGGCCAGCGGCCGAAAGCCCCTGGGCACCTGGGCCAGAGCGGAGGACCCCCAGGCAGCAGCGGTGATCGCGAGCCACGCGGCAGCGGCCCAGCCTCTCTGGAACTGCATGTTCATACCGAGAAATGTAGCGTCTTTAGCGGTAATCCAGCACAAAATGACCGATCCGCAAAAACAACCGAGACTTCCTTGATTGCCCAGATTAACGAGGGCAGACTGAAGGAGTCCCAGGGTTTCTCGCCGGAAAACTGGCCTTCGCCGGCCAGGCTTCCGACAAGACACTCCGGCCCCGACGATCTGCCCCCGGGGTTCTGGCAGCCGCTCGTCGGAAGAGTTCGGCATTCGGACAAGCTCGCCATCATGCTTCGGAAAAATCCGCTCCAGCCTCCGCGACCGTTCACAGCCGCCCCCTCGGCGGCCGCGAGCGTGGCCCAGCCGGCCCGACCCGCGGGGTTCCTGGCGGCTGAGGATTTCGATTTGACCGGCATTATGGCCGGGGTCGACCCCGCGGAGTCGCGGTATTGGTGGGTGCCTGAGCTCTATGGCCCCGAAGGCGGCCCCGAGACGGCTGGGCCGCCGGCTTCGGCAGCGGTCCCTCAGGCCACCAGTCGGGCCGGCTCGCGGGCGGCCGCGGCCGCCTGATCCACCTCGGCGGCAAGCGCGGCATAGTCCTCGGCCCCGTGCGAACTAGCGGCATAGTCGAAGATCGACTGCCCGAAACTCGGGGCCTCCGCCAGTCGGACATTGCGCCGAATCCGGGTGGTGAACAGCCGGCCGCACGCCCACGCCGAATGGGCTGCGCCTGTCTGGGCGAAAAATGCCTCCACGTCGCGGCCGATCTCGACGGCGAGCCGCGTCCCGGCCTCGTACATACAGAGCACCACGCCCAGGAGTCGGAGCCGCGGATTGACGTGCTCGGAGACCAGTTCGATCGTCTCGAGCAGCTTGCTCAGACCGTGCAGGGCCAGGAAATGCGGCTGCAGCGGCAGCAAAACCTCGTCCACCGCGGCCATCGCGTTGAGCGACAAGAGGCCCAGCGACGGGGGGCAATCGACCACAAGGTAGTCAAAGGGTGGCTCGCCGATCGAGGAAGCCCCGGCCGCCTGACCGGCGCGACCAGGGAACCGCGGATCGGCGGCAACGCGATCCCGCAGGATCGTCTCCCTGCCGGGTCGCCCCGCGAGGGCCATTTCTACCGCCGAGAGATCGATGTGCGAGGGCACCACGGAGAGCGTGTCGCTCACGGTCACGATCGCATCGGCGAGCGGCCGCCCCCCGGTCAGAATATCGTAGGCCGACACACCCGTGCCTCCCGGCGGCACGCCCACGTGCAGCGTCGCGTGCGACTGGGGATCCAGATCCATCAGACAGACCCGGCGACCGGCTCGCGACAAGGCGACGGCGAGATTGACCGACGTCGTTGTCTTGCCAACCCCGCCCTTCTGATTGGCGACGGCGATGGAGCGCATGGGGGGCATCCCGGGGGAGCACGAGCGAGTCACAGGCGACGGCGAGGGAGGATAGGGCCCGCTACCGTCCCATCAAAAGCCCGATTTCGCCGGTTGAAAACCGGTTTTGGTAGCCTCGATCCACTGCCGTAGCCCCGGGGCAAGCGGCCCGAGGGCCACGCGACCCGGTCGGCCGACGACCGTGGCGGCAGACTGGCGGCCGGAGCCGTCGGCGCCGTCGATGTCGAAGGCCACCACGGTGACTGGCAGGTCGCTGCCGGGAGCGTCGAAAAAGGCGATCGCCTCGTCCCAGGCGTCAGCCGGCAGCCGAGCGGCTCCTTGGGAGCCGCCCTCCTCCCAGCGGTAGTTCACGTCCTCGATCAGCCCGCGACGCAAATGGACGAGCCCCGGGGCCCGGGAGACATCGAGCCGGCGCACCGCCCTCACGGCGGGGCCTTCGGCCGTGAGGGACCAGAGCTCCACGCGGGGGGCCGCCTGGATTCGGCGGGCGGCTGCCGAGCCAAAGAAATCCAGGCAGCGGCGGGTCTGGCCCCACTGAAACCAGACCGCAAACAGGGCGAGGCCGACGCCAGCCAGGACCAGGCCAAGCACGAGTCGCGTGCCGATGGAAGAACGATTCACAGGTCGCCCGGGGGTTGTCGAAGGCTGGCGAGCGGCACCGGTCGCCGACGCTCGCTCCGCTCGCTATATATAGTCTCCAGAGCCCATCCCGCATGCGGAGTTTGACCGTGGCCAACGCCTTCGACCCCTACCGCGAAGCCCTCGTCGTCGAGCAGCACACCTCCTGGCCGGCCGAATACGAGGACTGGTCGGCCGCGGACAAGGCACGGGTCGAGGACCTGCTCCACGCCGCCCCGTCCGAGGCGGCCGAACTCGATTACGTCCGGCAGCACACCGGCTTCGCCCGCGTGATCACCGTCACTCAGGCCGACCTCGACCGGGTGAGCGTCCGCTGACCGTGACCACCATCCGGGTCCAGCTAAGGGGCGATGGCGGCGATCGCTCCTACGAGATCGCCTGCGGCAGCGGCCTGTTGCCGGCGGTCGGCGGGCTGGTCGCCGCGGCCGGGGCCCGGCGGGCCGTCGTGATTGCCGATGCGGCCGTTGCTGCGTCCCACGGCGCGGCCGTGGCGACCTCGCTGCGGGCGGCCGGCGTCGAGACGAGCGGCCTGGAAATCCCTCCCGGCGAGGGCTCGAAGTCGCTCGAATTCGCGGGTCGGTTGTGGGACGAACTGGCCCGCCTGGCCGCGGATCGCGGCACCCACGTGGTGGCCGTGGGCGGGGGCGTGGCCGGCGATTTGGCGGGCTTCGTGGCTGCCACCTTCGCCCGGGGTCTGCCCCTGTGGCACGTGCCGACCACCCTCGTGGCCCAGGTGGATAGCGCGATCGGCGGCAAGACCGGGATCAATCTGGCGGCCGGGAAAAACCTGGTGGGCGCGTTCTGGCAGCCCCTGGGCGTCGTGGCCGACATCGACACGCTGGCCACCCTGCCGGCCCGCGAGTTCACTAGCGGCCTGGCCGAAGTGGTCAAGTACGGCATGATCCTGGACGCCCAGTTTTTCTGCTGGCTGGAGGCCCACGCGTCCGACCTCGTGGCCCGCGAGCCAGCAGCAGTCAGCCACGCCGTGGAGCGGTCGGCAGCCCTCAAGGCCAGGGTCGTCGAGCAGGATGAGCGGGAGCTCTCCGGGCTCCGGGCAGCGCTCAACTACGGCCACACCTTCGGCCATGCCTACGAGACGGCAGCCGGCTACGGCACGCTCCTGCACGGGGAGGCCGTGGCAATCGGGATGGCACGGGCGGCCCGTCTGGCCGTTCTTCTAGGCCGACTCGACGCGGCAACGGTGGCCCGGCAGGACAGGCTGCTCGAGGCTCTGCAACTCCCCACCTCCCCGCAGGTGGCCGGGCCGATCCAGCCGGCAACGCTCCTGGCCATCATGGGCCGTGACAAAAAGGCCCTGCACGGGAAGCTGCGATTCGTGCTGCCCGACACGATCGGCCACGTGGACTTGGTCGACGGTGTCGATCCTGCCGTCGTGGAGCGGGTGCTTCTGGCCGGCTGAACGGGCTGTCCACGCTGGACGGCCCGGAATCAAGAACACCCCCACTAGGGGGTCTGGGTGGAGCGATTCGCTCCACCCCCGGTCTCGGGCGAGCATCCCGCTGGAGCGATTCGCCCCAGAGCCTGTCCACTCAAATCCCAAGGGAAAATGGCCCCAAAAAAGACACAAGTCTCCTGCGCAAAGAGACTTACGGGCGATGCGGCCCCTCGTAAACCTGTGAAGAAGCGATTCGGCATGGCACGTGCAGTAGAGGGAGTAGGCGAGGTCGCAGCGGAGCGATTCGCTCCAGCCCGATGGCGGGCTGAGTCCGGCTGAAACAGGTCGCTCTGCCGAGGCAGGGCACGAAAAGGAGTCGTCTCATGATTTTGTCGCACGAGTCCACGAAGCGGGGCTGGTCGCTGACGCACACGGATCTGCTGCTCTGCGCCATGCCGATTTCGTTTTTCCTCTCGATCGTCTCGCTCCTCTGAGATCGATGGATTCGGTTTTCTCCGTCCTGCGGGGCGGCTTTCACTCTCACCATCAGGATTCAATGCCATGGCCGGCCTTGCCTCTCTGCGTCTCGGTTCCTCTCTCGCCATGAGCTGCCTGCTGGCAGTCTCGGTCGTCGCGATCGTGGTCGCCGGCTGATTGGCGAGGCTCGCAGGTTCACTCCGATCAATCACCTCATTTCCCAACAGGGGTTTTCCATGTCCGCCTCAGTTCTGCTCCATCGGATCCCGTTCACCGTGGTGATCTCGCTGGCCACGGCCTTCGTGGGCGGTCCCCGGGGCGTGGCTGAAGAGTTTTCCGGACTCGTAGGAGGGTTGACCGATTTGTCCGACATGCAGGCCTTGGTGTCCGCCGAAGCCGAAGCGGAGGCCCCGCGGCCGCGTTCGGCCGGCGTGAAGGCATCCCTGCGACAGCCGGTGCCGTCTCGTGATCGAGCGAGCCTGTATCGCCCCCACGAACTCTTCGAGATGTCCCGGGTGGCGACGCCGTTGCTCGTGGCAGACCTGGAGCCGACGGCCGTGGTCGCCCCGCGGCCGATGTCGGGCCGGTCGGTCGGTGCCCGCCAGTCCCGCTCGACTCGGTAATCCGGATCCCCTTGCCCGCCTCCCCCCTCCCGCCTCTTACCGAAAAGGTTTCGTCATGACTCCCATCAACCGACTGCCGGCCGACGATCCTGCGGTGTATCCGAGCGCTGCGCCGTCGCTGCGAAGTGTTGGCATCAACGAAATCGTCGTTGTCGACGGGAACTGCGAGCAATATGCGGACTTCGTGCAGGCCGCTCAGGGGGGTGAGGTCGGGCTCCACTTCTGCGTCGATGGCCGCTCGGCCGTGAGGCTCGCCCGGCGGTTCCGGGCCGATGTCTGGTTGGTGGCCACGGAACTTGCCGACATGTCCGGGTTCGACCTGTTGGAGATGCTTTCTCCTCATGTGCTTCAAGGCAGCGTCGATCCGCTGCTATCAGGTTCGCGGGTGTCTCTCGACCGGCTGGGCCACGGGATGCGTTCAGGCATCTTTCTGGTGTCAGACTCCTATCAACTCGAGGATGAGCAGCGGGCCCTCGTGTCTGGCGTTGCCGGGTATCTGGTGCGGCCGGTCACGGTGGACGTGATCAGGGCCACCCGGGCCCCGGCGGTTCAGAGCGAAGAGATCGTTTCGCCGGCCCGCTGAGTTCGACGGGCCGACTGTACGGCCGTGTGCGGCTCCCAAGAGAGTGACCGAGTCATGCCTTCGGCGGGGCAAGCGCGCGTCATCCCAGGCACGGACCGCGGCAACTGGTGCCCCAAAATCGCCGCGTTGCTCTGCGGTGCGTTGCTGCCGGCGATCGCCTCCGCTTCGGCACTCGATGATCCGGGTTCGGCCTCCATTCGCGGGGGGTCGCGGACCGCGGACGTCGATTGGACGCGATCGTCGTTCAGCGTGCGGTACGGCGAACCCTTCGCACCTGACGACCGATACTTCCCTCGCGGCACACCGTCTCCCGGGTGGCCAGGCCAGTGGTATCTCGTGAACTCGCAGACCCCGGGCCGCGATGCCCGCGTCCAGGCAGCCTGGTCGGCCGGCTGGACCGGAGCGGGGGTCACCATCGGAATCGTGGACGACGGTCTGCAGATCACCCACCCCGATCTGGCTCCCAACTACTCGGCCGCGGCGAGTTGGGACTTTGGCTCCGACTCGGCCGACCCGAGCGGCACGGCCGCCGATTGGCACGGCACGAGCGTCGCCGGCGTGGCGGCGGCCCGGGGGGGCAACGGGATCGGAGTGACCGGGGCCGCTCCGCTGGCCTCGCTCGCGGGCCTGCGGATCGATTTCGCCAACCAGACCGACGCCATGTTCGTCGATGCCACGCTGTTCAAGAGCAGCGGGGCCGACACGAGCATCGCGATCAAGAACCACAGCTACGGGGTCGCCCTCCCCTACATGCCCAACCAGGCCCAAGCCGCGGCCCTCACGACGTCCGCCGCGGCGGGAACCATCCATGTCTTCGCGGCCGGCAACGAGCGGGTGCGAACGACGAATGACCAGTCCGACATTCGTTTCTACTACAACGGCGACGCCAACAAGAAGCAGACTCAGGCCAGCCCTGACGTGATCACGGTGGCCGCTTTCGGCAGCGACGGCACCTGGTCGAACTACAGCAACTATGGGGCCAACGTCTTCGTGACGGCCCCCTCCAGCAGCAGCAAGGGCGTCGGCGGCGCCACGGGAGTGACCACGACCGACCGCGTCGGCACCGACGGCTACAACACCTCCCTCGACTCGTTTCCCGACAGCGACTACGCCAGTGTCTTCGGCGGCACATCCTCGGCGGCCCCGCTCGTCGCCGGCGTGCTGGCGCTGGCCAAGGAGGCCCAGCCCGCCCTCGACGGACGGTTCGCCAAGCACCTGCTCGTCCGCACGAGCGACGTCGTCGACCCGACCGACGCCACCATCTTTGGCGGCGGCGACGGGGCGACCCCCGGTTCGGCCTGGAAGACCAATGCGGCGGGCCACGCCTTCAACATGAACTACGGCTTCGGCCTGATCGACGCTTCCGAACTGGTGGCCGAGGCCCAGGCCTACGCCGGCGTCACGCCGCTGGAGACCCTGGCCACCGGAAGCCTGAATGTCGCCCAGACCGTCAGCGATCTGGCCGGCGTCACGCAGACCGCTCAGATTGCGGCCGCAACCCGGCCGCTGGAAGAGGTGCTCGTCACGCTCGACATCAGCCACGCCTATCCGCACGATCTGGAGGCCTACCTCACCTCGCCGAGCAACACGGTGAGCCGCTTGATGCTCTCGAGCCTGATCGACACGGCCTACGACAATCTGGCCTGGACCTTCACGACCAACGCCTTCTGGGGAGAGTCGGCCAAGGGCACCTGGTCGCTGCAGGTGATCGACACCTATCCGGCGGAAGATGACGGGACGTGGAACTCCTGGTCCATGACCCTCCGGACCGGCGAGTTGGTCGCGGTGCCCGAGCCGGCTGGCCTGCTCCTGGCAGCGGCAGCCGCCGGACTGTTCCCCCTTCTTTGTCGTGGCTCGACGCTCACCAGGCGGTCGTGACGCCCAGGCCGCCCAGGTCGCCGATCGGCACGGGCATCACCTGCACCTCCATCCCGGCGAAGTGCATCTCGGTAGCGTCCACCGCCCGGGCGCTGGCCCAAGCGAGATACCAGCCCAGGAACACCTGCGACGGGTAGTGGGAGTCGGTGGTCATTCGCGAGAAGCCGACGAAAGTCGAGCAGACGTAGAGCGTGCCCTTGAGGAGCGGGCTCTCCACCATGTCGGCGGCGGCCAGGAAGGGAATCGCGCCCACGAAGG
>CAYVNX010000112.1:0-8749 GCA_964453165.1 uncultured Candidatus Kuenenia sp. | reverse complement strand
GACTACTTCGTGCACGACGCGATCCTCAACCGCAAGGAACGGACCTCCCTCCACGACACGCTCGAGCAGAGCCTCAAACCGCTGCCGCTCGACGAGGTTCTGGCCGTCGTGGCGAAGGGTGGGCAATTGCTCGATGTCCGCGATGCGATCGACTTCGAGGGCGAGCATCTTCGCGGCGCGATCAACATCCCGCTCTCGGGCAAGTACGCCACCTGGGCCGGCTCGATGCTCACCCACTCCGAGCCGATCATCGTGATCGCCGAGGAGGGAGGCGAGGAGGAGGCCGTGATGCGGCTGGGACGGATCGGCTTCGACAACGTGGCCGGCTATCTGGCCGGCGGCATGCGGTCCCTTGAGAAGCGACCTGAGCTGGCCGAAGGCACCGAACGGATCACCGCCCCGGCTCTGGCAGAGTGGCTGGCCGGCGATCGGCCCGACGCGGGCGCGAAGCCGACCGTGCTCGATGTCCGCAGCGAGGCCGAGTACGCCGCCGGACACGTGCCGGGCAGCATCAACATCCCGCTGCCACGCCTGGACGAGCGGTTCGCCGAGCTGCCCGCAGCGGGGCCGCTCGTCGTGCACTGTGAGGGGGGCTATCGCTCCGCGATCGGCGTCAGCCTGCTGCAGAAGCTTGGCCGGCGGGATGTGTTCGATCTCGTGGGCGGCTACAAGGCCTGGCACGCCACCCACGCGGCCGCGCTGGCAAAGGCCTGAGTCGGAGGTTAGCCGTCGCCGCAGGAAGCGGCGGCCGTTCCCGTCGTTTCGTTCGAGCACCGAGGCATGATGTCGTCCATCCCGCTCCTTGCCGCCACCGCCGCAGCGTCGGCCGCGCCCATCTGGCCGTCGTTGCCGGCGGTGGTGGCGGGAGTGCTGGTGGGCCTCTCGCTCGGGCTCACCGGCGGCGGCGGGGCGATCTTCGCCGTGCCCCTGCTCGTCTACTGGATCGGCGTCGAGCCATCGACCGCCGTCGGGATCTCGCTGTTGACGGTCGCCGTCGCCGCGGCCGTGGGCGCCTTCGAGCGGTGGCGGTACGGCCAATTGGAACTGCCCACCGGGCTCTTGTTCGCGACCGCCGGCATGCTCACCGCACCGGTGGGCAGTTGGCTGGCCGCACGAATCCCGGAGCAGCCGCTGCTGGCCTCGTTCGCGATCCTGATGCTCGTCATTGCCGCGCGGATGTGGCGGAAGGCCGGCGAACCCGCGGAGCGGCTGCCGCCGGCAGCCGTCGATCCCGGCAGCGGCCCAGCCTGCCGGCGCGATCCCCAGGGCACATTGCGGCTCACCAGCCGCTGTGCCACGGTGCTCGGACTCGCGGGGCTCTGCGTGGGATTGCTCTCGGGCCTGTACGGCGTAGGCGGCGGCTTTCTGATCGTGCCGGCGCTCGTGACCTTCGCCGCGATGGGCGTGCCACGGGCCGTCGGCACCTCGCTGTTCGTGATGACGCTCGTGGGCATCTCGGGCGTAGCCGCCCACGTTGGTCAAGGCCGACCGATCCCGCTGCCGATTGCTGCCGGCTTCGTGGCCGGCAGCATCCCGGGCCTGTTCGCCGGATCCTTTGCAGGCCGCCGGCTCACCGGTCCGCTCCTCTCGAAGCTGTTCGCGGTGGCGATCGTCTGCGTGGCGGTGTTCGTGATCGCCCGCTCGCTGCTCGCGGGCTGATATCCTGTGAGCGTCGATTCCTACCCAGAGGTTCCCGCCGCATGCCCCGCCCCGCCCCCTCGTCACCCCGCCGCTCCCTGCTCGCTTCCGTCGCCTCGGTGCCCCTGCTCGTCGCCCTGGGCGTCTCCTGCCTCGCATCCGATCCGCCGCCACCGGCGGCGGACCCGACGGCCCCTCGGCTCTCGCGGCCGCTCGAGTTTCCCCTGATCGAGGGCTACGGGTCGGTCGTGGCTTTGCCGGAGGCGGAGGAGCGGCCTCGGATCGGCGGCCGCGTGGTCTTCGACACCACGGCGGCCGCACCCGCGGGCAAGGCGAACCGTGGGCTGGAGAGCGCCGCCCGGCTGGTAAACATCTATGCCCAGGAAGGCATGACCGCGAGCCGGCCCCAGATCGCCGTGATCCTCCACCACAATGCGATGCCGTCGGCGCTCGCCGATTCGGCCCACGAGCGAGCTGGTGGCGGCTCGAATCCGAATCGCGAACTCGTTGAGCGGCTCCTGGCCGCCGGTGTCGAGGTCTGGGTCTGCGGGCAATCGCTCGTGCGGGGTGGCCATGCCCTTTCCGACGTGATCCCGGGCATCCGGGTTGCCCACTCGGCCATGATCTTCAACATGAATCGGCAGCAGGATGGCTGGGCGTCGCTGGGCGTCCACTGACCAGTAGGGGAGAGCATCGCCATCATGATCGCCGCGCCTGACGAGCGGCTGGAAGCGATCGTCGCTGCGATCGGCGAGCGTGCCGGGGGCCGGCTCTCCGACGACTTCGCGATCCTCGAGGCCTGGCTGCCCTGACCGCCTGCGGCCAGTGCGCCGGCGGCGGGTGAGCCGCCCTCGGGCCAGGGCTCCGCCGATCTCGGATCCGTTCTCGTAGTCCCTCGTCTCCTAGTCTCTTGGCCGCAGGTTCGCTCGCATTCGGGGGTCGGGGGCTCCTGCCCAGGGGTCCGGCTGGGGGGATCGTGCTGGTTGTATGGATTCTGTCGGTCTGCTTGTCGATACATTCCGCGGGGGTCGGTTTTCTTCCTCATGGCCGGCCTCGATCAGGAGGGGTTCCCGTGAGAGATTTCGCCGCACTCCTTTTTCGCGGTGTGGTTGCTGCCGCGGCGATCTGCCTGCCAGCGAACCGGCCTTTGCATGCAGCGGATCCGGGGTTCGACCAGTTTGTTGTCCCGGAGGCCCCCGCAGCGGCCGAACTGGCGGTTCCTTTCGAACCGGCCGGCGTTGAACCAGTCGCCTCCATGAGGCGGAGTGGAGATTCCTTCTCCGCCGGCCGTCCGCTCGACGTCTTCGTGCCGAATCTGAGGCCCGGTCTCGAGCTCACCGCGGGCATCCTGCTGCTCCAGCCCGGGGCCGATAACCTCGGCTTTGCCACGACGACGACGTTCCTGCCAGTCCAAAACCCACAGTGGGCAGTGCATGCCTTGGATCCGGACTATCAGCCCGGATTTACGGTCGGGGCCCGGTACACGCGGCCCCGCTCCGGGAAGGATCTCCGGACGAGTTGGGAACACCTCAGCACGAATGACTCCGCCTTCATTCCGGTCAGCGACCTTGCCACGCAGTGGATTTCGCCCTTCAGTCAGACTGGGCCTTCCACGTCTGAATCGGCGAACGAGGTGGGCATCTTCCACCTGAAGGCGGCCCGCGGAGAGGTCGGGTTCGACTACGACCTGGTCAATCTCGACATGGGGCAGACGGTCAATTTCGGCTCGAGCACACAGGCCCGCCTCTTTGCGGGCGTGAGCTGGGTCCGGCTGCAGCAACAGTTGATCTCGACCTTCTACAACGACCCGACCATCGACCCGGTGCCACCGGTCGTCGCTCCGGCCAACCCGGATCTGGAGTTCATCACGCTCACCAACACCTCCACGTATACCGGCGTCGGGCCTCGCCTCGGTCTGATGACGGAACACGCCCTGCCCCGCGGCTTCATGTTTCTGGGCGAGTTGAGCGGCGCGGTGTTGGCGGGTTCGATGCAACCGGCGGAGTATTCCTTCGCGGGCGTCTACAAGGACAGGGTGGATGCCGAGCAGATCGCGAGCCAGCCGGTGACCCAGGTGGTCTGGAATGGCGACGCGAAACTCGGCCTGGGGTACGCGCGGCAGTTGGCCCGTGGATCGATCCTGACGTTCGAGACGGGATTCAAGGCAGCGGTGTTCGTCAACCCTTTTTCGACCTACGAGACGAGCACCAACGTGCTCCCGCTCGACATCGGGTCGCTGTCAACCAACAGCATGCGGCATACCCCGAGCAACTTCACCCTCAACGGATGGTACGCCTCGTGGAGCCTGCAATGGTGACCCGTCTCGGGTCGCCCCGCATGAGCCGAACAGTCCTCGGTCCCGGCTCAGCCGGACTGCCTCAGCCGCGCAGGAGGCGGTAGGAGATCGGGATCACGAACAGCGTGAACAGGGTCGAGGCCACCAGGCCGAAGATCAGCGACCAGCCCAGGCCGGCGAAGATCGGGTCGAGCGTGATCGGCAAGGCCGAGAGCATCGCCGTGCCGGCCGTCAGCAGGATCGGTCGCAGCCGAACGACACGGCTCTCCAGGATCGCGTCGGTGAGCGAACGACCGTGCTTCATCGCCAGCTCGATGAAGTCGACGAGGATGATCGAGTCGCGGGTGACGATCCCGGCCAGGGCGATCATCCCGATCATCGCCGTGGCGGTGAAGTAGACCGGGTCGGCATGATTTCCCACCATGCCCCCGGCGTAGTGGTCGAGCAGCCAGAAGCCCGGCATCACGCCCAGAAGCGTCAACGGGATCGCCAGCATCACGACGAGCGGAATCGTGAACGAACCGGTCTGGGCCACCAGGATCACGTAGATCATGGCCAGGGCCGCCCCGAAGGCGATGCCGAGGTCGCGGAAGACGTCGAGCGTGATCTTCCATTCACCCTCACCGGCGAAGCTCACGGCGATGCCCGGCGGCACGCTCCAGGGAATCCCGCTGCCCGGCTTCAGGTAGGTGGGCGTCGCGGCAGCGCCGGCGGCCCGAGGCTCGGCGTCGCGGTCCATCATCACGTCCACCACGCACTCGGCCGGTGGCCGGCTCGTGCACTCGGCCGTCACATAGACCAGCCGCTCGAGGTTCTTGTGGTGGATCGTCTGATCGACGCGGGTCTCGCGGAAGTCGCCGATCTCGGCCAGCGGCACGAGCGTGCCGGCCTGCGATCGCACCGCGAGCTGCAGCAGTTCTCCCGCGCTCGACCGCTGCTCCTCGGGCAGGCGCACCACGATTCGGAGAGGATTCCGCTCTCCCTCCACGATCAGGGTCTGTGACCGATCGCCGTCGACCGCCGCCCGGAGCACGCCCGCGACGTCGGCGGCCGACACCCCGGAAAGGGCTGCCTTCTCCTGATCGACCTCGAGGACGAGCTTTCTCGCAGCCGCCTCGCGGCCGCTCTCGACCTCGACCACCCCCGGCTCCTGCCGGAGCCGACCGGCCACGACGTCGGCCGCGTCGAGCAGGTCGGCATACCGGGCATCGGGTCCGCCCCGCACCTCGGCCACGATGCTGGCGAGCACCGGTGGCCCCGGCGGCAGTTCCACCACCCGCACGAGCCCTCCCTCTTCGCGGCCGATCGCCTCGAGTTCGTCCCGCAATCGCAGCCCGATGCCATGGCTCTGCAGTTTCCGCTGCTTCTTGCCCACGAAATTCACCCGCACCTCACCCTCGAAGGGCCGCGACCTGAGGCCGTAATGCCGCACCAGGCCGTTGAAGTCGATCGGTCCGGCGACTCCGGTGTGGCTCGTGAAGTCGATTACCTCGGGCTGACGGGCGATCGCCTCCTCGAGCCGGGCCACCACGGCCCGCGTCCGCTCGAGCGATGTGCCCTCGTCCATGTCGAGGAGCAACAGGAGTTCGTTCTTGTTGTCGAAGGGCAACATCTTGAGGGGAACCATTCGCAGGGCTCCCATGCCGGCCGCCGCCACCGTCGCCAGCGCCGTGAGCAGCAGGAAGCCGTACCCGACGGCCCGCGACGAGATCAGCGGGAGCATCAATGGCCGGAACACCCGGTAGAGTAGCGTCCGCTGCACGGCCTCGTGGTCGTAGAGCCCTTCGGAGGGAACCTCGGCGGGCTCGCCTCCCTCGTCGGCGGCACCGGCAGCCGTGCCGCGGCGATACTTCCCGCCCAGCACGTGATACGAGAGCCAGGGAGTGATCGTGAAGGCGACGAGCATCGACATCGCCATCGCCGTCGGCACGCCGAGTGCCATCGGCGACATGTAGGGGCCCATCATGCCGGTGATCGCGAACAACGGCAGAAAACTCACGATCACGGCCAGCGTGGCGCTGATCAGCGGCGGACGAATCTCGGCCACCGCGTCGAGCACGATGCCGCGGGTGGCCTTCTTCCGCTCCTCGAAGTGCCGGGCGATGTTCTCCACGTCCACGATCGGATCGTCGACGAGCATGCCGAGGGCCAGGATCAGTGCGAAGAGCGTGACGCGGTTGATCGTGTAGCCGGCCAGATAGTTGACGACGAGCGTCAGGCCGAAGACCACAGGCACGGCCACGGCTACGACAAACGCCTCCCGCCAGCCCATTGCCACGGTGAGCAGGGCCACCACGATCACAAGCGCAACGACCAAGCCCTCGACGAGTTCGTTCACCTTCTCGTCGGCGGTCAGACCGGCGTTTCGGGTGACGATCAGCTCCATGTCGTCGGGCAGCACCTCGCGGGCCATCGCCTCGGCCCGGGCGAGCACGCCGGAAGCCACGTGAACGGCGTTGCTACCCTTCTGCTTCGAGATGGCGATCGTAACCGCCGGTGAACTCACCCCGGCCGCATCGGGCTGGCCGGCATGATCACCTGCAGAAGCGTGGTGGCCGCCCACCAGCGTGCCCGGGGCACCGTGGTGCTTGGCAAAGGCCGCCGCCGGCCCCCAGCCATGCCGCACGTAGTCGGTGATCTCGTCGGGGCCATCGCTGATCTCGGCCACGTCGGCCAGCCGGACGGGTCGCCCGTCGTAGACGCCCACCACGATCTCGCCCAGGTCGCGGGCCGAGGTGATCGCATGACCGCCTTCGACGCCGACCATCCGGTCGTCTCGCGTGAACTGCCCAGCCGGCAGCACCCGGCCGGAGAGGTCGATCGCCCGGGCCACCGCCGCCGGGTCCACGCCGTACGCCGCCATCCGTTCCGCCGTCGGCTCCACCCGCACCACCCGCGGGCTGCCCCCGATGACCGCCGCCCGCGAAACGTTCGGCAGGACCGAGAGCCGCTCCACGAGCTCCTCGGCCACCCGGCGAAGCACGTAGGGATCGCCGTCGGGCCGCTTGTGAACGAGCGCGAGGTTGACCACCGGAACGTCGTCGATCTCGACCGGCTTCATCACCCAGCCGGCCACTCCGGGAGCGATCCGGTCGCCGTGCTCACCCAGCTTCGCGAACAGCTTCACAAGGCTCCGCTCGCGGTCCTGGCCCACGTAGAACCGCACGGTCACCACGGCGCGGTCGGTCTGCGACATGCTGTAGACGTATTCGACGCCGTCGATCTGATAGAGGATCCGCTCGAGTGGGGTGGTGACGAGCTGCTCGACCTCGGCCGCCGAATGACCGGGGTATTCGACGAACACGTCGGCCAGTGGCACGACGATCTGCGGATCTTCCTCGCGGGGCGTCACGAACAGCGCCGCCGCCCCGGCGATCAGCGAGACGACGATCAGGATGATCGAGAGGTTCGATTCGAGAAACACCCGGACGAGCTGCGAGAGCACGTCGGAGTGCCGCGCCGCGGTCGCGGCGTCCACCAGCCCGTCATCGTGGCCGGCCGTCATGAGCCCGCCGCCCTTGATGCCGGTCGAACGGCCACGCGATCCCCCTCGGCGAGCCCGGAGAGAATCTCGCGGTCGGGGCCGATCTCACGGCCGAGCCGTACGGCCCGCCGCACCACCCGGCCGTCGGTGACCAGATCGACCATGGTCAACTGCCCCACCCGGCGGATCGCCCGCTCGGGCACGACCAAGAGCGACTCCGCCTCGAGTGGCACGGCGATCCGGCCGAACATGCCGCTCGTGATCCCGGGCGGACACGGCCCGCTCACCTTGACGAGAAAACTCCGCGACGCCGCCTGCGATTCGGGCACGATCTCCCGCACGGTGGCATGGCACTCGAGGCCGAGGTTTTCCAGCATCGCCGGCACTTCCTCGCCCACCTTCAGCCGGCTGGCCAGCCCCTCGCGAACACTCGCCACCATCTGCATCTGCGTCGGGTCGTAGAGCGTGACGAGCACCTGGCCGGGCACAGCCGTGTCGCCCGCGTCGGCCCGCTTGTCAACCACGACGCCGCTGATCGGCGAGGTGAGTCGGGCGTAACCGAGCATGACCTTCGCCTCCTCGACCGCCTGGAGAGCCCGCATCCGTTCCGCATCGGTGCCCTTGGCGACGGCAAAGGCGGCGTCGAGTTCGGCCTGGGTGACGACGTTTTGCGCCGCCAGCCGCTGGGCCCGGCCCAGGTCTTGCGCGGCCCGCTCAGCAGCGGCCCGTGCAGCGTCCGCGGCAGCCTCGGCCTGGGCCACACGGGCCACGAGCGCGTCGTCGTCGAGCACCACCAGCACGTCCCCCGCCCGCACCGCCTGGCCCGCCCCGACCCGAACATCCTCGATCACCGCCATGATTTTGGAGGCCACCGAGACCTCGTGGACGGGTTTGACGGTGCCCACGGCCGACTCATACCGCGGCCGCGTGATCAGCCGCGCGGCGACGAGTTCCGTGCCTTCCGGAAGCCGCTTCCCAGCCGCCTGCTCGTCGCCAACGGGCGGCACCTTCTCTTCGAAGAGACCGGAGAGATGCAACAGCATCCAGGTGACGCCCGCGGTCGCGACCGCCGAAATCAAAAAGGTGAGCAGCCAGCCACCGCCCCGCACGATCGGGGGCTTGTCGGCAGGCGGGCGGGCAGACGCGACAGGAGTCGTGGCATTCATGGCGACGCTATTGAATCGTCTCTATGCCGTCGCGAGCAAGGGCAAGCGCGAGCGGTTTGCGGAACGTGACGCCCAGGTTTTTCACACCTTGAGCAGTCAATACGATGCCGCATGGACCAAGGCCATGAACGGCAATCCTGTTCGGCACGGTTGTTGCGTGGCATG
>CAYVNX010000111.1:0-8813 GCA_964453165.1 uncultured Candidatus Kuenenia sp. | reverse complement strand
TGCCTGAGAGGGGGCGGGCACGCTGCGCGAGGCTGCGCCTCGCTGCGTGCCTGAGGGTTGAGGCCGCTTCGGACACTTCAAACGCTCCTTCGGTCGGGGTTGCCCGTGCCCCGAGAGCCGGCGTATGCAGACGAGCGCAGCAGGATTGCGGAGCGAAGTCTGCATCCGAGTGAGCGCAGGGCAGGATGCCCGCAGCGAACGTCCGGCGACGGGGCATGGACAACCCCGACCCACCTGGTGACGCCGCCTCCGCCCCTCCATATGCTCTCTCCACACGCCCGCGCAGCGAGGCCGCGTCAGAGGTAGCGAGCCGCGATCACCCGGGCGCGGGCCGGGTCGCGGGTGCCGCCGACGATCACTCGGCCGTCCGCGAAGACCGACAGCTGACAGCCCGGCTCCACGTCGGCTCGGAGCATCCACGGATTGACCGTGACCGGCCCCACGGCCGCAAGCCGCTTTGCCAACTCGGTGAGGTCGACCGGGCCGTCCGCTGCGGCAGGCAGGTGCACCGCGTCGCGGCCGCAGAGTTCGGTAGCCGGCGAGCCGAGCCGGCCCTCGAGCCAGGGATAGTCGCCGGCCCGGCAGGTCGGGCAGCCGGCCACGGCCAGCGGCGCAAGGTCGAGGGTTCGCCACTCTGATGACCAGAGGTCGAAGGCCAGCATCCGCCCGGCCGTCTCAGTGGCACCCGCGAGGAGCTTGATCGCCTCGGCAGCCTGGACCGCCCCCACCACCATGGCCGCCGACCCGAGAATGCCGGCGGTCTCACAGGTGGGAAGCGTTCCGGGCGGAGGCGGGTCGGGCACGAGGCACCGCAGACAGGCAGTACGGCCAGGCAGCACGGTGAGCACCCGCCCCTCGGCGCCGATGGCGCCGCCGTGGACCCAGGGCGTGCCCGTGCGGCAGGCGACCTCGTTCACGAGATAGCGGGCCTCCAGGTTGTCGGTGCCGTCCACGATCACATCGGCGGCCGCGAGCAGATCGAGGGCGTTGCCAGCCATCAGGTCGGCCACCACCGGTTCGGTCCGGGCGGCGGCGTTGATGCGGGCCAGCTGGCGGGCGGCTGCCACGGCTTTGGGTAACCCTTCGGCCACGTCGGCCTCGGCAAAGAGCAGTTGCCGAGGCAGGTTCGAACGTTCCGGGAGGTCCCGGTCGATCAGCCGCAGGTAGCCCACGCCCGCTCGGGCGAGGGCGACCGCCGAGGCACTCCCAAGCGCTCCGCAGCCGACGATCACCACCCGCGCCGCCGCCAGCTTCTCCTGCCCGGCAGCGGCCAGCGGTGCGAACCGGATCTGCCGCGAATACCGGTCGACATCAAAGCCGCTCATGATGGCGATGCTACCAGACGCGCCAGAGCCAGGGTCTGTTACGGCAGTGTGACAGCCACGTATCCCGCCCAGTCGTGGGCGGGCGGGTCGGCAGCCGTGCCCCAGCCGGCCAAGGCTGCCTGAAGGGCGTCGCAGGGTCGCCGAGTCGGCGCGGCGTCGGCGGACGCCTCAGCTCGGAAGACGACCAGCGGGACCAGCGGTTCGAAGGTCCGCCAGGCCGGATCGGGAAACCCGCCGCCGGGTAACGCCACCACGATCACATCATGCCCGGATGGCAACGGGCTCGGCGGCTGTGTGCCGTCGACCTCGATCGCCAGGAGCAGCGTGCCCCGCAGCGAACGCGTGTCGGCAAGGATCGCTGCCGCGTCGTCACCAGGCAGTCGGGCTGGCAGCACGGCGACGAGCACCGCCGGGTGACGTGACCAGGCCAGGATCCGGCGGCTTGCTGCGTCGCCGCCGCCGGTGGCATCGGGCAGCCGGGCGATCACCGCCAGCCCTTCGGCGTCGCAGCGGTCGAGAAAGGCCTCGCTCGGATCGGTCACGACCGCTGCCAGGCCCGCTCCGCGAAAGGCTGCGACGTCATCGATCGAACCGGCCGACACCAGACCGCGGGGCACGAACCGCCGGCCGTCGAGCCACAGCGATCGACCGCGAACGCCCTGCAGCCGCAGCCCAACCGGCCGCTGGATCGAGCCGATCTCGCGGCCGTCCACGGTGAGCGCAGCGGTGAGCCGGTAGAGGTTCGGAAGCTCCGGCGTCCAGAAGGCCGGCTCCGTGAGGATCACTTTGCCGAGCACAACACCGGGCGATGCTCCGGGCACCGTCCGGATCGTAGCCGTCACGGGCAGCGTGGTCGCGAGCCGACAGTCGGGCCCCGAGAGCATGCCCGTCAGCGCGGTGTCAGGCGTGCCGGACGGCACAACCGCCCGCACATAGATCTCCGCCCGAAACGAATCGCAGCGACCGAGGACGACGTCGAACCGCACGGATGCTGCCGCTGAATCGCTCACGCCTGCTCCGCCTCGGCGAACCGGGCCATGGCCAGCGACGCCAGGTGCCGCAGGTCGAGCTTGCCCGAGCCCAGCACGGGTAGTTCCTCGATTTCGGCGAAACTGTCGGGCGATGGAACCCAGAGATTCGGCAGGCCCCGCTCGCGGAGCCGGGCCACGACCGCGGGAATATCCCGCTCGGTCGGCAGATGGAAGACCACCAGCCGTTCTCCCTTGGCGCGGTCTGGCACGGCGGTCACCACGGCGACGAGATCGCCGTCGGCCGCACCGAGTTCCTCGTTGAGCGCCTCCTCCACCGAGATGTGGGGCACCATTTCACCGCCGATCTTGGAAAACCGGCTCTCCCGACCGGTGATCGTGATGAAGCCCTCGGCGTCGAGCCGGGCGATGTCGCCGGTGCAATACCAGCCATCCTTGACCACCTGCCCGGTGAGGTCAGGACGGTCGAGATAGCCCTGCATCACGTTGGGGCCGGTGATCCAGAGCAGCCCCTCCTCGCCGAGCGGCAGTTCCCTCAGACCCTCGCGATCGGTGATCCTCGCCCGGCAGCCGGCGATCGGCTGACCGACCGTGCCCTCGCGGGTGTCGGGCGGCCGCCCCGGCACGTGCCGGTTCGGTGGCACATTGGCCGCCACGAGCGGCGCCAGTTCCGTCGCGCCGTAGGCCTCACACGGCCGGACGCCGAACTTTCGCTCGAAGGCGTCGCTGACCTCCCGTGGCAGTTTCTCTGCCGCGCCAAAGACCGCCTCCAGCGAGGAGAAGTCTTCGGCCGGCGTTCGCCGCACATAGATCCGGAGGAAGGTGGGCGTGGCCATCAGGATCGTGGCGTGATACTCCCGCGCCAGCCGCCCCACCACCTGAGCATCCCGCGGATCAGCGTGGTAGACGACCGCTGGCTCGAGCACGAGTGGTGTCCAGAGCGTCGTGGTGTAGCCGTACGAGTGAAAGAACGGGAGCACCCCGAGGGCCACGTCGGCGGCGGAAAGGTGCAACAACTGGTCGATCGCCCGCACGTTCGAGCAGACATTCTCCTCGCTCAGGACCACGCCCTTGGGATCGCCCGTGGAGCCCGACGTGAACACGATCGTGAGCACGTCGTCGGGACGAAGCCGGTGGAGGCCGAGCTGCCGCTCCAGCAGCGGGAGTGGCGTCACGTTCGCCCCGAGCCAGCCAGCCGCCTTGTCGAAACCGGTCGCCAGGTTCTTGAGGTCACCCGCGTCCAGCAGCCGTTCACCCACGGAGAGCTTCACCCGCGCGAGAAACAGCGGGCTCGAGATCACATGCTTCAGGCCGGCCCGCTCGATGCACACGTCGAGGATCGGCTGGGCGAGGGTGTAATTGAGATTGACGGCGATACGGCCCGAGAGCGCGAGCGCGGCGTTGACGATCGCCCCCGCCGCGGTGGGCGGCAGCATCACGCCCACCCGCCGCTCGTCGGGTGCTAGCACCCGGTCAAGCACCCGCTTGGCCACCAGGATCCGCGTGAGCAGATCGCGGCCGCTGAGCTTCGTGCCCAACGAGTCGGCCATCTTGAGTCGCCCGCCGGCGGTTCGGCAGGCCCGTAGCATGCGTCGCTGGAGCACAAGCGAGGCAGCGGGATCGGGAGGGGCGGGTGACGCCATGGAAAGGGGGCCTTCCTGCACGGGCGGGGACAGTTCACGTTGCCCGACTGGGGCCAATTATTAGAATCGCGGATCTCCTGACTGAACAGACGAAGTCGGCCCTCCCCGCGGGGCACCGCGCCCTCGGATCCATCGGATGCCTCGCTACCAGCCTTCACGGATCGAGCCGAAGTGGCAGGAATGGTGGGAGGGGCACGAAACTTTCGCCACGCCCCGGCTGCCGCCCCCGGGAGGCCGGAAGGCCTACGTGCTCGACATGTTCCCCTACCCGAGCGGCGATGGGCTCCATGTCGGCCACCCGGAGGGCTACACCGCCACCGACATCGTGGCCCGGTTCGAGCGGATGCGGGGCACCTGCGTCATGCACCCGATGGGCTTCGACGCCTTCGGCCTCCCGGCCGAGGAGCACGCCATCCGAACCGGCACGCCTCCGCGGGAGAGCACCGAGCGGAACATCGCCACCTTCCGCCGCCAACTGAAGATGCTGGGCTTCAGCTACGACTGGGGCCGAGAGATCGCCACGACCGACCCGGCCTACGTTCGCTGGACGCAGTGGATCTTCCTCGTGCTCTTTGACACGTGGTTCGACCCGGAAGCCCAGCGAGGCCGCCCGATCGCGGAACTGCCGATTCCTGCCGACGTGGCGGCCGCCGGCGAGCCAGCGGTGGCTCGGTTCCGCGATGCCCATCGGCTCGCCTACCAATCCGAGGCACCGGTGAACTGGTGCCCGGCGCTTGGCACGGTCCTCGCCAACGAGGAAGTGATCGGGGGCGTCAGCGAGCGGGGCGGTCATCCGGTCGTGAGGATTCCTCTGCGTCAGTGGATGCTGCGGATCACTGCCTACGCCGACCGTCTCGACCGCGAACTCGACGACCTCGCCTGGCCGGAGAGCATCAAGAAACTCCAGCGGGACTGGATCGGCCGCAGCACTGGTGCCGAAGTGGACTTCTTCCTGCCGCCTGCGAGCGGCGGCGACGAGGCCTTCGCCGCCTGGAAGCAGGCTCGGGCGGCCGGCGGGTTTCCTCAGGCCCCTGGCAACGACGTGCTCCGGGTCTACACGACCCGGCCCGACACGCTCTATGGCGTGACCTTCATGGTTCTGGCGCCCGAGCATCCGCTCGTGGATGCGCTCACCCGGCCCGAACATCGGGCTGCCGTGTCGGCCTACCAGGAGGCGGCAGCCAGGAAGAGCGACCTCGACCGCACCGATCTTGCCCGCGAGAAGACTGGCGTCTTCACCGGCGCCGCCGCCATCCATCCGCTGACCGGCCGGCCGGTGCCGATCTGGATTGCCGATTACGTGCTCGCGACCTACGGCACCGGCGGCATCATGGCAGTGCCGGCACACGACGATCGTGACTTCGAGTTCGCGACCACCTTCGGGCTGGAGATCGTGACGGTCGTGGAACCGGCCGACGGGGCGGCGGCGGATCCGGCCGCGGGCACGCTGTTTACCGGCCGGGGCCGGGCCGTGCAGTCGGGCCCCTACACCGGCCTCGACACCGCCAGTTTCATCACCCGGGTCGCGGGCGACCTTGCCGATGCAGGGCAGGGACGCCCAGCAGTGAACTATAAGCTTCGCGACTGGCTCTTTAGCCGACAGCGGTTCTGGGGCGAGCCCTTCCCGATCCTTCACGAACTCGACGCCGCGGGCGAGCCGACAGGCCGCGTTCGACCGGTGGAGGAAGCATCCCTGCCGGTGCCGCTGCCGCCGCTGGCCGACTTCAAGCCCGGTGATTCGCCCGACCCGCCCCTCTCGCGGGCCGGCCACGACTGGCTGTTCGTCGAGCGAGAGGGCGTCCGCTACCGGCGGGAAACCAACACTATGCCCCAGTGGGCCGGCTCCTGCTGGTATTACCTCCGCTTCCTCGACCCGACCAACGGCGAGCGGTTTCTCGATCCCGAGGTCGAGCGGGCCTGGATGCCGGTCGATCTCTACGTCGGCGGCGCCGAGCACGCCGTGCTCCACCTCCTCTACGCCCGGTTCTGGCACAAGGTGCTCTTCGACCGGGGGCACGTCTCCGGCCGCGAGCCGTTCGGACGGCTCGTGAATCAGGGCATGATCCTGGGTGAGATGGAGTTTACAGGCTACCGGGCCGCGGCCGGCGGCTGGATCTCGGCCGAGAAACGCAGCTCGGCCGACACGGCCGTCAAGCTGCCCGCCGAGCAGGTCGAAAAGCAGGGAGAGCACTTCGTGCTCCGCGACATGCCGACCGTGCGGGTCGAGAGCCGGGCCCACAAGATGTCGAAGAGCCGCGGCAACGTGGTGAACCCCGATCAGGTGGTCCGGGATTTCGGCGCCGATGCGCTCAGGCTCTACGAGATGTTCATGGGGCCGCTCGAGGCCACCAAGCCCTGGAGCACGAGCGGGGTGGGCGGCGTCCGCACCTTCCTCGAGCGGTGTTGGCGGCTGGTGGTGGACGAGCGGGCCGACGAGTTGCAGCCGGCGCCTCAACTCTGCGACGATCCACCCGCCGACGGCCAGCTTCGGGAGCTCCACCGGATGGTCGACAAGGTCACCCGCGACATCCAGGCGCTCTCGTTCAACACCGCGATCGCGCGGATGATGGAGTTCGTGAACTTCTGCACGCCCCTCGACCGGCGGCCCCGGGCGATCCTCGAGCCGTTCGTGACGGTGCTGGCGCCGTTCGCCCCGCACCTCGCCGAGGAACTCTGGGCGGTACTGGGCCGTCCAGCCCCCGTCTCGCTCGCCCCGTGGCCCGTGGCGGAGGACCGCTGGCTCCGCGACGACACCCTGGAGATTCCCGTCCAGGTTCAGGGGAAGCTCCGTGGTCGGATCGTCGTGCCGGCCAACGCCGACCCCGCCGCGATGCAGGCAGCCGCCGCGGCCGACCCCCGCATTGCCGAGTTGCTGGCCGGAAAGACGGTGGCCAAGGTGGTGGCCGTCCCCGGTCGGCTCATCAACTTCGTGCTCGCTGCCCCGGGGACCACGTCATGAGCGTTCGTCGCGTCCTTGCTCTCGTCCTCGGCGGTGGCCGAGGCACCCGTCTGTTTCCGCTCACCCGAGACCGTTCCAAACCGGCCGTCCCACTCGGCGGAAAATATCGGATCATCGATGTGCCGCTGTCGAACTGCATCAACAGCGACGTCAAGCGGATCTACGTGCTGACCCAGTTCAATTCCGTCAGCCTCCATCGACACATCCGCCGAACCTACAACTTCGACGCCTTCAGCGGCGGGTTCGTGGAGATTCTCGCAGCCCAGCAGACGCTCGACTCCGACGCCGGCTGGTACCAGGGAACCGCTGACGCCGTCCGCCAGAATCTCCGCTATCTCCAGCAGCCTGACATCGAGCACGTGCTGATTCTCTCCGGCGACCAGCTCTACCGGATGAACTACGCCGACATGCTCGCCACCCACGCCCGGAGCGGAGCCGACGTGACGATCGCCGGCATCCCGGTCCACGACGACGCCGCGTCGGCCCTGGGGATCATGCGGCTCGACGAGGCCGGGCGGGTGCACGGCTTCCTCGAGAAGCCGCAGACCATGGCGGAACTCACCAACTTCCGCACGGCGCCGGCGTGGATCGAGTCGCGAGGGGTGCCGCCGCAGGGCCGCACCCTGATGGCCAGCATGGGCATTTATCTTTTCAACCGCGACTGCCTGCTCGACCTGCTCACGAAGACCGACTACCGCGACTTCGGCCGTGAGGTCTTCCCGGCTGCGATCCGAGCCAAGAACGTGCAGCTGCATGTGTTCGACGGCTACTGGGAGGACATCGGCACGATCCGTTCCTACTACCAGTGCAACCTCGACCTCGCCCGCAACGCCGTGCCCTTCGAGTTTGCCCCGGCCGGGGAACCGATCTACTCCCGAGCCCGGTTCCTGCCTCCGACCCGAATCGAGGGCGCGAGCATTCGCGAGAGCCTCGTCTCCGACGGGTGCGTGATCGAGCAGGGCGCCGTCATCGAGAACAGCGTGATCGGCCTCCGTTGCCGGATCGGCCGCAATGCCGTGATCCGCAACTCGGTGCTGTTGGGAAACGACTTCTACGAGTCGCCCCAGGATCTGGCCGGCGATGCGGCCCGCGGCGTGCCCCCGCTGGCCATCGGTGAAGGGACCATCGTCGAGGGAGCGATCGTCGACAAGAACGTCCGGATCGGAAGGCGGGCCCGGGTGGTCAACGAGCACGGCTGGGTGGACACCGCGGACTCCGAGCGATTCATCGTCCGCGACGGCGTGGCCGTCGTGCCGAAGGAAGCCGTCATCCCCGACGGCTGGATCCCCGAGCCTGGCCTCGTGAAGCCGGCCGTCAGCGGGTGACGACTTCCGCCGATTCTTCGGCCGTCACGAGCACGGTGTCGGAGTCGATGGCCGGTTCGTCCTTCACCAGCGGCGGCCAGGGCCGGCTCACGCTGCCAATGGGAATGATCCCATTGCTGCGGGCCCGAAAGTCGTTCTGTGGCGCGGACCCGTTGGGAACGGGCCCTGAGTAGTCATAGGGATCGGGGCACATCGTGCAGCCCGACAAGAGTCCGGCCGCCACGATCACCGCACGGCTCAGACGGACGGCAGTTCGGCGGTCGGACGAAGCAACCACGATTCAGGTCCTCAGGATCGGCAGGTCGCGGGACCGGTTCCCCATCCGGTCCCGCGGCCTCCCCACAGTGAGACAGCGGCTGTTCCCCCACCCATGCCTCACCCAGATGATCGGACCGTCACGGCCGGAGTCTTCAGAAAAACCGGTCCGGGCCCGGGCGGCCGTAAAGAAACTGATCCACGGGCCTCAAACAAAAGGCTTCAGAGAAAGGGCTACCAGGTCGGGTTTGCCCGTGTCCCAAGAGCCGGCGTAGGAAACCGAGCGCAGCAAGGATTGCGCAGCGAAGGTTTCCTCC
>CAYVNX010000110.1:0-8942 GCA_964453165.1 uncultured Candidatus Kuenenia sp. | reverse complement strand
CCAAACCTCGACGACGCGCTTCAGCCGTTGGCGTCAGCCGGCTCAACGCCTGCCGTGCCGCCGGGCGCGGCGACTCGGGGCACGAGGAAGCCTTCTTTGTCGACGTCCAGGGCGTCGCGGAGGACGGCGGACCGGGGCTGGGCGGCCGCAGGCTGGCCGCCGGGGTAGGGGAGGGTGGCGGCGATGGCGAGCGTGGCAACGGAGCCGTCCGGAATGCCCGCCGCGGCGAGGGAAGGCAGTTTGAGCGGCGGCCGGTCGCTCGCGTGTGGCCAGACGACGCAGCCGTTGAGGACGCGGCCGAGCGAGTCGGGCTTGTGGGTCAACTCGAAGTCGCCGGCGGAGCGGGCCGGAGGCGTGTTCATGGCGATCAGGCCGCCCGCCTCGGGCGGCGCGTAGGCCACCACCGGCTCGATCCCGTGGGCAGCGGCGAAGCGATCGGCTGCGTGGCGTGCCCAGGCGAGGTCGGCGGCAGCAGCGATCGGCATCACGACGCCAACCAGCGAATGACCGCCGAGCGACTCCCGGGCCACCGCTTCGACCTGGTCGATCCGGGCCAGCCAGAGTGTGCTGCGGCTGGCGACGATCGCCCGTGCCACGTCGGCCGCTGGGGTCGCAGGGGGCAGAACCTCGCAGCCGATGCCGAGCAGGCGCTGCCCTTGTGTTCCAAGCGTGGCGTGGAGCGGTTCGCCGGCGGCGAGTGAGGCGAGCAACCGATCGGTGCGGCGGAGGAGGCAGGCCCCGTCGAAGGCCTCGGCTTCGGCGCAGGCCGCGGCCCAGTCGCCGGCGAAGCCCGAGGGAGGCCGGCGTTCTGCCAGTCGCTCCCGCACCACCTCGGCTGAGAGTTCTTGGAGGGCCAACCGGGCGAGGTCGGTCGAGGTGCCCACCGGCAGCGGCGTGCCGAAGGTGAGCGTCACTTGCCGCCGCAGGCCTCGCGGCCACTTCGAGAAGAACCGGCCCTCCGAATAGCTCAGCAGGCTGCCCCACATCCCGTCGATCGACGCGGGCAGGATCGGCGACTCGACTCGATCGAGCAGCCATTCGAGGCCCCGCTTGAAGCCCATGATCTGGCCGGTGCGGGAGATCCCGCCTTCGCAGAAGATGCCAATGCAGTCTCCGTCGGCGAGGCCGCCCTGGATCGACTTGAGCGCCCGTCCGATCGACTTGGGCTTCGGGTCGAAGAGGATGAACCGCCATTGGTCGGCGAGCATGTTGAGAAACCGGCCTTGGATGTTCGGGCCGTAGACCACCATCCGTACCGGCCGCGGGGTGGTGAGCGGGAGGAGAAACCCATCGAGCCACGAGAGATGATTGGCCGCGATTACGAGCGGACCGTCGAGCGGCACCCGCTCCTCGTGCCGGGTCTGAAATCGCCAGATTCCATGGACGATGCCGCCCACGAAAATCCGCAGCGTGGCCCGGGGAGCAGCCCAGATCGCCACGCCGGTCGCGACGATCGACAGCATCGCGAACAGGCCGAAGATGCCGCGGGCCGAGAGCAGCGGATGGGCCGCCGGGGCGGCTCCGACGGGAACCCGCAGCGCGTAGTAGCCCACGGATGCCAACAGCATGCCGGCGAACACCAGCAAATTCGTGGAGGCAAGCACGGTACCCCGCTTCTCTGGCGGGCTCTGCTCTTGGAGATAGGCCTCGAGCGGCACGTCGAACAGTCCCGCCCCGACGCCGAGCACCGCCAGCCACACCACGGGTGCCACCAGCCGCAGTGTCGCAGAGGCGTCACCGCCGAAGATGTCGCGGGAGGAAATCGCGAGCGCTCCGCAGGCCACGGCCATCACGAGCCCGCCGAGCGGCACGAGCCCCAGGTCCACTTTGGAGCCGGGGTCGATGCCTCGCTTCGAAAGCCGGCCGGCGAGCATGCTGCCGGCGCCGATGCCACAGACGAGCGCGAAGAGCAGCGGCACCACCTCGCCCTGGGAACTCGCCCCGCTCTCGAAGGCGAATTGATCGACGTTCAGCTGGACGACCGCCCCGATTGCCCAGAAATAGACGATTCCGACCGCCGCTCCGGCCAGCCGCGGGGCTTTCGCCAGAAGGGCGATGTCGCGGAAGGTCGCGGTGAAGGCATTGCGTGGGAACGGCGCCTCGGGATCGGCCGCGGGAACTCGCGGCAGCGCCAGCGCCGCGAGCCAGCCGACCATCGCGACGCTGAGCAGCCCCGCGGCGGCGAGGCCGACATGGCCCCAGGGCAGCGTGACGAGCCACGTCGGTAGCGGCCGGGCCGGGTCGGGATTGGGCGTGAGCCAGGTGGCGTCAGCCAGCCAATTGCCCGCCGCCATCCCGACGAGCGTGGCCGCCAGCGACACCAGGGCGAACACGCCGTTGGCGGCTGAAAGCCGCGATTGCGGCACGGTCTCGGGAATCATCCCCAGCAGGCTCGGATTCAGCAGCGTCGTCTGGAGGGCGAAGAGCCCGATCGTGCCGAGCAGCATCCAGAGCCCGAGCGGGAGGCCGCCGAGCACCGGTCCGGTCGACGCCCCCCATCCAACTGCCGCCGCGGTCGCGACTCCGATCAGGACTTCGGCGAACTTGCCTTGCGCCACGACCGTTCGTTTGGAGAAGCGGTCGGCCAACCAGCCTGCCAGCCAGGCGAAGAGGATGAAGGGCAGCACGTAGAAAACGGTGCCAGCCGCGAGGACCGCGGCCTCGCTGGCTCCGGCGGAGGCGGCGGCCCGCTTGCCCAGGCCGATCACCAGCCAGCGGGCGAGGTTGTCGTTCAGGACCGTCAAAACCCGCACGATCAGCAGAACCGGAAAGCCGGCAGTCGCGGCGGTGGTGCGGCCCAGACGGTCCGGAGCCTCGGTGTCTTTCAAGGTGTCGCTCGCTCAGGAGGCTGGTATCCAGGGACGCTGGACGATGAAAACACGGAGGAACCGGCATCGAGTCCCCCTCGTTCGCCCAGTTTCCGGCTCGGGGTTGGCAGACTGTAGCGGCTGTTTGAAACGCCTGCCAAGCGTGCGTATCCTCCTTCCAGGCGGTGCAACGCGGGCTGACGTGATTCCCTCGCGTCTGCCGGGCCGCCAGCCACCATCGGCCAGCTGGTTCGCGGCAACGCGGTTCGAGCTCTTTCTGAAAGGACGCGATGAATACGCTCATCACCCGACTCTTCGTCCGGCTGTTCTCGGCCGCCGCCGTCGTGGGCATGGCGGCCTCGGCTGACGCGCAGGTCGTCTATTACTCGGCGATGCGACCCGTCGTGGCTGCTCCGATGGTCGCTGCGCCCGTCGCACCCGCTTACGTGGCCAACTACACGCCGGCCGGCAACTACGCGGCCGTCACGGCCTACTCTCCCCCCGTCATGGCCCCGTCATCCGCGGTGGCGGTGACGTCGTCGTATGCTCCGGTTGCGGCGCCCGTCGCCGTCACCTCGTTCTACGCTCCTGCGGCGGCGCCGCTGCCCGTCACCTCGTACTATGCGGCTCCCACCGTGGCCTACTCTCCGGTGATCTCGGCCGCGCCTGTGGTGGCGGCTCCGGTCGTAGCGGCACCGGTCACGGCCTACTACGCCCCCACGGCGGTGGTCGCACCGATGTATCGACGGGGTTTGTTCGGCGGCCTGCGGCCCGTGCGAAACGCCTACTACATCGCCTACTGAGATCGCCATGCGGGATCGATGCCCGTGATTGCCGCCTGGGCTCGTCATCGGGTGGCCGGGCCTCACGCCGACCCTCACCCGGGGAGCCGGCCGAATAGGCTGCCAAAAAGCCTTAATTCTTGACCGGTCTGGGGTGACGCCTATAGTACGGACGTTTTCATGCCTCCCCGATCCAACGTCATTCCGGGGTGGTAGCGGCGGAAAGCTGCGGATGTCGCAGACGGTCAACATCATCGGAGCTGGGCCGGGCGGGCTCGCCTGTGCCATGCTCCTGGCCGGCTCGGGCGTCCAGGTCAGGATGTTCGAGCGGCTCCCGGTGCCCGGCGGACGCACCAGCACGATCTCCACGCCCGAGGGCTTCCGATTCGATCTCGGCCCAACGTTCTTTCTCTACCCGCGGGTTCTCGAGGAAATCTTCACCGCGTGTGGCCGCGACCTGCGGCAGGAGGTGGAAATGGTCCGCCTCGATCCCCAGTATCGGCTTATCTTTGGAGCCGGCGGCGAACTCCTCGCCACGCCCGACATCCCGCGGATGGAGGCCGAGGTAGCCCGGCTCTCGCCGGCCGACGCGGGCGCGTTCTCGCGGTTTATGGAGAGCACCCGCGGCAAGTTCGAGCGGTTCGCCCCGTTCCTCGAGCAGCCGTTTCAAAGCTGGCTCGATCTGGCCAGTCCCGAATTGATCAAGCTGATGCCGCTGCTCAAGCCGTGGCGGAGCCTCGACGCTGAACTCGGCACGTTCTTCAGCGACGAGCGGATTCGGCTGGCGTTCACGTTCCAGTCGAAATACCTGGGGATGTCGCCCTTCAAGTGCCCCAGCCTGTTCTCAATTCTCTCGTTCCTCGAATACGAGCACGGTGTCTACCACCCGGTCGGTGGCTGCGGGGCCGTCTCGGTGGCGATGGCCAGGATCGCCGAGGAGATGGGGGTGGAGATTCACTATGACGAACCGGTCGAGTCGCTCGAATTCGCCGGCCGACGGATCACGGCAGTGCAGACGGCCTCCGGACGGCATGCGGCCGATGCCACGGTCGTCAACGCCGACTTCGCCCGGAGCATGACCCGGCTTGTGCCCGATGCGATCCGGCGGCGGTGGAACGATCGGAAGATCGCCTCGCGGCGGTTCTCCTGCTCCACGTTCATGCTCTATCTCGGCATCGACGGCCGCTACGACGACGTCGCCCACCACAACATCTATCTCTCCGAAGACTATCGGCAAAACCTTGCCGACATCGAGCACCGGCACGTGCTCTCCGCTGACCCTTCGATGTATGTGCAGAATGCCTGCGTGACCGATCCGACGCTGGCGCCCCCGGGTATGAGCACGCTCTACCTCCTGATCCCGGTCACCCACCGTCATCCCAATGTGGACTGGCGGCGGGAGGGAGGGCGGTATCGCGAGGTGGCGCTCGACCAACTCGAGCGGATCGGAATCCGCGGCGTTCGCGACCGGATTCGGTTCGAGAAGATGCTCACGCCCGACGACTGGCAGGACGATTACGAGATCTACCGCGGGGCGACGTTCAACCTGGCCCACGACCTCGGCCAGATGCTCCACATGCGTCCCCACAACCGGTTCGAGGACGTCGAAGGAATGTATCTCGTGGGCGGCGGCACCCACCCCGGCAGCGGGCTGCCAGTGATCTACTCGTCGGCCCGAATCACCTCCGACCTATTGCTCGAAGATCTCGGGCTCCCAAAGGTGCGGGCGCGAGCGGAAGGGCCGGTCCTACGACCGGCCGGCAAGACGCCGGCGGCGGCGATCTGACCATGACAACTATTCCATCCATGGCATCCGGGCCCGAGTAGGCTCCGCCCATACCCGATCGATCACCAGAGTGCGACGCGAGGCAGAGAGCAGCATGTACAGTGGAGCCAGTTCAGGAGGAGACGGTTCGGCGCGGGTGGTGGTGGTCGGCGGGGGCCTCGGCGGTCTGGCCGCGGCCTGCACGCTCGCTGCCCGCGGGTATGCCGTCACCCTCTGCGAGCGGAACGCCTGGGCCGGCGGCAAGGCGGCGGTGCTCGAGCAAGGGGGCTATCGCTTCGACATGGGGCCCACGATCCTGACGATCCCGCGGGTGCTGCGGCGGATCTGGGCGGAGGCTGGCCGCGATCTTGAATCGTCGCTGGACCTGGTTCCGCTCGATCCTCAGTGGCGGAGCTTCTTCACCGACGGCACCACGCTCGATCTCGTGGCCGATGTGCCGCAGATGCGGGCGGTGCTCGACGAGTATGCCCCCGGCAGTGGTTCGGGCGACGGCTACGGCCGCTTCATGGACCTCTCGAAGCGGCTGCATCGGCTCTCCGACGACTTCTTCTTCTGGCGGAGCGTCGGCGGGATGCGGGACATGTTCAACCCGCGGCAGAGCGTCTCCTTCTCCTTCCTCCGCGATCTGCTCGGGATGCGGATGGGCCACAGCGTCGCCGGCACCGTGCGGGAGTTCGTGCCCGACAAGCGGGCCGCCCAGATGCTCGACCACTTCACTCAATACGTCGGCAGTTCACCCGAAGCCTCGCCGGCCGTGCTCTGCGGGATCGCCCACATGCAGTCGAACGACGGCGTCTGGTATCCGATGGGTGGCACCGGGGCCGTCCCCCGGGCCCTGGCCAGCCTCGCGGTCGATTTGGGAGTGGAGATCCGCACCAACACGCCCGTCTCCCGGATTCTCGTGGACGGGGGCCGGGTGCAGGGTGTCGAGACCGCCGCCGGGGAAACGATCCGGGCCGACGCCGTCGTGAGCAACTCCGACTCCGTCCGCACCCATCGAGAACTCGTCAGCGGCCAGCCGCAGAAGCGGTTCCTCAAGCGGCGGAAGTACGAACCGGCTTGCTCGGGCGTGGTGCTCTACCTCGGTCTTGACAAGCGGTACGAGCAACTGATCCACCACAACTTCGTCTTTTCCAAAGATCCTCACGCGGAGTTCGAGGCGATCTACCGCCGCGGCGAGCCGGCTCCCGATCCCACCTGTTACGTCTGCGCGCCGGCGATTACGGAGCCGGCGGTGGCGCCGCCGGGAGGCGAGGCCCTCTATGTGCTCGTGCACACGCCCTACCTGCGGCCCCATCACGACTGGTCGCGGATGCTGCCCGACTACCGCAACCGGATCATCCGCAAGCTCGAAGAGACGGCGGGAATGAAGGATCTCGAGCGGCATATCGTCGTGGAGCGGGCGCTGACGCCCCAAGACATCAACGATCGCTACCACGTGCTCGACGGCGCGATCTACGGCCTGGCCAGCCACGGCCGTTACTTCGGCGCCTTCAAGCCGGCGAACCGGTCGCCCGATGTCGAAGGGCTCTACCTCGCGGGGGGCTCGGCCCATCCTGGCCCGGGTATGCCGATGGTGCTGATGTCGGGCTGGATCGCGGCTGACACCCTCGACCAAGACCGTGTGGTCGCGCCCGCCCGGGCCGCGGCCCCTGCCGGCGTGTGACCGCGTGGCCCTCCCGCACGAGCACGATCTGCCGCCGTTTTCCCGCCAGATCAGCGGCTGGTTCATGTGGTATGTGCGGGGCTATCTCCGCCGACATTTCCACGCCGTGCGGCTGTTGCGGGGCGAATCCGGCGGCCCGGGCCTCCCGGCCATCGCCGGGGAACCGGTGCTGATCTACACGAATCATCCGGGCTGGTGGGATCCGCTCGTCTTTTTGTTCGTGGGAGCGATCCTCGATCCCGAGCGGATGAACTACGGCCCGATCGATGCGGAGGCGCTGCGTAAGTACAAGTTCCTCGAGCGGATCGGCTTCATCGGCATCGATCCGCATTCCTGGCGCGGGGCGGCCCGCTACCTGCGGATGGCCAAGGCAGCCCTGGCCCGTACCGACGTGATCTTCTGGACGACCGCCCAGGGGCAATTCGCCGATCCGCGGGCGCGTCCTGTAGCGATCCGGCCCGGGGTGGGGCATGCGGTGGCGGCGGCCGGCCGCGGGCTCGTGGTGCCGCTGGCGGTCGAGTATCCCTTCTGGAGCGAGCGGTGCCCGGAGGCCTTGGCTGCCTTCGGTCCGGCGATGCGGATCGCCGAGCATCCGGAGCGTTCGGCCGAGGCCTGGACCGCCGCGCTGGCCGAGGCGCTCGCGGCCACGCAGGACCGGCTGGCTGCGGCCGCGGTCGCGCGGCAGCCCGCGGCCTTCACGACCTTGCTCTCCGGGAAGGTCGGCGTCGGCCCGGCGTATGACGCGATCCGGCGTGCGAAGGCCTGGTGGCGGGGCGAGCGGTTCGATGCCTCGCATGACGGCGACCTGGATGCGGCCCCGCGGGACGAGCACGCGGAGGGCGCGGCGTGAGCCTTTCCGTGCTGGTGGCGGTGGTCGCGTTCGCGGGCCTGGCGTTCGCCGCTTTGCCCGCCGTGCTCACGTTCGTCAACCTGCGGCTGTTTGCCGGGCCGCCGGAGGTGGTGCCGGGATCCGGGCGGCAGCCGTCGATCTCCGTGCTCGTGCCAGCCCGCAACGAGGAGGCGGCGATCGGCCGGCTGGTCGACGACGTGCTGGCGAGCGAAGGCGTGGATCTCGAACTCGTGATCCTCGACGACTCAAGCGACGACGCCACGGCCGCGATCGTGGCTGAGCGGGCCGGCCGTGATCCGCGGGTGCGACTGGTGGCGGGCCGGCCACTGCCGGCCGGTTGGTGCGGCAAACAGCATGCCTGCTGGCAACTGGCCGGGGCAGCCCGCCACGACACGTGGCTGTTCCTCGACGTCGATGTGTCGCCGCGGCCCGACGCCATTGCCCGATCGATCGCCTTCCTGGATGCCACCGGCGTGGATCTCGCGAGCGGCTTTCCCCGGCAGCGAACCGGCTCGTTCCTCGAGTGGCTGCTCCTGCCTCTGATCCAGTTCGTGCTGCTGGGCTTTCTGCCGCTCGGTCGCGCCCGGCAGGTGAACGACCCGAGCCTGGCGGCCGGCTGCGGGCAATGGTTCGTGACTCGCCGGGCCGCCTACGAACAGGCCGGTGGGCACGAGGCAATCGCGGCCTCGCTCCACGATGGCGTGAAGCTGCCGCGGGCCTACCGACGAGCAGGCCTCACGACCGACGTCTTCGACGCCGTGGAGATCGCCTCCTGCAGGATGTATGCCCGGTCGCTCGACGTCTGGCGGGGGCTTGCGAAGAACGCCACGGAGGGCGTCGGCTCCGCGGCCACGATCCTGCCCTTCACCCTCCTGCTTGGCCTCGGCCAGGTAGCCCCTGCGGTGCTGCTCGGGCAGGGACTGGCGAGCGGATTCGCCGGCTGGCCTCGCGGTGGCGTGGTGGCAGTCGCGACGGCCCTCGCCCTCGGGCTGGGCGTCCGGCTCGTCGAGGCGATCCGGTTTCGGCTGCCGCTGACGAGCGTCGTCTTCCA
>CAYVNX010000109.1:4385-9116 GCA_964453165.1 uncultured Candidatus Kuenenia sp. | reverse complement strand
CGCGACTGACTCGCAACCATCCCGGCTGACCGCGGCCGCGAAGACCGCCGCGTCGATGCTTTCGGCCAGGAACGTCACGCGACCGTCACCCATCACCACGTCCACACCTCCAGGGTGAAACGCGTAGGGATTGTCGTCGTTGAGCACGTTCACGACCGTGCAGCCGGCCTGCTGCGGGTCGGCCTCCGACGCGCCGCTGAGCCCCCGGGCATGGCGGGCGATGTTCCAGTCGCCGTAAAAGGCGTGCAGTACGGTGGCCCCGCCGGGGGCGGTATCGGCCAAGACGCGTCCCCTGAAAAAACGTCGCTGCCTGCCAGCCTCCTCGACGAATGCCAGCGTACATGACAGGCCGTCGGTGATCTCCCGAAACCTCACCGTCCGCCGGTGCACGTAGTCGGTCGTCCCGAGCAGGGCGTTGTGCGTGAAGTCGGCCGGAAGTCCGGCGCACACGGCAAGGCTCGGGTGCAACCCACGCAGCGGTGCGTAGTCAGATCTCGGCAGCACGAGCGGCGTCGCCGCCGGATATCCGATCACCGCGTATACGGCCCCATAGTCTGAAGGCATGCCCACCGGCGTGGATGGGCAGACGAACAGCGAAACAGGCGACAAGCAGGCCGGCGAGTTGCGTCCACCCGGAAACGGTGGCGGCAGATTCACCGGATCGGCGAGCCCTCGCGTCATGTCGAAGAGGGCTGCGAGCCGGCCCTCTTCGACGTAGGGGAGGAGCTGGCCAATCGCCCCGAGCGTCGTGCGGCCCGCGTTGACCGTCGAGAAGTGCGGATTCGGAGGATCCTTGGGATATTCCGCCCAGGAAAACTCCTTCCGCCAGGCGGGCACGTGGCGGCGTGCCGACTCATGGGCGTGCAGGGCGAGCCCGACCTGCCGAAGGTTGTTGCCGCAGGCCATTCGGCGGGCCGCTTCGCGGGCCGACTGCACGGCCGCCAGCGTGAGCGACGCCAACACACCGACGATCGCGATCACGACGAGGAGCTCGACGAGTGAAAAGCCTCGCGGCGGTCGGCGACGTGTGGCTGGCATCGGCAGGCGGCCGCGGACTCACGGGTGTTACGATCGGCACCGTCCGGCCCGGTCCAGTCTACGATTCCCTCGTGTCGGCAACGAGCCCTGAGCCATGATTCCCGATCCAGCCACGCTCGCCCTGATCTCGACCGTCATTGGCGGCCTCCAGGTGATCGCGTTTGTCGTGCTGGCCAGGCTCAACCCCGAGATGCCGGGCGTGGGCTGGTGGGCCTGGAGTAGCCTCGCCTCCGCGGCCTCGATGCTCGTGCTCCTCTCTCGACGCCTGACCGGCGAGCATCCGCTCGTCATCGCCGCCGGCATGGTTGCGGTGGCCGCAGCCCTCGCCTGCACGGCCGTCGGGGCGGCGGTGTTCGTTGCACGGCCGCCCCGGTTCCGCGGCGCCGCCCTCGCCACGCTCGTGATCCTTGGCGTGTACGGCTGGTTCCTGCTGGCCGTTCCTTGGTTCTCCGTCCGTCTGGCCTGCGTGGCGGCCCTCCACGTGCTCTGGCTCGTCGCTGCGGCGAATGAACTGTTTCACGAACGCCACCCGGGCCTGCTTGTCTCGTCGCGCTTCACGGCAGGGGTGATGCTCGCCTACGCGGCCGTGGCCGTTGCCCGCTCGCTGCTGATGGCGGGGAACGCCGGCCCGACAGCGATGTTCGACCGCGATCTTCCGCAGGTGGTCGGATTCCTCGGCACCATCTTCTGGGTCATCTGCTCCTCGTTCGGCACCATTCTGATGATCAACCAGCGGCAGATTCTCGCCGTCCACGAGGGCGCGACCGCCCGACTTCAGGCCGAGGCATCGCTCCGCATTGCTGAACGGCAACTGGCGGACGAGCGAGCGCAGCGGCAGCGGAGAGACTTCGTCCATGACCTGCACGACGGCGTCGGTGCCGCGACGGTCAACGTCTCGCATCTCATAGAACTGCTCAAGACCGGCGGCGTGGAGGCCGCCGAGGTGCTCGACCATCTCCAGCTCGCAGCCACCGAGGGCACGCGGGAGTTGCGGCGGCTCATGAACGCGGTGGACGAGGGCCATGTCCGCTGGACCGACTGGCTCCACGATGCCCGGTCGCACGCTGAGCAGACCCTCTCGGCCAGGGGCATCGCCTTCGCCTGCCGCACTGCCGGCGTGCCTCCCGCCGCGACGATCGAGGAACCCGCCGCGGCCCTCTCGCTGGGGCGGGCGGTCCGCGAGGCAGTCGCCAACGTAGCGAAGCACTCCGCCGCGACCCGGGCGATGATGTCGATCCGCTTCCTTCCGGCCGCGATCGTCATCCGGATTCGCGACGATGGCATCGGCCTGTCGTCCGGCGCCCCTGCGGCCACCGAAGGGGGCCGCAGGGGTCTCGTCGGCATGGCGCGTCGCGTGGAATCGTGCGGGGGCAGGCTGCGGCTCGCCACGCGTCCTCGCGATGCCTCCCGCGGAGCAAGCGTCTGCATGATCGTGCCGCTTCCGCTTCGACTCATGCCGGCCGATCGGGGCGAGTGATCGCCGGCTCCTCGGCCGCCGAATCGAGCACGCCGCTGAGCCGTGCCGTGCGGATGGCCTGCTCTCGTCCGTGGGCGTGGAGCTTGCCGTAGATTGTCTTGGCATGCGTGTGCACGGTGTGTCGACTGATGCCCAACCGCGTGGCGACCTCGTTGTACGTGAGTCCCTCAGCCAGGGCCGTGAGAAGCTCCGTCTCTCGTGCGGTGAGTGGCGTGATCGCGTCGCCCGGTGCCGCTGCACGAAACGCCTCGACGAGGTATCGGGCCACCGCCGGGCTCACCGGTGTCCGCCCCTCGACGGCATCGCGAATGCCGCTCACAAGCGCGTCGAGCGGCTCGCCCTTGAGCACGTAGCCGACGGCGCCCGCCTGGATCGCCATGAACAACGACTCCCGCGCGTCGTGAATGGTATGCACGATTGGCAGGATCTGCCGGTTTGCGGCGGTTGCCCGACGGATCAGGCCGATCGCCGAGAGGCTGCCGGGGAGTTCGAGATCGACCACGATCACGTCCACCCGCCGCCAGTCGGCCTCCCGGGCGGCGTCATCTGCCGATTCCCAGTCACCCAAAACCGACAGGTCCACCTCCCGCCTGCAGCGGGCCACGATCGCCTTCCGTGTGATCGGCTCATCCTCGATGACAGCCAGGCGAATCATCGGACGATGCCTTCGAGAGCGATACCAGGAGCGTTCATGGAAGTTCTATATAGCTCGGTCAATCGCACTTCCGCAAAATGATTTCCCGGCTGATGGACGGCTCGTGACTGGCGTGCGCCCCACTCTTGTGACCTACCAGGCCGCACCCGGAACTCCTGCTTCACATGAACCACGTGTGGCGGACAGCGCGTCTATCCCCCGAGTTCGATCAGCCGCATCGTGGCGAGTGCGGTCGCCTCGGTGCCGCCCGGAGGGGCGATCACCTGCACGCCAACCGGGAGGCCTTCGCTGTCCCGGTCGGTGGCCGCGGCGGCCCGGAGCACCGGATCGGGCGACCAGGGCCGGGCTGCTGTCTCGCGCGGCTGCACCTGCGTGACCGGCACCGCGCCGGCGGCGAGATCGAGGAGATTCGCCAGGAGACAGGGCGCGGCCGCGAGCACGAGGCGGGCAGCTGTGCCGTGCCGCAGGGCAGGCACCGCCGACACGGGACAGACCACCGCGTCGCAACCGGCGACACGCGCGGCAAACCTGCCCGCAAGCCGCTCGCGGGCCGCGAACAGGTCGGACAGTTCCGCGCGTGTCCGCGGCCCGGTAGCCAGCAGGCCGCGGGCCTCCACGCCCCGCCCAAGGCACCGGGCCATGGTCGCGACCAGTGGTCGCCAGCGTTGGGAAAGCCCGGCGAGACCGAGCAGCCGACCGACCGCGGGGATCGGCCGGCAGCCCTGCAGGAGCTGGCGGATGTCGGCGCCACCGTCGGCCGACAGGATCGCGAGGTGCAGCCAGGCAGCCTCCTCCGCGAGGCGGCCGTCGAGGGCGACCGCTTCCACTCCGGCGGCCTCGAGCCGCGCGACGGCCTCGGCCACGGCTCGACGAATCGCCGGAGAAGGAGCGATCGGCCCGGTCGTGTCCCACCAACCAACCTTCCTGGGCAGGCTGCTCCGGGATAGCCCACTCGAGCCCGGCCCGGCGGCGCAGCAGCCGAGCGCCAGTTCGAGGTCGGCCACGGAGCGGGACAGAAAGCCGGCCCGCGGCCGCACGCCCCGGAGCCGCGGCAGGGTGTCGAAGGCACCCCCCTCGCCCAACACCGTCGAGCGAGGCATGATCGCGGCGATCCCGCAGGCATGGGCAGGCTGGCGGAGGCTTCCGGCGAGATCGTTGCCCACCGCCAACGGCACGACGCCCGCCGCCACGAGCGCCGCGTCGCCGCCGCTCGAACCACCCGGGCCTCGCGCGGGGTCGGTGGGATGGTTTGTGCGACCCCAGACAGGATTGTCGGTCTCGTGGAGATACATCGCCTGCGGCACGTTTGCCTTGCCCACCACGATAGCCCCGGCCGCGCGAAGCCTGCGGACGATCTCGGCATCGGCTTGATCGATCAGGCCCGCCCGGGCAGGAATGCCGAGCGTGGTCCGGAGGCCGCGGACCGGAAAACACTCCTTGACGCTCACCGGCACGCCGGCCAGCGGGCCCGCCAGGTCGGGCGAATCCCCCAGAATCTTGGCACCGAGCGGCTGAACGAGGGCGTTGAGGTGCGGGTGCGTCGCGGCGTGCCGCCGCTCGA
>CAYVNX010000109.1:0-4285 GCA_964453165.1 uncultured Candidatus Kuenenia sp. | reverse complement strand
CGCGACAGCGAGTCAGCATAGTCAGCGAGGGCCCGATACCAGGCGGTGAGTTCCCGACGTTGAGCCGGAGCCGACAGGTCTTCCAGAGCGGCGATCTCGGCGGTGGCCGCCACGGCCGCGGCGGCGGACTGATCGAGGGCGGTCAGATCGAGCGGTTCCGGGACGGGTGCTGCGGCCGCTTCGATGACCGCAGGGGCAGGCGGGGCCGTGGGCCGCCGAGTCGGACCGTCGCCCTCGAGCATCGCCAGCAGCGGGGCCGCATCGGGCTCGATCACGGGTGTGTCTAGAACCGGATCGACGGCCGGATCGACGTCGGTGACCTCGTCGGCCGCCATGAGCGTGGCCTCGGCATCATCCGCGGCCCTCGCGGCAGCAGCCGTATCATCCGCAGCCATCGCGTCCGCGGGCGTATCATTCGCGGCCATGGCGTCCGCGGACACCGCCGGAGATTCGACCCCTTCCGCCGAAGCGTCAGCCACGGGGGCGGACTCCGCCGCCGGCCCGAGGGTCGCGGCGTTGGCGTCGGTGCTGGCATCAGGGTCGGAGTCGGCGACCGAAGGCTCCATCGGCTCCGGCTCAGGCGAGTGGGCCGCCGGCTCGACGGGGAGAACCGGACTCGGAGCAGGTGACGAACCAGGGGCTGCCGGAGCGAGAAACGCGAGCGAAGCGGGCAAGAATCCCGCGATCCCGAAGGGATCGCGGCCGAAGCCCGCCAGAAGAATGCCGAGCGTGATCGGAATCGCCAAGAGGCCTCCCGCCAGGATCCCGAGCAGCGGACCGACCGCCGACTTCTTGCCGGACCGCGAAGCCTCTGGCGTGGCATCGGCGGCGATCACGGCAGCCACGGCAACGGTCTCGGTCGGTTCGTCGGCCTGATCGAAGCTGATGGAGTCGTCGCCCAGCGCATCAGCCTCATAGTCGGAAGCTTCTGCGTCGGGAGTTCCGCCGAGTTGCTCCGCCGGCTCCTCGTCGTCGCCCACCTCCGCGAAGAATCCGAAGTCATCGGATGGCTCTGCCGAAGGCTCGGTGTTGATGCCGGCAAACAGGTCGCTCGTCATCTCCAGACTGCTGGGGGACGGCACACCCGAATGGCCGGTGCCGATCTCGACCTCCGATCGATCGAGGATGGCATGATCAGCCTCGTCCGTCCCGCCGGCGGAATCGTCCTCCTGAAAGACGGACAGCGCAGGCCGAGGTTCGTCGCCGGGTTCGCTCAGCCAGGCGTCGATGTCGGCATCTTCTGGCGCAGGTTCGGGGCTGGGGGCCTCCGGCGGCGTCAAGGAGTCGTCGGCCGCTGCCGTCGACTCCTCGTCGAACGAAACCGAGAAGTCGGCGGACAGGTCGGGCAGGTCGTCGGAGCCGAGGTCGGCCCAGAGATCCTCAGACTCCTCACGCTTGTCATCGTCGTCTGTCATCGCGTCTGCTCCCCGCCCGCCAGGCAGAATCCCGGCTCGACGTCCACCGTTTGGCCGCCGCCGCCGACGGCCCGACGGGGCCGCCCGCAGAGTTTATCACCGGGTTTTTTCCCGATGCCACCAGCCCGAATCAGAGCCCGTAGGCCGGGCCATAGCGGTCCACAAGGCTGCGGGCCAACCAATCGGCGGAAACGGTCTGGCCCGTGGCCCGCTCCACGAGCGGTTCACTCTCGAGCAACCGGCCGACGGCGTGAACCTCCCGCCGCAGCCAGTCCAGCAGCGGCTCGAATTCGCCGGCCGCGAAGGCTGCCGGCAGGTCCCCGAGCCGGGCCTCGGCGGCCGCCATGAGTTGGGCCGCGTAGAGGTTGCCCAGGGTGTAGGTGGGGAAATACCCGATCAGGCCGGCGCTCCAGTGGATGTCCTGAAGTACTCCGTGGGCATCGTCCGGCGGCCGGAGGCCGAAGTCGGCTACGAACCGCTCGTTCCAGGCGGTCGGCAGATCGGCCACCGGCAGATCGCCGTGCACCACCGCCCGCTCCAGATCGAATCGCAGCATGACGTGCAGGTTGTAGGTGACCTCGTCGGCCTCGACTCGGATGAAGGAGGGCTTCACCACCAGAAGCGCCTCGTGTATCCCCGCCGCATCGGCATCCGCCAGGGCCTGGGGAAATGCCGCCCTGGCCAGAGGAAAGCACCAATCCCAAAAGGCTCGCGAACGGCCGACGAGATTCTCCCAGAGCCGCGACTGCGACTCATGGATGCCGAGCGATGCCGCTTCACCCGGCGGCAGCCCGTACCACTCCCGGAGCAAGCCCTGGTCGTAGAGGCCATGGCCCGCCTCGTGGAGCACGCCAAACAAGGCCGTGGGCAGAAACCGCTCGTCCCACCGGGTGGTGATCCGGCAGTCGTCGGGCCCCAACGACGTGCAGAAGGGATGATCCGTGGTGTCGAGCCGCCCCCGATCGAAATCAAAACCGATCCGAGCCGCCACCTGCCGCACGAACTCCTGCTGGGCCGGCACGGGGTAGACCCGCTCGGTGAGGAGCCGATCATCAGGCCGACGTGTCGCGGCGGCGCAGGCCTGCACCAGCGGGACGATCCGCGACCGCAGATCCGCGAAGCGTGGCGTGATCGCCCGCCAGCGGCCACCGGGCTCGTAGTCGTCGAGCAGGGCGTCGTAGGGATCGAGATCAGGCCGCTGGCAGGCTGCCTGTTCCCGCTTGAGGGCGAAGACCCGTTCCAGCCAGGGGCACAACCGTGGCCAGTCCGATGTGGCCCTGGCCAGCGACCAGACCTGCTGGGCCTCGACGGTGGTGCGGGCGAGTTCCTCCACGAGCCGCGGCGGGAGGCGAGCCTGCTTGTCGAAGTCGTGTTTCAGGAGCCGGATCGTGGCCTGCTCGGCCGGCGTCCCCCCGGTGGCCAACGGACTGGCGGCCAACTCCTCGAGCCTGGCCCCCTGGGCGGCATCGGTCCGATGCCGATGGACGACCGCGGCGAGTTCGGCGGCCTGCTCGGCCCGCCACGCCCCCGCGGCCAACGGCATCATCGTCCGCTCGTCCCAGCCGATGGCCGCGTCGATGGTCGCCAGCAAGGCGGTCTTCCGGGCGTGCTCCCGGACGGCGACGAAGGTTTCAGCCGGAGTTGGCATGGCGAGAGACTATGATCGGTCCGCAGCCGAAGCAACCGATTCCGAGGATCTCCCCCATGCTCGACGCGCTCGTGATCGCCCCGCATCCCGATGACGCGGAACTGGGGATGGGGGGCACGATCGGTGTTTTGCTCGGCGATGGACTCCGAGTTGGCATCCTCGACTTGACCGACGGCGAACCGACCCCGCTGGGTAGCCCCGAGATTCGCGCCCGCGAGACGGCGGCGGCCACGGCCGCTCTGGGCATCGGCTGGCGGGAGAACCTCGGCCTGCCCAACCGTCGGCTGAGAGCCACGCTCGCCGCTCGCGGGGCACTCGCTGGAGTGATCCGCCGCACCCGCCCCCGCTGGCTGTTCGCGCCGCACTGGGTCGATGCCCATCCCGACCATGTGGCCGCGACGAAGCTCGTCGAGGCCGCCCGCTTCTGGGCAAAGCTCACCAAATGCGACCTTCCCGGCGACCCTTGGCATCCTGAGCGGATCTACCATTATGGCTGCGTTCATCTCCGCACGGTCCGACGGCCCGCTTTCATCGTCGACATTGCGGCGACCTGGGAGCAAAAGCGGGACAGCATCGCCTGCTACGCCAGCCAGTTTCCCGCGACGGCCCAGCAGCCGACCGTGCCCGAGCGGGTCGCCGCCGCCGACGCCTGGTGGGGCAGCCTGATCGGATCCACCCACGGCGAACCGTTCTGGACCCGCGAACCCGTCGGGCTTCGCAGCCTCGGCGGGCTCGTGTAGCACGGCGCCGAGGCCGCCCGGCCCTCACAGATTTCCCAGAGTCGTGCTCGGTCGAGCCGCCGCGTGGCAGACCTGGCCGAATCTGACCGACCTGGGGGCTTCGCTCCGGAAGGCTGGCGCCAGGCCCACAAGGAAACCGATACGACTTTTCGGGTGGCTGCAGCGGCGGCCGCGAGTCTCTTCCGGGGCGGTTCTTGCCGATGGCTGCTCGCGACATCAACGTGATCGCGCTCGTCAAGGGAGAGGAACGCTACGTGTTCCTCTACGACGACGACAGCCGCGCCGAGGCGCTCGAAACGCTGGCCCGACACGCGGCGAACCCGGAACTCAGTTTTTCCTGGTACGACGCCGCCGTGCTGGCCCAAAAGGTGCGGCAGCAGTCATGCCGGCCGCGGCACGTGCGGTTCCAACCGCGGGCCGACCGCCGGGCCTAAGGCGTGCCTCGGACATCTGGCGACATGACTGGGCAGATGTTGACGGGA
>CAYVNX010000108.1:0-9228 GCA_964453165.1 uncultured Candidatus Kuenenia sp. | reverse complement strand
CTACCGGCTGACGGCAGTTCGGCCGCGGATACGGCCGGCCTGGATCAGCCACAGTCCGACGAGGAGGCTCACCACGGCGCCGGCGACGAGTTCCCAGGGCAGCGTGCTTGTGTCACCGGCAGCCAGCCGGCGGGCCTCACGGCCGGCAGCGAGCGAGACGAGCACCAGCGGCGTACCGTTGTGCGCCAGGTGGCCGAGCACCGCCGGCAGAATGCTGCCGGTGACCCGCGTCATCCAGCCGAGCGCGAGTCCGAGCAGGAAGGTCTGCGGCATCCGCTCCGGGAGAAGGTGGAAGCCCGCAAAGACAGCGGCCTGGAGCAGGATCGCCGCCCAGGCTCTGCCGCGGCCGGGCCGGTCACCCGCGAACGCCGACAGGAGCCAGCCGCGGAAGAAGAGTTCCTCGCAGACCGCCGGCAGCACGGCCACGAGCAGCCAGGCCAGACCGATCGGCTGCTCCAGGATGAGGGCGACGATCCGCTCGGCGAGTTGGCGGGCGGCCGGAGAGAGATGCGTGCCCCGGATCGCGAGCGTGACCGCTGCTCCCACCAGGAACAGCCCGGCGCCCACGGCGATGCCCCCGAGGACGGCTGCCCAAGGGCGGGGGCCGCAGGGCAGCCGCAGACCGAAGGTGGCCTGTCGATTCACCCGCTGCCATGAGGCAGCCACCGCCAGCGGAAGCATCACCGCCGCCTGCTGCAGCGGAATGGCCAGTGCCAGGCTCTCCAGCGCAGCTCCCTGGGCGTACCAGAGCGCCGCGAAGGCGGCGAGGGCCGCGGCGAAGCCTTGCATCGGGGTCGGCCGCCGCCGCGGGGCTGGCCGGGAGAGGAGGGTCGACGCAGAGTCGGGACCGCGAAACAGAACTTCTTCGTCGGCGAGGGCCGCCGCAGCAGCCCGCAGCAACACCCAGGTGATCGCCGCGGACGCGAGCAGCGAGACGATCAGCGGCAAGAGAATCGCCGGCTCCGACTCACCCGACCCTGGCAGGGTGCCGCGGGCCACGGCGACCTGTCCGGCGAATGGCACCAGCGGCAGAAGGTTTCCGCCGGCGCCAGGCAGCAGGGCCGAGCCCGAAAGTCCGCTGACCAACAGGATCACGGGCGTGAGTGTGTTCTGGGCCTCCTTCGTGCTCCGCGAGGCGCTCGTCACCGCCAGGCAGGTGGCCGCGGCCACAGCCGCGAGCCCGACGAAGGCGAGGAGCGTGACCAGGCCCGCGAAGCCCGCCTCGGCCGGTCCCACTCCGAGCCGGAATCCAGCCGGCAGGAACCGCAACAGGACGACCGCCGTCAGCGCGATCGAGATCGCATTGACGAATAGCGTCGCCAGCGCGACCGCCCAGACCGCGAGAAACTTGCCCGTCACGATGTCGCCAAGCGAGGCCGGCGCGATCAGGAGCGTCTCGATCGTGCCTCGCTCCTTTTCCCCAGCGATCGCGTCGATTGCCGGATAGAAGGCGCCGGTCGCCGTCAAGAGCGCCAGGAGCACGAGCACGCCGCCGGCCGCGGTGGGCACCACACCCTCGAGCGCCGCGGCCTCGTCTCGCTCAGCGGCGCCCACGAACCGGAGGTCGATCGGCTCGACGAACGACTCAGGCAACCCGCTCGCACGGAGCCGGTCGCCGCGGACATGCTCGGCGACGGCCTTGATCAGGGCGATCACGTGCCGCTGCTGGTGGAGGTCGGCCGGCCGCAGGGCCGAGAGCCGGGCCTCGAGCGGAACCGTTCCCGATCCATCCAGTCCTGCCACGGTGCCCCCCGGCAGATCGATCCAGGCATCCACTTCGTCGTCGTCGAGCAGTCGCTGGGCCTCGGATCGGGTCGTGAGTTCGAGATGCACGCCTGCCGGCCAATCCGTCCGCTCGCCCGTCACCGCCCCCACGGCAGCCTCGAACCGGCCAGCGAAGGCGGGGGCGTCGGGGCCGGTCAGGGCGAGGGCGACCGGCCGCGGTGCCTGCCGGGCGTCGATGTCGGAGAGAGCCGTTCGCAGCCCCAGGGTACTGGCCAGCGCCAGCACCGGATACATCGCCATCGGCATCAAAAGCGTGACGAACAGGGTCCGCCGGTCGCGGACGAACTCCAACAAATCCCGCTGAGCCACGGCTCGGATTCGTCGCCACCGTTCGTGCCGCCAGTTCCTCCCGCCGCTCATGCTTCGGCCCCCGCGACCGCGGTGAAGAAGGCCTCTTCGAGGCTTCCCTCTGCCCCCGCCAGCGATTCCCGGGTGCCAGCTCCCACGATCCGGCCGCCGTGGATGATCACAAACCGGTCGCACCGCCGTTCGATCTCGTGGAGCCGATGGGTCGAGATCAGAATCGCCCGGCCGGTGGCGCGAAGCTCGGCCAGCAGCGTGAGCAGATCGCGGGCCCCGATCACGTCGAGGGCACTCGTCGGCTCGTCGAGAATCAAGGCCGGCGGATCGTGCACGAGCGCGCGGCCCAGCGACACCCGTTGTCGCTGGCCCGAGGAGAGCCGGCCGCAGGGCCGGCCAGCACAGGACTCGAGGCCGAGCGTGGCGAGCAGCCGCTCGACCCGGTCGTCGAGCCCCTCCTCCGCCAACCCGTGCAGCCGGCCATATGAAAAGAGCACTTCCCGGGGCGTGAGTCGGTCGGGCACGCCGGTGGTGGCGGAGAGATAGCCCAGGCTGCGGCGCACCCCGAGCGGATCGGTGCGGACGTCACAGCCCGCGATGCGGGCCGTGCCGGCCGTGGGCGCAAGCAGCGTAGCGAGCATCCGCATCGTGGTCGTCTTGCCCACGCCGTTGGCCCCGAGAAGCCCCACCATCTCTCCTGGCGCGACTGAGAACGACACGCCGTCGACCGCGCGGACGACCGCGCCGTCGACGGCGCGGAAGTGTTTCACCAGGTCGATCGCGTCGATCACGTCAGGCCTCCTCCGCCGGGGGAAACTGCCGAAAGGCGAGGATCAGCGAGGCCGTGGTGAGCAGTGCCGCCGTGAGCCCGAGCACGGCCGCGACCTGGACCGCGGGCGGCTGGTCGTCCACGAACAAACGGAGTGATTCGGGGAGGTTCCGCCGCCATCCCATCCATTCCACGAGCAGGCTGCGAAGCCGGAGGCTGACCGTCACCTGATTGACCACCGCCGGCAGGAACCCTGCAAGGTACTCGACGACGATCGCCGCGCCGACGCTCGCCACCAACGCCCGCTTAGGAACGATCACGGCCGGCAGCGCGAACAGAGCTGCCCGTCCGAGGCAGGAGAGCAGCACGAGCACCGCGAACATCCCGGCCAGCCGCAGCGAGTCGTCGAGTCCCGCCGCGAACAACGTCAGGGCCAGCGACAGCAGCGCCACCCCCGCCGTCCAGCTGACCGCCGCCAGAAACGTCCCCACGAGCAGCGACCGCCGCCCGCCCGGCCGCACGACCACGTGCTGCCACGTGCCTCGCTCGAGTTCGTCGGCCACCACCGGACACATGGTCACCAGGAGCCCGAGCAGGCACAGGGCCTCGGGCACGAGCGCATAGAGCAGCAGGACGCCGAAGTCGCGATCGAGTCCGCCCGCGATCCGCCGCGCGGCCAGCACGACGGCGGCCGGGAAGGCGGCCCCGGCCACCGCCACCACGAGCCGCTGCGGCGCCAGCATCCGTCGAAGCTGGAAACCCGCCACGGCGAGAATACCCCGAACGGCGTTCATCGATCTGCCTCCGCGGGCAGCCGCTTCGCCCGCTCCAATCTCGCCGAACCGATTCCCCGGTGAAGCTGCACCAGTCGATCGAAGACCCCTTCGAGCGACCGATCCGCCGCGTGGAGCGTGGCCAGGGCGATGCCTTCCCTGGCCGCAGCTGCGGCCAGCGCGATCGCCAAGGGGCGGGGCTTTCGCGTGCCGATGACGAGCCCGTTATCGCCCTCGAACCGCAGGCTGTCGGCCAGGCCAGAACTGCAGGCGATCTCCGCCAAACGCCGCGGCCGGTTGGCCGCGAGCCGCACCTCGGAAGGCAACGTATCGATCAGCCCACGGATCTCCTCGACCTTACCGCTGGCCACGAGCCGGCCGCCGAGAATCACCGCCAGGCCGGCGTCGATCGCCTCGATTTCATGGAGCAGATGGCTGGCCACCAGGAGACTGCGGGATCGCGACCACTCGCGGACCAGTTCGACGAGATCGTGCCGGGCGACGGGATCGAGACCGATGAAGGGCTCGTCGAGCACGAGCAGGTCTGGATCGTGAGCAATCGCCGCCGCGAGCTTCGCCCGCTGCCGCATCCCCTTGGAAAGCGTCTTCAACGGTCGGCGTGCCGCCTCGCCGAGGCCCACCCGCTCGAGCGCCCGATCCGCCGCCCGGAGGGCGGTGCCGCTGTCAGCACCGCCGAGTCGCACGAGATAGGTCGCCCATTCGCGGGGCGTCGCCTGCTGCTCCAACAGATCGGCCGCCGGACAATACCCGATCCGGCCCAGCACCCGCGCATTGCCGAAGGGCCGCTCACCGAACACGGTCACCCGTCCCATCGACGGCCGGAGTTGTCCGGTGACGAGTCCCAGGAGCGTCGTCTTGCCGGCGCCGTTCGGCCCGAGCAGCCCGTGCGCCCCGGGGCCGAGGTCGACCGTCAGGTCATTGACGCCGATCACGGTCCCGTAAAGCTTCGTCGCGTGGTGGAGCGAAATCATGAATCCACGTTCTCCGCCACTTCAGGCCCGGGCCGGCGCATCGACCCGGATGAAGAGCACGACCAGAGAGCTGACCGCTACGGCCACGAGCATCACCAGCGGCGCCAGCACGACGGCAAACCGCTTCTCGATCCCGAAGATCCAGGCCTGCACCACTCCCTGGGCATGGTAGAGCGACAACCAGGCCCAGCGATCGACCGTGTCGTCGACCCCTGCGGCCCGGGCCAGCCAGCCGAGCCGATGGGACCGGCGCGGCACGAACGCGGCTGTATCGTCCGCGAACGGATCACTTTCGAAGGCGGCCGCTCCGCGTGGCCTCGTCGCGGCAGCCAGGTCGGCGCCGGTCAAAGCACCGTGGGCGACCCAGCATGCCACCCAGGTGGCGAACCAGGCGAACGTTGCGATCCGGGTCTCGGCAGTCAACGACGAATAGGCCAGCGCCAACAGCACCGTGGGCACCGTGACCGCTGCAGCAGCCCCGATCACCCGCAGCGGAAGATCCCAGGTGGCGAGGGCAACCGACAGGCTCGGACTCACAAGCACGCCCACCAGCCAGAGCGCCACGGCTGGCACAAGCGTGATCACCCCCACGATCGTCGCCAGTACCCCGACCTTGCCGAGGATGTAATCGAGGCGGGACACAGGCCGCGTGAAATAGACGAGCCAGGCGCGGGCCCTGAGATCGCCGGCGATCAGCCGGGGGGCGACGAGCCCCACGACCACCGCCAGGAGGACCGCCTGCGGCGCCCGCATGAAGGCCAGGAGCAGCCTCGACCAGACAATCCGCCGGGCGGCCTCGGGGTCCTCGAGCGTGCCCCCCAGTGACGTGGCCACGAGTTGGCCGACCATCCCGAATCCGTCGAGCCGCCGGGCGGCCTCCCGACCGGCCGCGACCGGCCCTCCTTCAATCGCCTGCTCGAAGGCGAAGAACCCGCCAGCGAACATCAGGGCGGGACTCCACGCAAACAACACGACCCGCCGCAGCCACCGACTCTTCCAGGCCAGCCGGATGCCGGTGCCGGCGATCACGCCCGCGGCGTTGCCGGTTCGCAGTGTGCCGTCCCAGCCGCGGTAGCCGACGTCATGTAGGGGCATTGGCGACCCTCCCCGCATCGGCCTCGTCGGCCGCCTCGAGCGCCGCCAGAAAGACATCTTCGAGCGGCCGCCGCTCGGGTTCGAGCGCCCAGGCCTCCACGCCGGCTGCGGCAGCTTCCTCCCAGACGGCCACGACCGCCGCGGGGTCGCCGGCCTGCACGAGCAGGCCGGCGGCGTCATCGGCCAGTCGGGCCGCGATGCCCCGCCCCTGCAGTCGGCTCGCGAGTGCCTCGAGCGGCCCGCTCGCCCGGAGCCGCAGATCGCGGTCCGCCGCGCCGGTCAGGCTTTCGATCGACCCGGCCAGCCGCACCCGGCCCCGCACGAGCAGGACCAACCGATCACAGATCGACTGCACATCCCGCAGCACGTGGGTCGAGACGAGGATCGTCTTCCCATGGTCGCGGGCGAGCGCCACAAGCCGGCCCAGCATCGCCCGCCGCTCCAAGGGATCGAGGCCGTTGGTGGGCTCGTCGAGAATCACGATCGCCGGGTCGTGGACGATGGCCGCCGCAAAGGCCACCTTTTGCCGCATGCCGACCGAGAGCGTCTCGATGGCCCGATACCGCTCCTGACCGGCATCGCACCAATCGAGCACCTCGTGCGATCGGCGGAGCGCCTCCTTCCCCGGCAGTCCCGAGAGCCGGGCCGCATAGTGCACCATTTCTACACCGGAGAGCCCCGGAATCGACGCGTCGTCTTCCGGCACCACGCCGATCAGCCGCCGCACCTGCCGCGGCTCCCTGGCCGGGTCGCGGCCAAACACCTCCACCCGACCTGCCGCCAGCCGCACGAGGCCGAGAATGGCCTTCACAAGCGTGCTCTTGCCGGCCCCGTTCGGCCCCACGAGCCCGGTGATGCCGGGAGGCACGTCGAGCGACACCCCGTCGAGGACGTGCCGACGGCCATACCGCTTCTCGACCCGCTCGAGCCGCACCGGCAGAGGATGCCGCTCGGGTTCCTGGTCGCTGCCGGACTCGGTCACGCAGGAACCCTCTCGCGAACTGGGGAAGAGCCGGCCGCCCGGGGCCGCCTGGATCACTCCTCCATGACCTCGGCTTCCTTCGTCTTCGCGAGGTCACCGACGATTCCCTCGTGCTTCTTGGTGAGCTCCTGCACCTCGTCCTTGCACTTCTTGCAGTCGTCCTCCGTCATGCCTCCGCCGGCCTGATCGCCGTCGGACGCCTTGTTCGCGTCTCGGCGGACGTTGCGGATCGCCACCCGGGCCTCCTCGGCGAGTTCCTTGATTCGGGCCGACATCTTCTTGCGGACGTCGGCGGAGAGCGCCGGGATCACGATCCTGATCACCCGTCCGTCACTCTGAGGGTTGAATCCCAGACCGCTGGCCTGGATCGCCTTCTCGATATCCTTGATCGTGCCGGGATCGAACGGCCGGACCACGATCTGGTTGGGCTCGGGCGCTCCGACGCTTGCGAGCGCTTTGATCGGAGTGGGAGATCCGTACACCTCCACCCGCAGCGAATCAACGATGCCGGGGTTGGCCCGGCCCGTGCGGATCCCGGTCAGGGCGTGACGAAACACGTCCACCGCTTTTTCCATCCGTTCTTCCGCGTCGAGAAGGATGTCGTCGACTGGCATCAGACAGCATCTCCGGAGTCGAGAAACCGAAACAGCCCGGGGCGGTCAGCTATTCCCGTCGTCGGTCCCGTCGGTCGGGGCCTCGGGATCGTTGCCGTCCCCGATCACACTGTACCACCGGAGCACGCTGAGGTCGGTCTCGAGTTCGATGGCCTGAACGTGACCGTCGAGAAACACGAAGTTCACCAAGCCGGGGTGCTCCCCGCCAAACTTCCGCTCGTTGCGGTCGTCGCGAGACGCGGCCAATCCTCGGTAGGTGTCCCGAAACTGGGTCGCCGGGGTGTCGGCCGCGAAGAAGGCCGTGTCGCCCTGGCGAAGATGGACGAGTTCCGCCGGCCATGAGCTGTCGACCGGGGGCAGATGCCGCTCGCCGACGGCGAAGGTCTTGCTCAGCCCGTCGCTCACCTGGGCCGGACGGATCTTGGAGAAGGTGTGGATCGGCCCGGCCCGCCGCGGGTCGCTCCGGCCTTCCTCGGGCGCATAGTTGTAGAACGTTCCGGCATTGGCGGCGTAGTCGCCGCCGGCCGCCTTGCCCAGAACGACCGGAGTCTGGTCGTTGTTGTCGAAGTTCCGATCCGCAGCCGGGGACCTCCGGCTGGGGCAGTAATAGGTCGCCACCGGCGTCCGCATCGCCCCGGCATTCTTGTCGTCCCAGACCGGCACATTGGGAACATAGGCGTCGAAGATGGTCGACCCCTCCATGTAGGGGAGCAGGCGGAACGACCAGGAATAACCGAAAGGATCCCGCACGGTTCGCCCGGTCGGAAAGATCTTTCGCGCTCCTTCGTGATTGGCGATCGCGGTGCCGACCTGACGGAGGTTGTTGCTGCAGGCGCTGCGGCGGGCGGCTTCCCGGGCGCTTTGGACAGCCGGGAGGAGCAGACCGATGAGCGTGGCAATGATTGCGATCACGACGAGCAGTTCCACGAGCGTGAAACCGGCGACTGATCGCCAACGGGCAGCCGAGCGATTCTCAGAAACCAGGCGGGCGGAGGACATGGCGGGGCTCCTTACAAGGTGGGAGCCACATTCTAACCGCCTTTACCAATCAGGCACGCGCCGGGGCGGATTCGTCGCTCACAATCCGCCGATTTCCGACGAAAGTACCCATTTTCTCACCCGCCACCGCCCGTTCGATATTGCCCTCGCGCCGGTAGTTGAACACCAGAATCGGCATCTCGTGCTCCATGCACTGGGAAATCGCAGTGGCGTCCATCACTCGGAGATTTCGCTCCCGAACCTGTTGATAACTCAGTTCGCTGTAGAGCACGGCGTGCGGGTTTTTCTCCGGGTCGTCGGAATAGACTCCGTCGACCCGGGTCGCCTTCATCAGGATGTCGGCCCCGAGTTCGAGCGCCCGCTGGGCGGCGGCCGTGTCGGTCGTGACAAACGGGCTGCCGGTGCCCGCAGCGAGGATCACGATCCGCCCCTTCTCGAGATGCCGCCGGGCCCGCCTGCGGATGTAGGGCTCAGCCACACCGTCCATCCGAATCGCTGTCATGAGCCGGGTCTGAGCCCCGAGGCTCTCGAGTGCATCCTGCAGTGCCAGACCGTTGATGACCGTGGCGAGCATGCCCATGTAATGGGCCGTCGCCTCCTGGATCGCCGCGTTCCCGGCCGTGAAGGAGCCTCCCCGGAGGATGTTGCCGCCGCCGATCACAACGGCGAGTTCAACCCCCCGGGCCGAGGCCTGAACGGTCTGCTTCGCGATATGGACGACCTCGTCCATCGAGATCCCCCGCTCCCCGGCCCGGGCAAAGCTCTCTCCCGAGAGCTTGAGCAACACGCGGCGGTAGGGCGCGGTGGACATCACGACCGAAGTCTACCACTCGTTTCCGAGTTGGGATTCCTGATCGCTTTGCTCCAGCGGCATGGGCGGGGCGGAAGCGACGTCACCTCGAAGGTCGGGGTCGCCCAT
>CAYVNX010000107.1:0-9420 GCA_964453165.1 uncultured Candidatus Kuenenia sp. | reverse complement strand
CTCTCCCAGAATTGTGAGGCGGCAGCTTCAGCCGGAAAGCCGGCGGCGGTGCCGGGCACGACCCAGGTGCCGCCGCTGGCCACGTCATAGAGCAGGCCCACGATGCCCACGCGGCCTTCCCGCACGAGCCCCTCGATCACCTGGCTGCGGCGGCGGACCTCGGCGACCACCCGGGCGACGTTGCGGGCGGCCACTTCGTCGGCCACCGCGTAGCGACGCTCGGCCGGGGCGTCGGCCGGCAGGCTGCAATCCGCCGGCTCGACCGCCCGGCCGATGTACTCCATGATCGGCGCCAGGTGCACGCAGTCGGGGGCCACCTCCAGAGTGGGATCGCAGGTGGCCTGCACGGCGGCATTCACCGCGCCGCAGCGGGTATGGCCGAGCACCACCACCAGCTTGGCGCCCGCCACCGCGCAGGCGAACTCCATGCTGCCGAGCACCTCGATCGTCGCCACGTTGCCGGCCACCCGCACGCTGAAGATGTCGCCCAATCCCATGTCGAAGAGCAGTTCCGCGGGCGACCGGGAGTCGATGCAGGAGAGCACGACGGCGATCGGATGCTGTCCCACCGCAGTGGCCACAACCTGCCGCCCCAGGTCGCGCTTGATCTGCTTACCGGTGCGAAACCGCTCGTTGCCCGCCCGCAGGTATTCGAAGGCCCGCTCCGGAGTGAGATCCTGCTGGAGCTCCCGGCTCGAGAAATCGATGAACTTGATGTCGTCCTCGATCTCATACTTGGGGCGGAACCCCTTGGTGCTGATCTGGACACCTCGGGCGGGGCCGATCGAATCGCGGTATTCGCGGACGGTCTCCAGGATGTCGGGGTCGATGTAGACCGAGTTCGTGGCGTCGAGCAAGACATGCCGGCCGCGGGGCATCCCGTCGAGCACCCGGCGGAGTTCCGAGCGGTTCAAAAAGCTCACCTGATTGGCCAGTTCCACCCGGGTGACGTCGCCGGCCAGATGGTGCTCCACCACCAGCCGCATCGGCCGCCGCTGGTTGCTCCAGAGGATGAAGCCGAGGCTCACGATCAGGCCGATGACGATCCCCTGGAGCGGGTCGGTGAACACGATCGCCACGAGCGTGATCAGATACGGAATGAACTGATAGCGGCCGGCCTGCAGCATCTCGGAGAACACCGCCGGGCTGGCCAGTCGCAGGCCGGTGGCGATCAGGATCGCCGCCAGGCAGGCGAGCGGAATCTGGTTGATCAGGCGGGGAAAGAGCACGAGGGCAGCCGCCAGAAGCAGCCCGTGCACGATCGCCGCCCGCTTGGTGCGAGCGCCGGCGTCGATGTTCACGCTCGACCGCACGATCTCGCAGGTCAGCGGCAGCCCGCCAAACAGTCCCGACACGATATTGCCCACGCCTTGGGCGATCAGCTCGCGGTTGGGCGGCGTGGTGCGGCGGAGGTGGTCGAGCCGATCGACCGCCTCGGCGGTCAACAGGGCCTGCAGGGAAGCCACCAGCGCGATCGTGAGCGCGGCGGAGTAGATCGTGGGATTGCCAAACTGGGAAAAGTCGGGCGTATGGAGGAAGGCCAGGATGCCGCGGAAGGTCTCGGCGACCGGTAGCTGGACGCGGTGCGACGGCTCGATCGCCCAGGGTGTTCCGAGCGACTGCAGCACCATCACGGCGGCCGCCCCAAACGCCACCACCACCAGCTGGGCTGGAATACCCGAGGCCCGCGCGATCCGCAGGCGGCTCCATCCCCAGATCAAGGCGAGCGATGCGATCCCGACCACCATCGCCCCGGGATGCAGGTCGCCGAGGAGTTCGAGAAGCTCGGAAAACGTGTTCTCCCGGTCGGGCTGAAAAAACGACATCTCGCCTTCGTAGTCGGTGTCGTGGCCGAAGAGGTGGGGGATCTGCTTGAGGATCAGGATCACGCCGATCGCCGACAGCAGCCCGCGGACCACGCTGGTGGGCACGAACGACTTGACGAAGCCACCTTGCACGAGCCCCAGCACGATCTGGATCATGCCGGCGACCACCACCGCGAGCAGCAGCGCCTCGAACGAACCAAGGGCGGCGATCTCGATCGCGACGACGGCCGTCAGCCCGGCGGCCGGCCCCGAGATCATCACCTGGGCGCCGCTCAGCCAGCCCACGACGAGTCCGGCCACGATCCCGGCGATCACCCCTGCGATCGGCTGGGCGTTGGAGGCCAGCGCGATGCCCAGGCAGAGCGGCAGCGAGACGAGAAACGTCACCAGCCCCGCCATCAGATCGGCAGGAAGGTGGTGGGGGTCGAATGGGGACCGGGAGGTGGTGCCAGGGTCAGAGGCGATGGGTCTCATTTGAACGGATCCGAATGCGGCCACGGGATGGAACGATGGAGCCGGCCTGGGTGAAGAAACCGACGCCCGGGGCGACGAACCACCTCAAGGCGCGGGCCGCGATGGCAGCCCCGCCCCAGCAACCTGTCACGTCCGCCGACGGGCCGCTTTCTTCCGGGGCGGAGTCTTTCGAGGCGTGGCCCGCTTCTGATCCCGGCCGTCCACCAGAACCTGGATGGAGCCGTCCTCCACTCGGTAGAGCCAGCCGTGGATTCGCGGGAGGCTCCCCTTGGCGTGCATGTTGCGAATCAGGGCGAGGTTCTTGAGGTGCTTGATCTGGAGTTTGACGTTCTCCTCGGTCAGCACGGCGAGCTTCTGCTCGCGGTTGAGTTTTCGCTCCTTGGCAATCCGATTGGCGGCCTCCTTGGCGCCGGTGGCGATGCAGAGCCAATCGGCGATGTAGTTTTCAAAGACGCCGTCTTCGATGGCAGCGATGCCGCCGCAGCGGGTGTGGCCGCAGACGATGATGTCTTCGATCTTGAGGTGCACCACGCCGTATTCGAGGATCGCAGAGATGTTGACGTCGTTGAAGGCGACGATGTTGGCGACGTTCCGGTGCACGAACATCGTGCCCGGCTTGGAGCCGGTCATCTGATGCTCGCTCACGCGGGAGTCGGAGCAGCCGATCCAGAGCACCTTCGGGGTCTGCTTGGCGGCGATCGTGTGGTAGTAGTGCTCGTTGGGGGCGAACTCGCCTGTCACGAATTGCTCGTTGCCGGCAATCAGCTCGTCAATCACGCTTGCCATCGAGCACGTCTCCCTGGGGCTGTGAACCGATCAGATGATACCCACAAGGTCACCGACCGTGCGATGAGCCTCGATCGGGTGCCGCAGGGGCACGTTCGTTCTGACCCGATAGTGGTTCTGCCGGCCGACCCGCTCCCGCTCGATCACCCCTGCCTCCTCGAGGTCGGCGATGATCCGCTGTACTGCCCGCTCCGTGATCCCCACCCGGGCTGCCACGGCCCGGAGCACGAGCGACGGATTCTGGGCAAGCACGATGAGGACGTGCGAGTGGTTCGTGAGGAAGGTCCAGCGGGCCGCAGGGGCCGAGGGAAGAGCCGCCGGCAGCCGTCGGCGGGGCATGGCGACGGCTGCCCGAGGGGCGGAACGAGCGGCCGATGAACGGCGGACCTTCTTGGCCATACGGGGAACCTTCCTGACGGGCCGGCCTGGCCAGCGGCACCGGCCTCGACCGAGGCCCAGATGATAGCACAGCCCCGGGGGGGCGCTGGCAAGGTGGGGGGCCGCCGCCACGGCGGCTCAAGACCGCACGCCATATCGCCGACAAACGTTTCACGCTCTGCTATTGACGACTTTTGTGTCGTGTTTTATCATTCGCGTCTATCCGGTCGGCTAGCCCCCATCGCCAGCCCTCCCCGCCAGCCCAGCCAGGAGTCCGCCATGCTCGCCACCGCCCTCGTGATCCTGGCCGCGGCCCCACCGCTCGCCCTGCTGGCCGTCGCCGCCGTGCCCACGTCGTTCGCCAACCGGCATCCGGTCGGCTTTCGCACCGCCGTCACGAGTCTCGCCGCGGCCACCCTGGGAGCGGCGATCGCCGCGGCGGCCCTGCTGCTGTTCACCGGCCCGGTCGACCGGGCCATCCTGTCCGCCCCGGCTCCCCTGCCTTTCAACGTCGGAATCTACTTCGACGCCCTGTCCGCCGTGATGAATCTGCTGATCGCCACGGTGGGGCTCGTGATCGCCCAGTTCTCGATCCGAGGACTCGACGGGGAATCAGGCCAAGGCCGGTTCTTCAAGTGGCTGGCCTTCACGATCGGCAGCGTGCTCGCGCTCGTCGTGGCCCGCAACCTCCTGATGCTCACCGCCGCCTGGATGCTGACGAGCCTGGGGCTGCACCAACTCCTGCTTCAATACTCCGACCGCCCCTGGGCCGTGTGGGCGGCCCGGAAGAAGTTTCTGATCAGCCGCATCGGCGATCTGTTTCTGCTCGCGGCGGTCGGCCTCACCCTCTGGTGCTTCGGCACCGCCGATTACTCGGCCATCTTCGCCCGGGCGGAGGCGCTGGCTGCCGACGGCAGCCTCGGCTGGTGGGGCACGGCCCTCGGTCTCTGTTTCGTACTGGGGGCGATGACAAAGTCGGCCCAGGTGCCATTCCATAGCTGGCTTCCTGACACGATGGAGGCCCCCACACCCGTCTCGGCCCTGATGCACGCGGGAATCATCAATGCTGGCGGCTTCCTCGTGATCCGGCTGAGCCCGCTGGTCTCCCTCTCCCATCTGTCACTCGACCTGCTCGCGGCGGTGGGTGCGGCCACGGCCCTGTTCGGTGGGCTCGTGATGCTCACCCAGACGAGCATCAAGCGGGCTTTGGCGTTCTCCACCATCGCGCAGATGGGCTTCATGATGCTCCAGTGCGGCCTCGGCGCCTTCTCAGCCGCCCTGCTCCACATCGTGGCCCATTCCGCCTACAAGGCCCACGCCTTCCTGGCGTCGGGCAGCGTGCTCGACGCAGCGGCCCGGCTGAAGACCGACGCCCAGCCGGCGGTTCGTGGCGGGCTGGCCCTGGCGTTGTTGCCGGTCGCGGGGATCGTAGCCGCTGCAATCTGCCTCGTGGCCTTTGCCCTGGCGGGCATCGACCCTGCCCGGAAGCCGGGGATGGTGGTGCTCGGTCCGGTGCTGACGATGGCCCTGGCCACGCTCCTGTGGCAGGGCTTTGTCAGCGGGCGAATCCGGATTGCCATGGGCAGTCTCGTCGCGGCGACCGGCGTGGCGATCGCCTACGTGCTCGGCGTGGTCGGCTTCGATTCGCTGCTGGCTGCGTCGAGCGTGGCCCGGTCGCTCCCCCCTGCGTCGACCGTCGATCTGCTCGTGGCGGGGCTCGTGGTGGTGGGTTTCCTCGCGGTGTTCGCGATTCAGGCGGCGAGCCAGGTTGTGACGCGGCTGCCCGCCATCCGGGCCCTCCATGTCCACGCGGCCAACGGCTTCTACCTCGACGTCCCGGCCCGGCAGGTGACGGCCCGCGTCTGGGGTCTCTCCACGCCGGTGCCCTGAGGTCGCGGCTCGTCCCGTCAACCACACCAACAAGCGTCGCAGCGTTCGCCACACCCACCCCTGATCATCCGCTCGGCCCGAGGAGCTCTTGTCATGTCTTCCCACGCCCCCGGTCCCGCCATCGCATCGCCCGCGGCCCTGCGGCATCCCGTCGCCACGCCCGCCCAGCTCGAGCAGGTCGCCGCGGCGATCAATTCCGTCACCGAATTGATTCCGCCGCTCTGGCCGCTCGAGGATTACGTGGCCGTGAATCCCTTTCTCGGGCTCGCGCCGCGGCGGTTTCTCGACGCTCGCCAACTGCTGCGGGATGTTCGCGACTGCGAGCTTCTGCTTCCCGCCACCCACTACCACGACCTGTTCGATCGAGGCGAGATCACGGCGGCCGACGTGGAGCGGGCGCTGCGGCAGTGCGTCGAGGCCTATCCGGAACTCTACGCCGGGTCTCGTCCGCAGACGTTCGTGCACCGGCTCGTCGAGGCAGGGGTGGCCGAGCGGATGCGGGGACCGGCCAGGGCTGGCAGGGCATCCGAGCGGCGCTACTACACGGTCAGTGAGGCGGTCGACCGCCAGCTCGGCAGCAGCTGGTCGAGCCATGTGATCACCGACATTTCGCGGCACTGCGGCCTGCACTACGACCGGGGCCAGGCGGCCTGGTCGAGCCCGTGGAAGCATCTGCCGCTCTACGAGGCCTGGCGGGAGGCGTTTCGGATCAGCCGGCGGATGGACATGCTCGGCCTGAAGGGCTTTCGGCAGTTCGTGGCCGGGCTGCCCGCGGAGCCCGATCAGGCAGTGGCCTCACTCTTGGGCCGGCTGGCCGTGCCGGCCGGGCATCAGCGGCCGTTCTTGTTCTGCGAGCTCTCGTCGGTGGCCGGCTGGGCCTCCTTCCTGCGGTATCGGCTCTGGCATGCCACGCTGACCGACGGCTCCACGATCGACGAGCATCTCGTTGGGCTGATGGCGATTCGGCTGGCCTACGACGCGGCGCTCGCAGCCACGTATCCCGACGTCATCGCCGCTGCGGGCAGCCTCTATCCGGCGGATGGTCCAGCGGCGGGCGAAGTCGAGCCTTCCGCGGCGGTGCTGGCTCGGTATCTGTTCCAGGTGGCGGCGGAGGTGGCCTACCGGCGCAAGCTCTGCCGCGGGCTCGTTGACCGTGGCGAGGCCGTGCCGGCGGATTCCACGCAGAAGTCGACCTCGAATTCAACACCCGCGGCAGGTAGTGCCATGGGGGCTCCGGCGGTGGCCGGCGAGCAGGATGCCGCCGGCCCCGCCCTCCCCCTGCCCGCTGCCACGAAGACACTCCAGATGGTGTTCTGCATCGACGTGCGGTCGGAGGTATTTCGGCGGAAGCTCGAGGCCGTCAGCGATGAGATCGAAACCTTCGGCTTCGCCGGCTTCTTCGGAATGCCGCTGGAGTTCGTGCCGCTCGGCGCGGCCCACGGGCCGGCCCAGTGTCCGGTCTTGCTCGCCCCAGGGTTCCGGGTGGCCGAGCAGGTGGCGAGCAACTCCGCCGCCACGGCCCAGGCGGCCGCGGCCCGCCGGGTCGAGCGGCTCGGCCGCAAGGTCTGGAAGGGTTTCCAGACGTCGGCCACGAGCTGCTTCTCGTTCGTCGAGACGCTCGGCCTGGCGTATCTGCCCAAGCTCGTCACCGACTCGCTCGGCTGGACGCGGCCGGTGCGGTCAGCGGCTGCCGACGGCGTGCCGACGCGGCTGCGAAACGCCGTGGGGCCCGACGTGCATGCGGCGGGCCTCGGTGGGGTGCCGTTCGAAAAGCAGCTCGACCTCGCTACCGGAATGCTCCGGAACCTGGGCCTGGTCGAAGACTTCGCCCGGATCGTGGCGATCTGCGGCCACGCCTCGGCGATGGTCAACAACCCGTACCGAGCCGGCTACGACTGCGGTGCCTGCGGCGGCCACTCGGGTGAGCCGAATGCCCGCGTGGCCGCGGCGATCCTCAACGACCCGGCCGTGCGTCAGGGGCTGGCCGCACGGGGCATCGTGATCCCGGCCGACACCTGGTTCGTGCCGGCGGTGCATGTGACCACGACGGACGAGATCCGGTTTCTCGACACGGCGGGGATGCCCGAGGCACACGCCGCGATCTTTCCAGTCGTGGAGCGGTGGATGGCCACAGCCGGCGCCGCCACCCGCCAAGAGCGGAGCCACCGGCTGGGAGCGCAGGTGCCGGCCCTGGAGTCGATCGACCCGATCACGGCGGCGAAAGCGATGGCGCTCGCCGAGGCCGACGTCCTGCGGCGAAGCCACGACTGGTCGGAGGTGCGGCCCGAATGGGGGCTGGCTGGCAACGCCGCCTTCATCATCGCGCCGCGGTCGCGTTCGGCCGGGCTCGATCTCGGCGGCCGCAGCTTCATGCACAGCTACGACCACTCCCGCGACCCGGAGGGCTCCGTACTCGAGTTGATCATGACCGCGCCGATGATCGTCACGAGCTGGATCAACCTGCAGTATTACGCCTCGGCGGTCGACAACCGGGCCTTCGGCAGCGGCAACAAGCTGATCCACAACGTGACGGGGCAGCTCGGCGTGCTGCTCGGCAATGGCGGCGACCTGATGACCGGCCTGCCCTGGCAGGCGGTCTCGAACGGCCGGGAACTGGTGCATGAGCCGCTGCGGCTGACGGTCGTGATCGAGGCCAGCCGGACGGTGGTCCAGCGGGTGATCGAGAAGCACCGGATGGTGGCCGACCTGCTGGAGAACGGCTGGCTCACGCTGCTCGTCCGGGAGGGCGACGAGTTCCACCGCTGGACGGCCGACGGGCAGTGGCTCGCCGAGCCCCCCCGGTCGCTGGCGGTATGAGGCAAGCGGCGGGTGGAGCGGGCCTGCGGCTCGGGGAAACAACCATCAGGCGGTTCGTCGAGAGAGAACCTCAACCTCGCCCTTCGTCGGGATGGGCATTTGTCGGGATGCGTCCAGGAGTTCAAATCCCACAAGGTGACCGGCGTCGTCGTAGTCGAGAATCACTCCCGGCCGCGGCTCGTCGCTCTCGGCGACCGGGCTGTCGGAGAGATAGACCGCGAGCGTATCGGTCTCGGGATCGTAGGTGATCTTCACGGGTTCACCTGCCAATACTCCTGAACCTTCGACGTGCGATAGGCCGTCACAATGAGCGGAGGATTCTCTTCCACCGCCATGATAACCCGAACAAGCCCACCGCGGTCATCCCGCGATTGCCTCACCTCTCGCCCGGGACGTACCGCGACGACCTGCTCCGGTTCGCAGGCCACCTGTTCCACCTGCTGCACGGAGAGTGATCGCCGCCGCACCTCCCGCAGCGCGTGCAGCGACCACCTCACCAGGGCTTGGCCAGCCATGTCGTCATCGGAGGAGCCAGACATCCCTAAAGTATACGTATGAACATATACCCGGGCTCCGGCCCCTGCCCGTCTGATCGTCAGCCGGCCAGGGCGGCGGCGAGCCGGTCGTAGGCGGTCCACAGGCCCACGACGAGGAAGCCCGCGGCGGAGAGCCAGAGCAGGAGGTCCCAGGCCCGCGAGGGCGCGAGCCGCGGATCGCCGTCGGCGTGTCGAAACCAGAGCACGGCCACACCCAGGGCGGCGAGCATGATCGCCTGGGCCACGCCGCTGGCGAGCACCATCGCCACCGGCGCGTCGATCGCGAGCGCGAGCAGGCCGGCCAGGAGCACCCAGGCCGCAGAGAGCCGCCGCGTGAACCGGCCGCGGGCCGCGGCGGCGGGCGAGCCGGGCGGGCCGCCCTGCGGCGCGAGGCCCTGCATCGCCAGGCCGTCGGCCACCATCCGGGCGTTGCCGGCGGCAGCCACGAAGAACGTGGAATAGAGCACCGCGAAGGCACCCCAGCGGAAGACCGTGCTCGCCCAGTCGCCGAACACCGGTGCATACATCGCGCCAAGCGTGCGCACCATCTCGCTGCCGGCGGGCACGAGCCCGAGTCGGCCGAGCGTGGCGGCGCCGAGAAGATAGAAGGCGACGGTCACGAGCGTGTAGACGAGCATCGAACCCCAGGCGTCGAGCTGCATCACGGACAGCCAGCCGCGGGCTCGGCGGGCCCAGGCGGGCGAGTCGTCCCG
>CAYVNX010000106.1:2021-9562 GCA_964453165.1 uncultured Candidatus Kuenenia sp. | reverse complement strand
TCTCCACGGCCCGCTCCATTCGGTCGAGTGCCAGGAGCCCGTCGTATTCGGTCATGCATCACCACGTTCCCGGCCTGCGTACCGCCGTAGCATACCGAGGCTGCGATCAGTTGCGGTATTCAAACTTGGAGCGGCCCGGATAGGGCACGGGATACTTCCCGTCGGCGTCGGCCAGGACCGGGGCCGGGGAATCGGCCGTGAAGCTCGCCACTGCCGCCGTCATGTCGTCGCCCCATTCGAGGGCCTCCTCGAATGTGACGGTGCGGCCGACGTGGGCCGCCATTCGCCCCATAGCCGTGACGAGGCTCGCCTCGGCCCCGCGGACGGCCTCGTTGTAGGGCGTATCGTCGACGATCGCCGCCACCAGATCCTCCCACTCGCGGCGGTAGGGATTGGGCTCGGGCTGGGCCGCCGCCCAGAGCAGGTTGTCGTCGGCCATCCGCTGGCTCTTGTAGATCGCCGAGCGGGCCGGCGAGTGGCCGCTCGTGGAGATCGTGAAGGCTCCTTTCGAGCCTTGGCCGTAGACGGCAAACTCCTGCTCGCACCCGTTCATGATCCGGCACTGATAGAAGAACTTCGCGCCGTCGGGGAAGGTGTATTCGATTGCGTAATTGTCAAAATTCTGATCGTTGATCTTGCCCTGGAAGTGGCGGCCGCCGATCGCCTCGGCTTTCACGGGCCAGGCGTTCTTCATCCAGCAGACCTCGTCGACGTGGTGGATGCAGTAGTCGCTGAAGATGCCGCCGGAGGCCCAGAGGAAGTTGTGGAACCGCCGCGCCTGCCAGAGAAGCTCCGGCATCTCGCCACGGCCGGGGAAGAGATCGAGGTGGTGGGCGGCTGAGTGGTTGCGATAGCCGCGGAAGGCGATCAGGTCTCCAGCCTCGCCGGCCTGAAGCCGGTCCCAGAGCTCCTGCCGGCGCTCGCAGTGGCGGCACATCAGCCCCACGCCCACCTTGAGCCGCTTCTCATCGGCCTTGGCGGCCAGGTCGATGATTCGCTTCGCGCTTGCCCCGTCGACGGCGACGGGCTTCTCCATGAAGCTGTGCACGCCCTTCTCGATCGCGTAGGCGAAGTGGGCCGCGCGGAAGGCCGGTGGTGTGGCGAAGATCGCTATGTCGCCCGGCCGGAGGCAGTCGATCGCCTGCTTGTAGGCGTCGAAGCCGAGAAACGATCGCTCCTCCGGCACGTCGATCCGCTCGGGAAACTCGGTCGCGAGTGACTGCTTCTTGATGCTCAGCCGCTCGGGGAAGACGTCGGCCATCGCCACCACCCGGAGATTCGCCCCGGGCACGGAGAGGGCATCGACCGTGGCCCCCGTGCCTCGGCCGCCGCAGCCGATCACCGCCACGCGAATCTCGTCGCTGCCGGCTGCATGGGCGCTCTGCAGGCCTGCGCTGGCTACGAGCGAACCCAGCGATGCGGCCGCGGCGGTGCGGGAAACGCCGCCAAAGAAGCCCCGGCGACTGGTGGCGGCTGGATGTGGGTCGTTGGCCATGATCGGTGTCCCTTGAGGGCGTGGTGTGAGATCACGTGGGGAGAAGGAGGGAGCAGCCTACCGGGGCTCACCCGCCGTAGGCGGCGGCGGAGGGGCTGCGGGCCAGGTCGTCGTCGAGGGAGCGGTGCGGCTGGAGTCCGAGCTTTTTGAGCCCCGCGTGGTAGGCCCGCACGGCCTCGGCAGCCGCGAGGTCGCCGTCGGCCACGATCCTGAGGTGCCGCACGAACGTGGGCTGGTGCTCGGCGGCGTTGATCTTCCGGCCAAACAGGGCGACCCGCGCTCCATGCCGCTTCGATTCCTCCACCAGGGCGAAGGCATCGTGGGTGGTGCCGGCGGAGCCGCCGAGCACGCCGACGACGAGCGAGCGATCGTAGGCGGCAAGCATTTCCATCACGGCTGGGCCGAGGTAGGGAATCTTGAGAAACAGCGGCCGGCCGGCCCGCGGCACGCCCGCGAGCGCCCGCACCACGTGATCGGCGAGAAACCGCGATACGTCATCGGGCCGACTGCCCACGGGCTTGCCGGGCACCTGCCCGGGAGCATTGGGATAGAAGACTTCGAGGAAGTGCTCGAAACCTGCCCGCTCGGCTTCGAGACGAAATGCCTTGTAGGCCTCGAGCATCGCCCGGTCGAGCGCCGCTGAGTCGTTGAGCGTAAGCGAAAAGAGGCCGAGGTTGGCACCCGGGCCCGGACCAGGCACTGGGGCCTCCGCCCTGCCCCACCGCGCCTGAGCGATCGTGGTCGTGGCAAACGGCAACGCCGGCTCCCCGCCATATCCGCCCGTGCCGGCAGCCAGCCAGATGTCGGTCGTGTCGTTCATCCGTACGGCCGGCGTGACGGGGCTTGCCTCGAACAGCCGCTCGTCGATCGCCAGAGCTTCGCTCGTGCTCGCGCTCATGAGCATGATGTCCACGAGGCCTTCCGCCACGAGCGTGCGGATCTCGTCGCGGTAGGCGTGGATCGAGCGAAATGGCCCGCGGCCGGGCTGGCCGCCGGGGGCGAGGCCCGGCGCGGCGAGCCCGAAGGCCATGTCGGCGTCCTTGGCATCGGCAAGGACGTAGTCGCCGCAGGACGGGTCGGCGAGGATCCGCCGAAGCTTGCGATCGAGGCTCTTTTCCGGAGGAACGTGCATGGAGAAAAAGCCTAGTAGACGGCGGAGCCTTCAGGCGAGAACTGCATAAAGGTTTTACAATAAACTAGAATGCCAGTGCGGTAGCGTGCGGGAAAATCCAGTCTGGAGAGCCGGTCGCAGGTTGGGCCTGCGAGGAACAGCCGTGATGAGCCAGCTCGCAGATTCAGGCCGATCCTCTGCCAGACCCTTGGTGGCCGTGATCCTCGACGCAGCCCGCCCCTACGATCGATTGATCATCGGGGGCGTGGCCCAGTATGTCCGTGAGCACGAAGCCTGGAGCCTCTACGTCGAAGAGGATCCGCTCCAGAAGCTTCCCGACCTCGCCCACTGGCACGGCCAAGGCCTCATCGCCAACTTCGACGATCGTCAGGTCGCCCAGGCGATTCGCGGGCTTTCGATCCCGATCGTCGGCGTCGGCGGCGGCTACGGCTGGTACGAGCCGGAGTCGGGCATTCCTTACATCTTCACCGACAACCAGCGAATCGGGCAGTTGGGCGCCGAGCATCTGCTCTCGTGTGGCTTCGAGCACCTGGCCTTCTATGGCTACCCGCGGACCTCGACCAATGCCTGGTCGGAGGAGCGGGCCGCGGCGTTCGATGCCTCCTGTCGGGCGGTTCCCGGCCGCGACTGCCGCGTGTTCACCGGCCGCCTGGGAACCGCCCGGCGCTGGGGCGAACTCCAAGAGGAACTCACCACCTGGCTGGCCGAACTGCCGAAGCCCGTCGGCATCATGGCCTGCAACGACGTGCGGGCCCGGCACGTGCTCGAGGCCTGCCGCACGCTCGGCCTCAAGGTGCCGCGGGACGTGGCCGTGCTCGGCGTGGACAACGACGAGATGATCTGCGAGCTGACCGATCCCCCGCTCTCGAGCATCGACCAGTCGGCCCGGCGGATCGGCTATGAGGCCGCCGCCGCCCTTGACCGACTGATGCGGCAGGCGGCGGGCGGGGCCGCCGACCCGCCATCACAGCGGGTGGTTGTGCCTCCGATCGGCGTCGTGTCTCGCACCTCGACCGACACGATGGCGACCGACGACGAGGCGGTGCTCCATGCGCTCGAGCGGCTGCGGGCCGACCCCTGGCATCGGCCCGACATCGCTGCGCTGGCCCACGGAGCCTGCGTCTCGCGGTCGACGCTCGAAAACCGGTTCAAGGCGGCCGTGGGCCGTTCGATCCACGAGGAGTTCGTGCGGCTCAGGCTGGCGGGATTGCGCCGGCTCGTGACCGAGACCGATCTGCCGCTCAAGGCGATCGCCACCCGCACCGGGTTTCGCTCGGTGCAATACATGACCACGTTTCTTCATCGGCATACGGGCCTCACGCCGGCGCGGCTGCGGGCGGTGGAGCGGGGACGGGTTGAAAAGTCGACTGAGGCCGAATCATGAGCCGGGAGTGGGATGCCGTCTGTCGTTTCGATCGGCTCGGGTTTGATGCCGCCTGTCTCTCCAATCTGGTCATGCCTTCATGACAAACGCCTCGTCGCACCACTCGTCTGCTGCTCATTCCACGTCCGCTTCGGCGGCTCGCGACTTCGACGTCGCCGTGATCGGCACGATCGTGGCCGACATCCTCGTGCGGCCGGTGCCGCTCGGCGAGCCGGTCGGGGGCGGCCGATTGTTTCACGTCGAGCCGATCGAGGTCACGACCGGTGGAATCGTCTGCAATTCCGGGATCGGCCTCGCCACGCTCGGAGTGCGGGTCGCGGCGGTGGGACTCGTGGGCGGCGATGCCTGGGCCGAACTGATCCGCACGCGATTGGCGGCCGCCGGCTTGGACGTGACCGGCGTCGAGACCGCTCAGCAGGCGGCCACGAGCACCACGGCCGTGCTGATCGATCCGACTGGGGAGCGCAGCTTCGCCCACCATGTCGGGGCGTGCGCCGGCCTTGATCTCGCCTTTGTGCAGCGGCACCTCCCCATGCTCGCCCGCGCGGGCTGGGTGGTACTCGGCTATGCCGGGCTCTTGCCGGGCCTGGAGCCAGAGTTGGGCGAGGCGGCAGCGGCTCTCAGGCAGGCCGGCTGCAAGGTGGCGATCGAGACCGGGGGCTCAGGCGGGCGGATGGAGGACGTGGCGGCGGCCTTGCCCCACGTCGATCTCTACGTGCCGAGCCTGGGTGAGGCCGCGGCCCAGACCGGCTGCGCCGACCCGCGGGAGATCATCGCCTGCTACCGATCGTTCGGGGCCGGAGGAATCGTTGGGGTGAAGTGCGGCTTAGCCGGCACGCTCCTGAGCCCCGCGGCGAATGCCTTCGTGCAGATCCCCTGCCTGCCGCCCCCCGGCCCCGTAGCCGACACGACCGGCGCCGGCGACGCCTTCCTCGCCGGCCTGCTCGCGGGCCTCGTGCGTGGCATGTCGCCCCGCGAGGCTGGGCTCGTCGGCGCGGCCAACGCCGCCTGCTGCGTCACGGGCATGGGCGCGACGGCCGGGCTGCGGTCATTCGCCGAAACACTCGCCGTCGCCGGGCTCTGAGCCCGCGGGATCTGCGCTGCCCTGCCGCGGGCTTTTTTCTACGATACGGGGATCGTGGTCCGGCCGATCTCATCCCCGGCGCACGGTCCCGGTGAACAGGAGACCCATGCGATTCATGTCGACGATCGGCCTGGCACTCTCGGGCGGTGGCTTTCGGGCCGCGCTCTACCATCTCGGTGTGATTCGCTACCTCCGCGACTCGGGCGCGCTCGAGCACGTGCAAGACATTGCGGCGGTCTCGGGCGGCAGCATCGTGGCGGCCCACCTGGTGCTCAATTGGGACCGCTACACCGGTGACGACGCCTCCTTCGCCGAGGCCGCCGGCGAGGTGATTCGGTTCGTGCAGTTTGACCTCAGGAATCACATCGTCCGGCGACTGCCGCTCACCTTCCCGCTGCGGATCGCGGGCCGGGTGATCGGCAGCGACACGGCCGAACTCTCGCCGAACGCCATGCTCGAGCGGTATTACCGGGAGTTTCTCTACGGCGACCGGCGGCTGTTCGAGCTGCCCGAGCGGCCCGGCCTCCATATCCTCACGACCAACGTCAGCGACGGCACGCTTGCCGCCTTCAATTCCCGCGGGCTCCACGTGCTCCGCCGCGAGCAGGGCACGCGGCAGGAGGATCCCTTTCAGCACGTGCCTGGCACGATGGCGACGGTCGCCAAGGCGGTCGGGGCATCGTCGGCCTTTCCCGGATTCTTTCCCCCGGTGCGAGTGAACGCCGCCGATCTGGGCGTGGGCGAGGGGCAGTTTCCCGGGGAGTCATTCACCGACGGTGGCGTGTATGACAACCTCGGCACGCGGGCCTTCACCTGGCTGCAGCGACTCAAAGACGTCACCTACGACCGGATCATCGTCAGCGACGCCGGCAAGCCCTTTCAGATCCTGGGCCGCAACCCGATCGGGTTTCTGGCCCAGTCGATCCGGGCCACCGACATCCTCTGGGATCGCGTTTGGCAGCTCGAGCGGGAGAACTTCGGCGACCAAAACGGCTTCTTCTTCGCCCCGATCACCCGCGTGGTCGATCCGGCGGAGGATCCCCACGTGCTCCATCCGGTCGTGCAGGCCCAGATCTCGTCGCTCCGCACCGACCTCGACCGGTTTGACGATCTGGAAGTGTCGGTGCTCGTGCGGCACGGCTACGAGGTGGCCCGGGCCACCCACCGGCACATCGCCGATCGGAGCGATTTGCCAATTCACGAGGGACCAGTCTGGGATCCGTATCCTGGCCGGCATGGGCTCGAGCAGGCCGTGGGTGGCGGCGACGTAGCCCGGGCGGGCACGGCTCGCGCAGGCGGCACCTGCCCGGTGGCCCGGCTGGCCGACACGCTCCGCCGCGGAAGTCAGCGGCGGGTCTGGAGCACGCTCCTGAGCGCTCGGGACTGGCCGAGCTACGTCTACGCCGTGCTCGGCCTGATCCTGTTTGTCTGGCTGCCGATCCGATTTTGGCAGGTGCATCGCCACGCCAAACTGCTCACCAGCGTGATCAACTCGATTTCCGAGGGGGATCCCGACATTCGGCTCGTGCTCGACCTCGTCGATGGCGATCCCTCCCGCGACTGGAATCCGGTGACGATCAAGCCTGCGGCGGAATCGACGCCGGCCACCGGCTTCACAGGCATCGACGTGCTGTCGTTCAGCCGCATCATGGATCTGCGGCAGGCCGACGCGGAAGGAGGTGAGCAGGTGCGGGTGCGAGACCGGCTCGTGCTGCGATTCGACGACTCGGCTGAGTCCCACCGACATGTGGTGTTTCACTCGCTCCTGCCCGCGGCCGACATCTCATTTCGCCAGCCGGCCGGCCAGCCGCCGGTCGAGATCCGCAAGGTCAAGGCTGCCGACGGCAAGGTCGGGGATGCCATCGAGGTGCACCTCAATCTTTCGGGCGTGCCCGCCGGGGAGCCGGTCACGCTCGAACTCGCCACGGTGATGAAGGCCCCGATTCTCGCGGACGGCAAGGTGCTGCTCGACCTGCTCGCCCCGGCCGATCTCCTGACGGTCTGGCTGCTCTTCCCCGAGGACCATCCCTATCGCAGCTACCGGCTGCTCCGGTATCCGGAGCACGACCCCGATGCCGCCGAGCCGATGACCCCGCGTTACACGATCGACCACCCGTATGGCCAGCTGATCGGCTGGTCGGTAATCAAGCCCGCCCAAGGGCTCGTGTACGAATGCCGCTGGACTCCCTGACGGCGGCTGCGACCGAGCCTAGCCCGTTTCGGCGCGGGCCTGCTCCCAGGCTGCCCGCCATTCGTTCCATTCGAGGCTCCTGACCGGCGCCGACTCCGTCACGCCGCCGGTCTCACGCACGGTGAAGTCGGCACCGCAGAGCGCGTCGAGCCCGTCGAGCGCCAGGGCCAGGAGCCGCTCGCGGTGGGCGGGGAGCTCCGCGGCCCACTCGGGCAGACCGCGGCGGACCGTGAGCGTGGAGCCCGCCTGCCCGAT
>CAYVNX010000106.1:0-1921 GCA_964453165.1 uncultured Candidatus Kuenenia sp. | reverse complement strand
TGGAATCCCGGCAGGAGGAGCCGGCGCATCGTTTCGCCGTGGTGGCCCACCTGCACGGGCTGGAGCAGCCGCGGGCGATTGGCCGCATACAATCGCCAGTTCTCCTTCAGCTCCCAGGCCAGAAACCCGAACACGCCGGGGGTGGCCGTGGAGAAAAATGTGACGAGCGTGAGGGCAAGCCGTCGTTCGAGGCCCGTCGCTGCCGCGAGGTTGGAGGCGACCATCGGAATCATCGGCACGAGCAGCTTGTGGGAGACCGTGACGACGGGGAAGTGCTTGATCGGATTGAGCTGCGGCTCGATCAGGAGGGTCACGCAAAACCGCACGAACCAGTCGACCACCGACCAGAGCGTGGTGGCCATCGCCTTGACCGCGAGCGTGAGGCGAGATTCGCCAGTCCGAAACCGCAGCTGCTCGTCGACGGCGTAGAGCATGCCCTCGACGAAATCGACCGCCCGCTGAAACACGTCCATGATCCAGGAGAGCAGCCCGGCGATCAGGTGCACATGCAGCTGGTGGAGGAGTCGACCGGCGGCCTCGAGCGTCTGTTCCTGTAGCCACCGCCCCGTCGGTGAGTTGAGCAGGGCTGCGTTCACGGCCAGGAGAATGCCGGGCAGCCAGCGATTGCTCCGCGAGAGCCAGGTCCAGCCCGGCCCGGCCGCTTCGCCACCGCCGTGGGGCAGGAGCAGCCAGACGGCGAAGGTCAACAGCAGCGGGCTCCAGAGGTACCGACGGAACAGCCGCACGGCCCGGCTGCGAAGCAATTGCTCCACGACCGGCAGCGCGAGCAGCCGCCGTGGCAGCACGATCACCGCGAGGTGGAGGAGCGCACCGGCCGTACGCAGCGTTTCGGTCGCAATCCGGCGGACGGCGGGCACGTGCATCAAGAGCCAGATCACTGAGCCGGTAGCGATCACCGCCGTGCGGCTGTAGATGTGCCAGGGCTCACCGAAGGAATAGTGGCTGATCGGCTCGACGACGTGCTCGAGCCCCTTCCAGAGCACCCACGCGCCGCCGAAGGGAAGGAGCACGTGGAGGGTGAGAGCTCTCCCTACCGGCAGGCCGAAGGCGAGGGCGCTGAGCCGCTGCATGGCCAGGAGATACGACGGAGCCTTTCGGTAGGCACCATCGAGGGCCGCCGCCAGGTTGCGATCGGCTCGCAGGAGCGGATCCCCAGTGACGAGCTCGCCGAGGCTCGCCAGGTCAGGCAGTTTCACCTGGTTGCGGGAGATGGCATCGCGGACGCTGCCGAACGATTCGAATCCGCGGTGCACGACGTCGTCGAGCAGTTCGTCGACGAGCGTGTCGAAGCCCGCTTCCTCGACGAGCGAGCCGGGGGCGAGGCCGGCCGTGGTGAAGGCCGAGCGGATCGGAGGCCCGAGCCGGTCGCGGACGCGGTGCTCTGTGGCCTCGAACGCCGCGGTCAGAAACACCGCCGCCTGGTGGGCGGCGGCGGGTGGCAGTTCCAGGGCCGGCAGCCGTCGCAGCGCCGCCGCGATATGCCGATGGACGAGGGCCACCCGCTGAAGCGGCAGCGGCCTGATCAGCGGCACCCGGCCCCAGGTCACCGCCCAGGAGACGAGTTGCGTGCGATAGCCCTCGCGTTCGGAATCGACGCAGGCCTTCTGGAGGTCGTAGAGGAGCCGGGCGGCCGGCGACCAGGTCGAGCCATCCGCGGCATCGACGAGGGCGGCGATCGCCGTCGCGATCTCGGCGACAGGCAGCTCGCCACTCCCGACGGCGCGATCGAGCCGCGTGGCGAAGCCGTCGATCCGGTCGGCCAGTTGCTGGTGGGCAGACACGCCGAGTTCGTGATCGTCATCGGCCCGGTCACTGAGCCGCCAGAGCAGGATGGCCGCGCGAACATCGTTACCACGGTGCGCGGCGGCTTCGGCCCGCCGGCGGAGGAACTGGCCCGACC
>CAYVNX010000105.1:0-9642 GCA_964453165.1 uncultured Candidatus Kuenenia sp. | reverse complement strand
TCATCGAGATCGAGAAGCGGCTCGTCGGGCACCGGCTCCAAGGGGCGACCTTCCGGCCGCCTGGCACGGCGGGCTCCAGCGGACTGCCACGATAAACCGCCAGGTCCTATACTCGGAATCCATGGGTTCCGTCATCGTCTGTGGTCTTGGCCGCTTCGGTCTTCAAGTCGTCGATTCGCTCCGTACCTGTGGCTGCATGGTGACGGTGCTTTCCGATCAGGCCACCAATCCTGAACGGATCGAGCGGATCGAAGCGGCTGGAGCAAGGTTCGTGCCGGGTGACTTCCGCAACCCATCGGCCCGCCGCGAGGCTGACATGGCTCATGCACGAGCCGTCGTGCTCACCACGGCGAGCGACGTCGACAACCTCGAGGCGGCCCTCGAGATTCGGGGAGAGACCCCCGATGTCCGCATCGTCATGCGGCACTCTCAGCCCCGGCTTTCGCGGCGATTCGCGGCAGACTTCGGCATCACCGCCCTGACGCCCGCCGAACTCGCCGCCGACGCGTTCGTGGAGGCAGCACTGGCCGAGCCAACCAGTTCGAGACCTCGGTCGGCGGCCCGTCAACGGCTCTCCCTTCCCCGGCGGCCGATCCGTCTTGAGTTTCTCCTCGTCCCGTCACTGCTCGCCGGCATGTACGCCGCCGCGATCGTCGTCTTTCGCTCCACGCTGAATCTCTCCTGGATCGACGCCACATATTTCACAACGACCGTCGTGACGACGGTCGGGTTCGGTGACATCAACCTCCACCATGCGCCGGCGTGGGTGAAGCTCTTCGGCGTCGTGCTGATGTTCGCCGGCGTGCTGCTGATCGCCATGACGGCCTCGCTTCTGGCGGTGTTCATTCTCACCGGAACGGCCGACCACCTGCGAAATGAGTTTCGTGCCCGCCGCCTGCGAAACCATGTCGTCGTCTGTGGCTTGGGGTCGGTTGGAACGGCCGTCGCCCGTGATCTGCACGACCGCGGCACCAGGGTCGTGGTGGTCGACCCCCAGGCCGACGATGAACTTCATCGAGAGACGAATCCTCGCTGTCCAGTAATCGTCGGGGATGCTACCAGGCCCGTGATCCTGCACCGCGCGGGCATCGAACGGGCTCGGGCGGTGGTCGCCTGCACCAGCAACGACGCGCTCAACATTGAAATCGGCCTCACGGCCCAGTCACTCGCCGAAGGCCGCGCAGTCGGGCGGCCGCTTCGGCTGGTGCTCCGGTGCTTCGACGCCGATCTGGCCCGACGAGTGCATGCGGTCTCGAACGACTACACGCTGCTTTCGGAAGCCGCGATCGCCGCGGAGGTTTTCGTCCGGCGGGCCGTGACCGATCCGGCTGCCTGAGTCTCTCTGAAACGACTCGCTCAGCCTACGAGCGTGCATCGGGGTTCCGTCGAGCACCGGCTCTGTTTGCCCAGTCCTCGCTCCACCTGTCCGAAATCCGCTCTAACGAAGCTCGACCGGAGGCACGTTCAGTTGCCCGATCCGGGTGGCCGGGGCGGCCGTCGGCTCGGCTGTCGCCGAGGCGGGGACGACGCGGGTCTCGGCGTGGGCTTCCCACGGTTCAAGCAGTTTCTCCATGTCGGCGACCCGGTCTCGGATCGCCGCCGGCACACGCGTGCGATCCTCCGCCCCATCGATCCCACCCTGAAACACGATTCGGCCGGTCGCATCGGTGACCGAGAGCCACGTATCCTCGCCGCGGCTCAGCCGGATCTCGAAGTCGGGATCGTTGCGGACCAGCGTTTCATCGCCGAGCCGCCGCATGCCGCCTGAAGCCTGTGGCGGTCGCGGGGTCGGTGCGACGATCGCCAACGCCGAAGCGGTGGGCCGCAGACCGCCGGCGGGCCGGGCCACCGGCTGAGCTGACCGCGATCGGTGTGTCTCTGCCGCCTGCTGGTGCCGGGGCGTCGGTGTGCCGAGCGGGATCACGACCTCCCGTCCACCCCGCAACACCGTACAGGCAAGGGCATCGTCGGGTTCAGCCGACTCGAGCAGCGCGTCGAATTGCTCGGGCAGCACCAGAATCTGGTCGTCGAGCCGCACGAGCACGTCGTGCTGCAGGAACCCGGCGCGGGCGGCGGCAGAGCCGGGCTTCACACTGTCGGCCACGAGCCCCGCTCCCCGCTCGAGCCCGAGCTGCCGTCGCAGCACCGCCGTGGCTCGCGAGAGCGTCACACCCAACCCTTGGGCCGAGTCGGCCGATCCGGCGATCTCAGCCACCGACTGGAGGTGGGCCCGAGGCTTAGCGACCGGCTCTGCCGCGAAGCCGACGGTGCTGGATGTCGCGTGCACAAGCATGACCGAGGTGACGACCGTCGGAAGCAGCCACGGCGCGGCAGGCATCCGCCCGCCGGGGTCGGCGGTCGGGGAAAGTCGATCGAACCGCTGCGACACCGGTGAAGGACGGGTCTTCATGACGCTGAGGCCGAGGGGTGAAGGGACGTGGGGCCTGACCTGACCCGGCCAGGCACCGCGGAGCGAGGTGACGATAAGGAGGGTATGTGACGTTTTCAGGCGAGGAACGCCAGATGAATCCACGGCCCGGTGGCCGTCCGATCGGGAACCTGGGCAAGGGGCGGGGTCCCGCGAGTTCCCGACGTCCACGTGCCGAGGGGGGGCCGGAGAGGGCACGGCGGGGGGTGCGGCACCACGGCATGGTTTGGTGCGAGACGGTTTCGCGGACCGATACCTCACGTGCATCGACAGGCCGCGGGATCGTCCGCGTGGTCGGGCAGCACACGATCACTCGAGGGTTTTCATCATGACGACTCGCATGCTTCGGGCGGCCGCCTTCACGCTCACTGGTCTGGGCTTGGCGTGGAGCAGTTCCTCGACCGCCGACGCCGCCCCGGCCTGGCGGCTTGGCAAACTCCTGAGCACCGCGAATCAGCCCAGCGGCAAGGTGGCCGGCCCCGTCCCCGATCGGCCGCCCCTCGTGCCTGGCACCGGCACGCTCGTGAAGAACGTCGTCGATGACTTCGAGGCTGAAAACTGGAAGTGGAACTACAACCACCCCAAGAGCTCGGAAGAGCAGGACAAGCGGATGCGGGGCCCGCTGGGCAAGAGCAGCAACGGCAAATGGTTCGAGGGTCCGAAGCGGGGTACCCCCGACGTGGTCAAGCGGGTGGAACTCCCCGCTCCCGGACTCGAGGGCAGCAGCTATGGCCTGCTGCTCGCCACGCTCCACGCTGGCGTGCCCGGCCGGGTCAGCTACGAGATGCAACAGGACGACTTCGTGTTCAACCTGGGGAAGTTCGCTGGCCGGGGGATGTCGGTAGGCGACAGCCCGAGCGTCGTCGTCCGCGTCTACATGCCCCCCTTCGAACAGTGGGAGAATCGGAGTGGTCCCAGCCTCGGTTTCCGGGCTGGCTGCTTCACCCATGCCGTCATCACCGGTGACGACCATCCCGACGAGGGCAGGTATGGCCTCGAGGAGTATTGGCCGGGCATGTTCGTCTGCTTCGAGAGCAGCCACGACGGCAAGTTCAAGGAGGACGGGGCCTATATTCGGGTTCGCAGCGGTCGCAACGGTGGCGAGATCCGCGGTCCGAAAGTCGAGCAACTCGGCTGGTGGACGCTCGGGCTGTCGTTCTCACCGGACGGCGTCGTGCACTACTTCGCCAGCCCCGGCGTCGATGACCTCACCGCCGAGGATCACATCAGCTCGCAGTATCCCTACGCCTACCGCACCGAATGGCTGAAGACCTTCTTCTTCAACGTCTGCACCCACGACGATGGCAAGACCTGGAGTACCCCCTGGGTGATCGACGACCCCAAGGTGTTCTTCATCAAGCGACAGCAGATGGCCGAGAATCCGACGCCCGCGAAGCGGTAAAGGCAACTCGGGGTCGGCAAAAGTCGCGTCGCGGGCGAGGATACACCCCGATGCTCCGCGAGCGTTCGCCGTCCCCCGAGCCTCCCGAATGGTCAGTTGGCTCGGTTGCTTTGCACCTGCCTGAGCGGCGGTCTACCGGGCGGTGCGGCTGAAGCCGCAGGCCGGAGGCAGGAGGCCGTCGAGGGCGTCGCCGTCGCACTCGACGACGTAGCCATCGGGACCATCGGTGAGCAGTGCGCAACGGACTTCGCGACCGCTATCAGCGCCGCGGCCTTCGACGAGCACGACCCAGCCAGTGGCGTCCTGCTGCCAGGTTGCTTCCGCAAACCGACCGTCGGACGAGAAGATCCAGGAGCGAATCGACTCACGGTCTGGGTCCCACCCGATGAGTTCCGTCACGTCGACCGGTTGGGCCGGCCCGGCCGGCAGCAGGCCGGGGATGCGCTCGTCGCCCGCCCGCGGCAGTGTGGCGGGCCGGCTCTCGGGGGTCACCGAGTGGTGCCGCAGGAGAAAGCCCTGCCCTGGTGTCCAATCACACCGCGTGCCCGCCGTCACGCCTTCACCCTCGTCCTCCCAGAAGCCGACGAGCCAGGCGAGATCAGCGAGTGGGTGCGGGCGGTGCGCTGGGGCTGCGGCTGCCGCTTCCCGCATGCTTTGCAGCAACCAGCGATCGTGCTCGCGAACCACGACCGCCGAAAACCGGGTGGCCGCCGCGGAGCCGGTGGCCGCCTCGATGCAGGCCGTGCCGTCGATCACAGCCACGTCGGCACGGACGGGTCGAATCTCCTGCACGTCGATCGCAAGGGTCGCGCCAGGCGCCGACGCGAACAGCCCGGCGAACACGTCACGAACTGCCTCGCGACCGAGCGTCCGCTCACCCGAATCGAGGTTCAGGCTCTCGCCGTCGGCGGCCCAATGGCCCGCCACCGCGTCCGCGTCACGCTGGTTGAAGGCGTTGAGATAGCCGGTCACCATGTCACGGATCTCGGCGACGGGCGCACGGGCTGCCTCGCTCGATCCGGCCGGCGACAACTCAGCCGGTTCCCGGAACGGCTCGACGGCCGCCACGGTTTGCACGCGGCCTGTGGTGGCGGCCAGGGTCGCAGCGGCAACGGCGGCCGGCGGCCGCAGCCGAGCCGGCTCGTTCTGGCCGAGATCGGCCACGCGGAACGGCCGCGGGGCCCGAATCACCCGCGGAACGTCGGTAGGCCGCCCAGACGATCGCCGCGACGCGATGCCCGGCGGCAATTCCGGCTCCACGGCGAGCGACCTGAGCCGTGCCTCACCGGAACCGCCCGAGGAACAGCCTGCCAGCACGATCAGTCCCAGCCAGACCATGCAGCTCGGCTGCCAGCCGGTTCGGAGAGAGCCGTTCGCCACTGTCTCTGACGTCCCGCGCACCATCGGACACATCCTTGCTTTGGGGCCATCCCTGCGGCACCCGCGCCGCAGATACTACGAAGAGTCTATCGCCGCCCTCCGCGACTCCGCAAAGGCGACGCGGGGAGGCTCGGGGGTCGGCGAACGCTGCGGAGCCTCACTCCTTGCCGACGGTTACCCCAGGGAAGTCGTCGGTGCGAAACGGCGTCAGCGGCAGGCCGGCGGCCGAGTACATGTTGCAAACCGGGTTGTCGGCCCAGGCGTAGCGGACAGCGACGGGCTCGGCGACCGCCTCACTCCAGACCGCGATCCGCCCATCCTTCTGGAGCTCCGCCCGAGCCGAGACAAACTTCCGATCGTTTCCGGCGATCGTGAATCCCACCGGCTCCGCGACATCGAAGGGCCGCCAGCCACCGGCGACGTCGGTGAACGACAGAAGCACCCGGGCACCTTCCTTCTCCATCGCCTGGTAGCGCGGGCTGCGACAGGCGATGCCTTCGCGCCCGTAGGTTTCGGCCAGGGCCCAGCGGGCCAGACGCTTGGCCACATCCTGTTTGTTACGGGGATGGATGTCCTTGCCCTCGCCCAGATCGACGATCACGGCCTGGCCGACGTTGGGCAGGGCATCGAGGGTCATGGTCTGGGCCTCGCGGAGTTCCGCCCAGTCGCTCTCGCCCGGTTCGGCCGCCTCGGCCTTGAAGTCGGCCAGTTGCACCCAGAAGAACGGGAAGTCGTGGTTGTCGGCCAGGTTCCACTCCTCCCGCCACGACTCGATCATGAACGGGAAGAGCGTGCGGTATTGATGGGCCCGACCGGCGTTCGACTCGCCCTGATACCAGATCACGCCGCGGATGCCGTAGCCGATCGAGGGCGTGAGCACGCCGGCGTGAATGTTGCCTGGTCGCTGATTGCCCTTCATCTGTCCGTCGGGGCTGGCGGGCGGCTTCGGTGCCGGCTTGCCATCTGCTTTCGCCTGCTGTTCGGCGGCCTTCCAAGCGGCCATCTTCTTCTCGAACTCCTCCATGGCAGCGGGCATGGCCTCTTCCATCGTCAGCCACCGGTCGTGGAGTGCCTTCAAGGTCGGATGGGCAGCGATCTTTTCCCGCTTGACCCAGGCTTCGGCGGCGCTGCCGCCCCAGGCGTTGTCGATCAGTCCCACCGGCACACCGAGGGTCTGGTGGAGCTGCCGGCCGAAGAAGTAGCCAACGGCCGAGAAGTCGCCGACGGTCGCGGGCGAGCAGATCTGCCACGCGCCTTTGAAATTCGCCTGAGCCTCCTGGGTGCCGACCTGCGGCACGGAGACGAAGCGGATAGCCGGGAAGTTCGCCGCGGCTTTCTCCAGATCGGGATCGTTCGCCTGGTTGACCGCCCACTGCATGTTCGATTGGCCGGAGCAGACCCAGACCTCACCGATCATGACGTCGTTGAACGTGATCGTGTTCTTCCCCTTCACGCTCAGCGCATGGGGGCCTCCGTACTCGGCCACCGGATCGAGAAGCACCTCCCAGCGACCATGTGCGTCAGCCGTCGCCGCATGGGACTGCCCAGCGAATTCCACCGTGACTGCCTCGCCTGCGGCCGCGGTTCCCCAGACCCGGTTGTGGATGCCCTGCTGCAGGACCATGTGGTCGCCGAACATGTTGTTGAGCGAGACGTCGGCCCGGACCCCGGATACCGCCAGGCAGGAACCTCCGAACATCAGGGTTGCAGCGAGCACCGCACGAACGAGGGTCATGGACAGGACTCCGAGGAAGGGGGACGGGACGCTATGGGTGGGAAGCCGATCGTCCGGCCAATCCCCCCACGGGACGCAAGAGCCTACCAAACCGCCCGGGCGTCTCGCTCACCTTCCGAGGCGACTCGTCGGCCAGCGAGTGACCGGGTAAGGTGTCACGGAGGCGGTGCGAATCACCACCGCCGCTTGCCCTTCCGCCGCACTGGATCTTCCATGCAGGATCAACTCCCGTCCGCCGAACACGACGCCCCGCCGCCGACTCGCCAACCGGGCCCGAGCTTCGCCTCGGCCGTCGCCGTGCCCTTGCTCGCCCTCGGGTTGCTCGGTGCCGCAGTCTGGCTCGGATCGATGCCTTCGTGGCGGGCCGAGCCACCGGCCAGGCCCGCCTCCGGATCCACAAAGCCCGCCGCAGCCCAGGTCGACCCGCTCCCCTCATGGCGGCCCGGCCCGAACAAGCGGGCGATTCTCGATTTCGTGGCGGCCGTGACGGATACCGACGGCCAGAAATTTGTTCCACCCGCCGAGCGGATCGCCGTCTTCGACCACGACGGCACCTTGGCCTGCGAGCGGCCACTCCTCAACGGCCTGTTCATCATCGACCGGGTCCGCGATCTCGTGGCCCGGGAACCGGCCCTGGCCTCCGAGGAGCCGTATGCCACGCTGCTCTCAGGTGACCTGGAGTTCATGCGGCGGCTCGGCACTCGTTTTCTCAACGACGTCCTGGCCGTAACCCTCGACGGTGTGCCGGAATCGGAACTCGATGCCGATGTTCGAGAGTTTCTCGCATCGACCCGCCATCCGCTCTTCGGTGTGCCGCTCGAGACGATGGCCTACGAGCCGATGAAGGAGCTGCTCGAGTTCCTGCGCCGGCATGACTTTTCGATCTGGATCTGCTCCGGGAGCAGCGTCCATTTCATGCGTCCGCTCGCCGAGAGCTGGTATGGCATCGCCCCAGAGCGAGTGATCGGGTCGCGGCCCCGGGCCGTGATGGTGGAGGCGGCTGCGGAAACGGACACCGGCGCGCCCCGGATCGACATCGTGCTCCTGCCCGAACTCGAGCTGCTCAACGATGGCCCGCAGAAGCCGGTCAGCATCGCCACCCACATCGGCCGCCAACCGATTCTGGCCGTCGGGAACATCGGCGGTGGCGACCAGGAAATGCTTCGCTGGTCACAGTCTTCCTCGCGGCCAAACCTTCAGTGCCTCGTGCTGCACGATGACGCAGACCGCGAACTCGCGTATGGCGAGGCTGCCGATGTCGATGCTGCTCGTGCCGCAGGCTGGCATGTGATCAGCATGGAATCGGACTGGGGCCGGGTATTCGCAGAACCGCTGCGGCAGAAGGGCAGATCGCCCGCAGCCGAACCGGCCGCGACTCCTTAAGCAACCCGATTCCGCAGCCTGCTGTGAGCCGCCGGCTCAGGTCCGGCCCATGATGTAGTCCCGCACCTGCACGAGTTCGGTCGCACAGACACTGAAGCGACGGGCATTGATGTCGCCGATCGACACGAGTCCCACCAACGCCTGGTGCCCGTCGACGATCGGAACATGCCGCACGCGACGGCGGCGCATCAGATCCGCCACCTCATCGATGCTCGTCTCAGGTCCGCAGCAGACGACGTCGGCTGTCATGACGTCGCCGACCGGTGTCAGGTCGGGAGAGCGACCGTCGGCCACGATCCGCCGCAGCACGTCCCGCTCGGTAAAGATGCCCACCAACCGGCCCCGGTTCGTCACCAAGAGCGATCCGATGCCGTGCTCGTTCATCAGCTGCGTGGCCTGCCGCACGGTCGCGTCGGGCGAGGTGCAGACCAGCCGAACAGCTTTCCCCTGGATCAAATCGAGGACGGAATCCATGGCACATGCCCTCCCGGAGCGATGAACGGAATTTCCCCTGAACCCCCGCAATCTTTAGTCTACAAGGCTGGCTGCTCGATCTCCAAACCCGCGCGCTTCCCTGAATTTCAGGGGGTTTCTCCACTTGCTGCCGCTGCGAACGGCAGATGGATGACCCCGAAGAGCCCACGTTGAAGGCGATGCAAATTCCCCTCTAACGGAGGGGTTATGATCGATTTCCGTGTTTTCCCGAATCCGGCGCCTTGCATGCCGTTTTAGTCAACGTAATCTATCCATCTTATCAGGCGGCCGAGTTGTTCGGTCGTCGCAGAGAAGAAGGTTCTCTTCGACCGACCGGCGTTCGGGCGCGTTCGAGAAAAGCCTGTTTGTTTCCTTGTCTTTCCCCTTTTCCGGAGGTTCGCGTGATTCGCAAGATTCTGTTCAGCGTCCTGCCGGCGTTCGCGGTCGTCGCCCTGTGCACCAGCACCTGGGCTTCCGACTGCGGTGCCTGCGGTGGCGGCTGCGAGGGTGGCTGTGAAGGCGCCGTCAGCAGCGATTGTGGTGGATGTGGTGAGGCTGCTGCCTGTGGCACGAAGACCGTGTACCAGAAGCAGATGGTCACCGAGATGAAGACCGTCACGTCGACGGAGTACACAACCGAGACCCGCGAGCGGACCTACACGGTCAACAAGCAGGTTCCGCGGACCGAGACCAAGACTCGTTCGGTCACGGTCATGGTTCCCGAGACTCGTTCGAAGACCGTGAACTACACGGTCAATAAGAACGTCACGGAGACCAAGACGGCCGAGTACACCGTCCAGGTTCCCTACACCGAGTCGGTCGAGCAGACCTACACGGTGA
>CAYVNX010000104.1:2199-9675 GCA_964453165.1 uncultured Candidatus Kuenenia sp. | reverse complement strand
GCGTGGCCGGCCTCGCCTTCATCCTGATCGCCCAGTGGGCGATCAGCCTCGTGGGATAGTCTTCATGCGTGACCTTCTCGCACTCGTGCTTCTGCTCACCAGTGGGTTGCTCGCCCGCGGCGAAGTGCCAACTCCCCAGGCGGCCCACACCCGCGGCATCTCCGGCATCCATCCCTGGCTCGCGGTCAGCAACGCCGAAGGAGAATGCGGCATCGGCGGAGTGGTTCCCTGGGCCGGCCGGCTCTGGGTGATCACGTACGGCCCCCATCTGCCCAGAGGATCGTCCGACACGCTCTCGGAGATCGCGCCCGACCTTCGCATCGTGACCCGGCCGGAGAGCGTCGGCGGCACGCCTGCGAGCCGGATGATTCACGAAGAGTCGCAACAACTCCTGCTCGGCCCCCACCTGATCGATGCCGCCGGCAACGTTCGCACGGTGTCCTACGACCGAATGCCGGGGCGGCATACCGGCTTCGCCCGGCATCTCACGAACCCGACGAAGAAGGTGTATGTCGCCACGATGGAAGAAGGCCTCTACGAACTCGATGTCACGAGCCTCGCCGTGCGCACGCTGATCCGGGACGGCAATCCTCCTCCGGCGGGATCAGCCCCGGCAACCGGTCTCGAATCGAAGCTGCCCGGCTACCACGGCAAGGGCTGCTATTCGGGCCAGGGCCGCGTGGTCTACGCCAACAACGGCGACCGAGCCGCGGCGGCCCAGGCCGTGCTCGGCGACCCGGCCACGCCGAGCGGCGCGCTGGCCGAGTGGAGGCGACCGGGCGACGACTGGCAGCTCGTGCGGCGCAACCAATTCACGGAAGTGACCGGTCCCGGCGGAATCCGGGGTAACCCAGAGCCCGACCGCGACCCGATCTGGAGCATCGGCTGGGACCATCGCTCGCTGATTCTGATGGTGCTCGATCGAGGCGAATGGCATGCCTTCCGGCTGCCCAAGGTGAGTCACGCCTACGACGGCGCCCACGGCTGGAACACCGAATGGCCGCGGATTCGCGACGTCGGCGAGACCGACCTGCTCATGACCATGCACGGCTGCTTCTGGCGGTTTCCCGCCACGGTCTCCGCCGCCGATCCCGGTGGCATCCGCCCGCGGTCGGCCTACCTGAAAGTCATCGGCGACTTCTGCCGCTGGGGCGATTCGCTCGTGTTTGGCTGCGACGACGCGGCCGCCAAGGATTTCAAGAACACGCGGAAGGCCAAAGGACCGATCGCCGGGCCCGCCCGCTCGAATTCAAACCTCTGGTTCACCGACCCCGCCCTGCCCGACCAGCTCGGCCCTCCTCACGCATCTGGCGCCGTCTGGCTCCATGACGACGTGGCTTCGGGCGCAAGGGCCGAGCCGCTCCTCGTCGCCGGCTGGGAGACCGGCAGCATCTGGTTCGTCAATGGCGGCGACCAGGAGGCGCGGTTCGACCTGGAGACCGAGACCGTCGTCGTACCCGCGCACGCGACGGTGCGGAAGCCGATTCCGACAGACTGCGAATGGCTGCGGGTCACGGCCCGTACACCCTGCCGAGACGCGAGCGTCGTGGTGACGCTCGCCGCCGCCGACGGTCGCGGTGCCGAGGCTGACCCGATCTTCACAGGGCTGGCGGCGATCGACGCGGCCGACCGCCGGGGCGGGTTGCTGCACGGCGGCAGCGCCGGCGCCGACACGATGTCGGTCCTGACGGAAGCGGGCCTGTATGTTTTGGAACTGGCCCCCGCCGAGGCTCCGGATGCCCAGACGCTCCGGCTCGTCCCCAAGCCCGACGCGACCGTCGCCGAGTTTGTCCGCACCAAGGTCGCGATTCCTGGCGACGCGGTCACGATCGATGCCGGCGGCGTGCTCGTGGTCGACGACCGCGGGCGGCGGTGGCGGCTGCCCAAGAATGGCTCGGCCTTCGATGTTGACTCTCGGGCGGGCAGACTACGGTTCTGCCGCGAGGTAGTCACCGAGCGGGATCTCTTTCAGGCCTGCGGCATCCTCTATGAACTGCCCGCCGAGAACGCGGGCGGCTTCGCCGTGATGCGTCCGATCACCGCGCATGGCTATGCCATCACCGACTATGCCTCCTACAAGGGCCTGCTCGTGCTGACCGGGCTCGCGGCCGCGGCGGAGCCGGGGCCGCATGTGATTACGAGCAATGACGGCAAGGCCGCGGTCTGGGTCGGTGCGGTCGACGACCTCTGGCGGCTGGGAAAGCCGCGGGGCGACGGCGGCCCCTGGGTCGATGCGGCCGTGAAGGCAGGCGAGCCGAGCGATCCCTTTCTGGTCTGGGGCTTCGATCACCGCAGTCTCGACCTGCGGCACGACCAGAGCCAACCGCTGACGGTTCGCGTGGAGATCGACCTCACCGGAACCGGGTTGTGGGTACCGCTCGAATCGCTCACCGTTCCGCCGGGCTCAACCGGCTACAGCTTCGACTTGCCCAAAGGAGTTCAGGCCCGCTGGGTGCGGCTGACAGCAGACCGAGCCTGCAGGGCAACCGCCTGGTTTTCGCTGCGGTGAAAAGGTACCGACATGAGCAGCCCGAGATTCCGCAGACACCTCGTGCGCTTGACACGTTCGTGGCTGTGGGCTTTTCTACATGGGTTGTGGCGTGGATGTGCCATTCCCGCTGATCGCCCCGGCATCTCTGCTTGGGGCCGCGTCGTGAGCCCGGCTCGCGACGGCGACGTGGGCGTCTCCGAGGAGCGATGCTCATGATGCCCATGCACCACGCCGTCGCGGCGTCAGCCGTGCGCTGTGGCCTCGTGCTCGGTGCCTGCCTGCTGGCACCAGCCCTCAGGGCGGCGGATGCTCCGCTCAATTTCAATCGCGACGTGCGGCCGCTCCTGTCGGATCGCTGCTTCGCCTGCCACGGCCCCGACGAGGAGGATCGTCAGGCCGGCCTGCGACTCGACGCCCGCGAAACCGCCATCGCTCAGCTCGACAGCGGCGCCACGGCGATCGTGCCCCATCACGCCGGCTCGAGCGAACTCGTTGCAAGGATCACGAGCAGCGATGCCGACACGGTCATGCCGCCCCCCGAGGTTGGCAAACCGCTCACGACCGAGGAAGCAGCGGTGCTCCGCCGCTGGATCGAGGAAGGCGCTGAGTACGAGGACCACTGGGCGTTTCAGCGGATCGAGCGGCCGGAAGTGCCTCCGGTCCATGATGCGGCCTGGCCCACGACTCCGGTCGACCGCTTCATCCTGGCGCGGCTCGAGGCCGAGGGCCTGCGGCCGAATCCCGAGGCCGACCCCGTCACCCTCGCCCGGCGGCTGGCCCTCGACCTGACCGGCCTTCCCCCCACGCCCGACGCCGTCGACCGTTTTCTGGCCGATCCCTCGACCGCCGGCTACGAGCGATACGTCGATGCGCTGCTCGCCAGTCCGCACTACGGCGAGCGGCTGGCGATCGACTGGCTGGATGCCGCCCGCTACGCCGACAGCCACGGGTATCAGACCGATTCCAGCCGCTCCAACTGGCCCTGGCGGGACTGGCTGATCCGGGCGTTCAACGCCAATCTGCCCTTCGACGAGTTCACGATCGACCAGATCGCCGGCGACATGCGGCCCGATCCGAGTCGCGACCAGATCGTGGCCACGGGCTTCAATCGCAACCATCGCATCAACGGCGAAGGGGGCATCATCGCCGAGGAATGGCGGGTTGAGACCGTCATCGATCGGGTTGAAACCACCTGCCAGACCTGGCTCGGGCTCACCGCCGGCTGCGCCCGCTGCCACGACCACAAATACGATCCGCTCTCGCAGCGGGAGTTCTACGCGCTCTACGCGATCTTCAACAACGTGCCGGAGACGGGCACGATCATGGGCGCGCAGAACCGGGCCGGCGGCAATTCGGATCCGCTCCTCGAACTACCCGGCCCGGAGCAGGAGCGAGAGTTGGCCCGGCTCGCCCAGGTCGTTTCCGATGCTGAGGCCGCGGTGGCGGCCGAGCTCAAGAACATCGATCAGCTCGTGGCCCGCTGGGAGCGGTCGCTCGGCCCGGTGATCGACACCGGCGCCGCAGCCTGGTCGGCCTTCGAGCCGCTCGAGTTCGCATCCGCTAGCGGCGCGAGCTTCAAGCGTCTCGAAGACGGTTCGTGGCAGGTCGAGGGCACGGAAGCTCCCCGCGACACCTATGAATTCGAGGCGCTGCTGCCGGGACAAGCCTTCGGCGGGCTGCGGCTGGAGGTGATGCCCGACCCGGCCCTCGCACAGGGCGGCTTCGGCCGCCGGGGCAACGGCAACATCGTGGTTTCGAAGATCGAGGTGGAGATCGAACCGGCCGAGGGAGGCGACCCGATCCCGGTGAAGCTCGCGCGGGCGGAGGCCGACTACGAGCAGCGAAACTGGCCGGCGGCAGCGGTGCTCGCCGGCCGCGCCGGGAAGGGCTGGGCGATCGACGGTCACGATCAGGCCAAGCGTCAGCCCCGGAGGCTGGCGGTGTTTCCTGCCGCGGTTACGGTGGTCTCGGAGAACTCGCGGATCATCGTGCGGATCCGCCAGGAGGCGCTCGACCACCATTCGATCGGACGATTCCGCCTGGCGATCACGGCTGCCGATCCGTCGGTGCTCGGCGTCAAAGGCTTCGACCTGCCCGAGGACGTGCGGGCGGCCTTGGCCGTCTCGGCCGAGCAGCGATCCCCCGCGCAGCAGGCCGCGGTGCGGAAGCTATATCGCAGCCGGGCGGACGGCCCAATCCGCCGGGCGGAAGCGGCTCGCGAGGCCGCCAAGAAGAGCCTCGCCGATTTTCGCAACACGCTTCCCTCCGCCATGGTGATGCGGGAGGGACCCGCCCGCGATGCGTTCATCCTGGTGCGTGGCGAATATGACAAGCCCGGGGAGAAGGTCGCTGCCGGCCTGCCTGCGTTCCTGCCGTCGCTTCCCCCCGGCACCGCGACCGATCGGCTCTCGCTGGCCCACTGGCTCGTGTCACGAGACAACCCGCTGACCGCGCGGGTGCAGGTGAACCGGCTCTGGGAACGGTTCTTCGGCACCGGGCTCGTGAAGACGAGCGAGAACCTCGGGAGCCAGGCCGAATACCCGAGTCATCCGGAACTCCTCGACTGGCTCGCGGTCGAGTTCATGGAAGGGAGCTCGTTGCCCTCGGTCGATGGCCGACCGGCCGGCCCTTGGAACATGAAGGCGTTCATCAAGCTGCTCGTCATGTCGAGCGTCTATCGGCAGTCGGCCGCCATCACGCCGGATCATCTGGCCCGCGATCCGGAAAACCGCCTGCTGGCCCGGGCGAGCCGGATTCGGCTGCCGGCCGAGATCGTCCGCGACCAGGCGCTCGCGGTCGCGGGCCAGCTCGTGCCGACGGTCGGCGGACCGAGCGTGCGGCCATGGATGCCGGAGGGTGTCTGGGATGACACGAGTCGCTACGGCGACCTGCGGGGCTACAAGCCCGACACCGGCACGGGCCGCCACCGGCGGAGCATGTACACGATCTGGAAACGGACGGCCGCTCCGCCGACGATGCTGCTCTTCGACGCGCCCAACCGCGAGACCTGCCAGGTCCGGCGGTCGCGGACCAACACGCCGCTTCAGGCCTTGGCGCTGCTCAACGAGCCGACCTTCGTCGAGGCCGCCCAGGCGCTCGCCGGGCGGATGCTGACGGAGGGGGGCGAGGCCACGGCCGACCGCCTGCGGCATGGCTTCCGTCTGGCCATCGGCCGACCGCTGAGCGACCGCGAACTCGCGACGCTCAGGGCGGGATTCGAGGCCGACCTGGCGGCCTTCGCGGCCGACCCCGATGCGGCCGGGCACCTCATCGCCGCCGGGCCAGCAGCGCCGCCGGCGGGCGTGTCGCCCCCGGAGTTCGCCGCCTCGATCGTGGCCGCCAACGTGCTGATCAACCTCGACGAATTCGTGATGCGGGAGTGATGCCATGACCGACGCCCGTCGCGTTCTCCAGACCCAAGACGCCCTCAATCGCCGGGTGTTCCTCTCGTCCACCGCGGGGGCCCTCGGGTCGACGGCGCTCGCCAGCCTGCTCGTGCCACCGACCATGACGCAGGCGGCAAGTCTGGGGCCGCATCTGCCGGCCAAGGCCAAGCGGATCATCTACCTCTTCCAATCGGGCGCCCCGTCCCAGATGGACCTCTTCGACCCCAAGCCCGAGATGGAGAAGCGGCGGGGCGAAGACCTGCCCGACTCGATCCGGCAGGGCCAACGCCTGACCACGATGACCAGCGGGCAGAAGAACTTCCCGGTCGCCCCCTCGATCTTCCGCTTCGCCCAGCACGGCGAGTCCGGCATGTGGTTCAGCGACCTCGTGCCCCACATGGCCCGGCATGCGGACCGCTGGTGCATGATCCGCTCGATGGTCACGGAGCAGATCAACCACGACCCGGCGATCACCTTTTTTCAGACGGGCCATCAACTGGCCGGTCGGCCGAGCATCGGGTCGTGGGTGAGCTACGGCCTGGGCAGCGACAACGCCGACCTGCCCGCCTACATCGTGCTCACCAGCTTCGGCAGCGGCCGCACCGACGACCAGCCGCTCTACGACCGGCTCTGGGGGGCCGGCTTTCTCCCCACCGAGCATCAGGGGGTGCGGTTCCGCAACGCGGGCGACCCGGTGCTCTACCTCGCCGATCCGCCTGGCATGCACCGGGATCGTCGCCGAGCCACGCTCGATCGGATCGCCGCGCTCAACGAAATGCGACAGTCGCTCGTCGGCGATCCCGAGATCGCGGCCCGCACCGCCCAATACGAGATGGCCTTCCGGATGCAGACGAGCGTGCCGGAGATCGTCGACTTCTCGGACGAGCCCCGGCACGTGATCGAGTCCTACGGGCCCGACGTCGCCCGGCCGGGCAGTTACGCCGCCAACTGCCTGCTCGCCCGCCGGCTCTCGGAGCAGGGCGTACGGTTCGTGCAGCTCTTCCACATGGGCTGGGACCACCACGGCGGCCTCCCGGCCGCGATCAAGGGGCAGTGCCGCGACACCGACCAGGCCACGGCGGCCCTGCTCGACGATCTCGACCAGCGGGGCCTCCTCGACGAGACGCTCGTGGTCTGGGGAGGCGAGTTCGGGCGGACGATCTACTCGCAAGGCACGCTCACCGAGACGAACTACGGCCGCGACCATCACCCCCGCTGCTTCACGATGCTCCTGGCGGGTGCGGGGATTCGCCGCGGACTCACCTGGGGCGCGACCGACGACTACTCCTATAACGTGACCACGCCGGACCAGAAGGTGCATGTCCACGACCTGAACGCCACGATCCTCCACCTGCTCGGCATCGACCACCTGCGGCTCACCTTCCCCTACCAGGGGCGGGATTTCAGGTTGACGGACGTGCACGGAGAGTTGGTGAAGGGGATTTTGAGTTGATTGCCGGGCGGGATGCCCGGCCCCGCTCGCCAGCGGCCGGACGGCCGCCAAGCAAACCAAAGCACGAGGCTGAGGCTTTGCGTGAAACAGCCGTGCACGGAGAGTTGGTGAAGGGGATTTTGAGTTGAAGAAGGAGACCATCTGAC
>CAYVNX010000104.1:0-2099 GCA_964453165.1 uncultured Candidatus Kuenenia sp. | reverse complement strand
CGTGCACGGAGAGTTGGTGAAGGGGATTTTGAGTTGAAGAAGGAGACCATCTGACATGCGCACCGCGATCTGGTTCATCCGAGCACTGGTCATCGGGCTCGCCGCGTCCCTGCACGCGGGCGGACGTTTCGCCGCAGCCGACACACTCCTCGTCGAGGCGGAGCAGTTCAGCATGCTGGGCGGCTGGGACCTCGACCAGCAATCGATGGATCAGATGGGCTCTCCCTATCTCCTGGCCCACGGGCTCGGCGTGCCCGTGGCCGATGCGACGACGCGAGTCACGTTTCCGGCCGCCGGCACCTACCACGTCTGGGTTCGGACCCGCGATTGGGTCGCACCCTGGAAGGCACCGGGGGCACCGGGGCGGTTTCAGGTGGTGGTCGATGGCGTGCCGCTGGCCGAGACGTTCGGCACGACCGGCGCCGAGTGGCACTGGCAGCCGGGCGGGAAGGTCCCGATCGGCCGCGAAGCCGAACTGGCCCTCCACGATCTGACCGGCTTCGAAGGCCGCTGCGATGCGATCCTATTCTCGACCGATGCCGATCCGTTCCGACCGAATGCAGGCCCTGAAATGGCCGAGTGGCGACGGACACTGCTCGGGCTCCAGGAGCAGCCTGACGACGGCGGCCAGTTTGACCTGGTGGTGGTCGGCGGCGGCGTGGCGGGCACGGCGGCAGCCCTGTCGGCGGCCCGCAACGGGCTGAGCGTGGCCCTGATCCAGGACCGACCGGTGCTCGGCGGCAACGGCAGCAGCGAGGTGCGGGTCTGGCCCGAAGGCCACACCTGCCAGAAGCCGTTTCCGCATGTCGGCGAGATCGTCGAGGAACTCTGCCCGCCCAAGGGCCCGGGCGATGGCAACGCCAAGCGGGGTGCGATCTATGCCGACGACCGCAAGCTCGCCGCGGTCCGGGCCGAGCCGCGGATCACGCTCTTCCTGGAGCATCGGGTCAACGCGGTCGAGGCCGACGCCGGCCTGATCATGGCGGTCACCGCCCAGAGCACGCGGTCGGCTCGCCGCGTGTCGATCCGGGGCCGGCTGTTTGCCGACTGCACCGGCGACGCCACGGTCGGCTACCTCGCCGGCGCCGACTACGAAATCTCGAACGAGGGGCTGATGGGGGCGAGCAATCTCTGGAATGTGCTCGACCAGGCCAGCCAGACCGAGGTGCTCGGCTGCGAATGCAAGGACAAGGAAGCGCTCACGGTCCAGACGGAGGCGGGGCAGGTGGCGGCGCCCTTCCCGCGGCTCGAGTGGGCCCTCGACCTTTCCGACAAGCCGTTTCCCGGCCGGGCCTCGTTCACCGGCCAGTGGGCGGGCAAGGGTCTGGCGGGCTTGGGCGGCTGGTTCTGGGAGAGCGGCTTCGGCGACGATCCCTTTACCGACCTGGAACGGATCCGTGACCGCAACCTCCGGGCGATGTACGGGGCGTGGGACGCACTCAAGAACACCGACGGCAAGTACGCCAACCATCGTCTCGGCTGGTCGGCCTTCATCGCCGGCAAGCGCGAATCGCGGCGACTGCTGGGCGACGTGATTCTCACCGTGAAGGACTTCAAGGAGGGCCGGCAGTTCCCCGATCCGGCGTTTCCCAACACCTGGCACATCGACATCCACGAACCCCACCCCGACTACAGCCAGGGCCTGACCGGCGATGAGTTCATCTCGATCTGCACGACTGGCAAGGAGTATCGCTACGAAGGCCCTTACTGGGCGCCCTACCGCTGCCTCTACAGTCGCAACGTTGGCAACCTCTTCATGGCGGGCCGCGATATCAGCGTCGAGCGCGAGGCGCTCGGGCCGGTGCGGGTGATGCGAACCTGCGGGATGATGGGCGAGATCGTGGGCAAGGCGGCCTGGATCTGCGTGCGGCACGACACGAGCCCCCGCGGTGTCTACGAGCAGCACCTCGATCTGCTCCAGAACCTGATGCGTCAGCCGGGCGCGAGCCGGCGGCCGAGCCTGACCGGTGAACTCGTGCTTCCGGCCTCACGCTAAAGTGCCTTTCGGATCGCGGGAGAAATGACATGGCGCACGAAAATGGGTAGGCGAGGGGGTCGGCGAACGCTCGCGGAGCAACGGGGCGTATCCTCGCCCGCGA
>CAYVNX010000103.1:0-9755 GCA_964453165.1 uncultured Candidatus Kuenenia sp. | reverse complement strand
CGAGGCGGATCACGTGGGAAACGGCATCGACGGTGCAGCCGACGGTGCGGCTCCCCACGACCACGACGATCGTCCGTGAGTCGGCGTCGATGGGGCGGGCGGGCAGCCCGAAGAGTAGCCGGAGGTCGATGACAGGGATGATGGTGCCGCGGAGATTGCTCACGCCGAGCACGTAGTTGGGAACCTCCGGGAGCCGGGTCACCCGAGCCGGTGTGATGATCTCCTGGATCCGCTCGATCTGAAAAAGATACTGCTGCGCGTCGAGTTCGAAGCCGACGAATTGCGAGGCGGCGGTGGTATCGGGAGGGCGGACCGAAGGCATGACGAGACGATCCGGGTGCCGATGGCATGTCGCATCGCCCGAGGGCACCGAGCCGACCACGACGCCTGTCAGGATATAGTTCGCCGTCCCGTGCCATTCAAATCGGGCCCCGTTTTCTTGAGGATGGCTGGCTCTGGCGACCGGCCGTCCGTCACAATCGTCGGGGACGGCACCACCACCCCCTCGCTTTGCCCCGGGCAGTACCCCGATGCATCCAGCACCGCTCAGAATCGCCGTGATCGACGACTCGGCCCTCTACCGCCAGATGCTGCTCAACGTGCTCGCCCGGGTGCCTGCCGCGGAGGTCGTGGGTACGGCGGCGACGGGGCTTGAAGGCGTGGAACTCGTGGCCCGCACGCGGCCCGACGTCGTCACGCTCGACGTGCAAATGCCCGGCATGGACGGGATCGAGGTGCTGCGGGAGTTGCGGCGCCGCGGTCTCGACGTCTGCACGATCATGGTCAGCAGCCTGACGGCTGAAGGCGCCCCGGCGACCGTCGCGGCTCTCATGGAGGGAGCGTTCGACTATGTGCTCAAGCCTGCGGGGAGCTTCGCTCATGAGAACCGCGAGCAGTTGCTGGTGGAGCTGACGGGGAAGATCGCCGCCATCCAGGCCACCCGCGCGGCTCCCGCACCGGTCGCCCCGGAGCGGCATCGACCGGTCCCGCGTGGCCGCTATGCCGCGATCGCCATCGGAACGTCGACCGGGGGGCCCCAGGCGTTGCGGTGCCTTATCCCGCAGATGCCGCTCGATCTCTCGCTTCCCGTGTTCGTCGTGCAGCACATTCCGGCGGAATTCTCCCGGACCCTGGCGGCCCGCCTGGCCTCCATCTCCAAGATCCCCGTGGTGGAGGTCTCCGATGGCATGCCTGTGATCGCGGGAAGGGTGCATCTGGCCGCGGGCGGCCGGCACCTGACCGTTCACCGGCGCGGCGAGGCCGTCGTCTGTCGGCTCGACGACGGTCCGCCTCGCAAGGGCTGCCGCCCGTCCTTTGATCAGCTCCTCGAGTCGCTCATCGAGGTCTACGACGGGCGGGTCATCGCCGCCGTGCTCACGGGCATGGGCAGCGACGGTCTCGAGGGGTGTCGCCAACTCGCGGCCCGCGGCGGGCTGATCCTGGCCGAAGCGGCATCCTCCTGCGTCGTCTACGGCATGCCGAAGGCGGTGATCGACGCGGGTCTGGCCCACGAGGTCGCGCCGCTTCCGGAGGTCGCGAGCCGCCTCGTGCAGGCGGTTCACGACCGCCCGCTCGACTGAACGCCGCTGAGGGAGCAGGCCGACGCCGGCTACTCGTGCTCGCCGATGACATGGGCCTCGCCGTCGCCGTCGAAATCGACGTGCAGCCGCATCGGATGGCAGCAGACCGGGCAGTCTTCGACGTAGTCCTGGTGGTCGCCGGCCGAAATGTCGAGCGGCACCACGATCTCCTCGCCGCAGGAGTCGCAGACATAGGTCGCCTCCTGATCGACCGCCAGGTGGTGAGCCGGGATTCTCTTGCGCCGTTGGTTGGCCATGGTCGTCGCTCCCGCTGGGTGCACGGATAACCCTCGATCCCTGCGGCGGATTCTACGCCCGTGGGCGCTCCGTCGAACACTCCCGGCCCCGGAACTCCGCCTGAGGGATAGGGCACGCTACGATACGTGAAGAAGCGGTCCGAGTGAGACACTCCCGGCCTGGAGGCCATCGATGAACAGCCTGATGCACTGGATCCGGCCCCACGCCGGCCGCCGAGTGACGGCAGCCGCCGCGTGCGGCATGCTCGCGACAGCCCATGCGATCGCGATGGCCCAGCCGGCTGTGTTGCCCTCGACCCAGGCGGCCGCGGCAGCGGCACCGGCGTCCGCTGATGACGCAACCCGGAAGGCCACCCTGATGGCCAGTGAACGCTGGCGCCGGGCGATGTTCGAGTTCGACCAGTGGCTGGCCCGTCAGCCGGTCTACACGCCCGCCCAGGTGCGGAAGATCCGTGCCGATCTCGCCACCCGGATCGAGACGATGTCGTCCTTCGAGCTCGAATACCTCCTCGACACGCTCGAGGGCAAGCTCGCCGTACTCGAGAGCCCGGCGGCCGAAGAGGCCCGCGACTGGCTCGGTCGCTACCTCGCCGTGATGGCCGATCGAAAGCGACAGGAGGTGCTTGGGGAGGTGCCCAACGTCCTCGATATGTCGGCGAGCGAACTCGAGGCGGCGGTCCGCCGTGTCGAGGCCAAGCGGACCGCAGTCGAGCAGCAGCGTCGCCGCTCGCTCGAGACCCGCGACACGACCGCCGCGCTCGTCGAGGCAAATCGTCAGGAGCAGGAGGCACGGGCCGCCGTCACGGCGAACCGGCCGGCGCCGGCGATCTACTCGCCCTACCGCGGAACGAGCAGTGTCGATCCGCCCTTCGCCGGGAGCTACGCGAGTCCCACCGCAGTCGGTGTCAGTCCCTGGGGTTCCTACCTGCAGATTCCGATGACCGCGTTTTAGCCGCGCTGCGAGTGCCGTAGCTCACCGGCTCGGGGGCGGCAAAAGTCGCGTCGCGGCATGGACGGCGGTATCCGCTGCCACGCGGAGCCCCCCGACTCGCGTCGAGGGCTTCTATGGGCGGGATGCTGTGTTGCATACAAGCCCCGGACGCGAGTCCGGGGGCTCCGGGTTATTGGGCGAGATCGGCGAGAGTCCCGGGATATTCAATCCACGGCTCCGCGAGCGTTCGCCGACCCCCGAGCCTCCCCTCCAGTCGTCGCTACACCTTTCTCAGATTCGCTCTAGCCGTCGGCGGGAGCGGCGTCGGGCGGCGGCTGCACCGGGCTCGGTCCACTCATCGACAACCGGAGCCGATACTCGGGGTGCTCCGGATCGGAGCGGAGAAACTGGGCGTAGATCGGACCGTCGCCCGGCCATTCCCGCGTGCCGGTGAGCCGAGCCCGAACCCAGACCTCCCGGGAGCCGGCTACGTGTTCGCCGATCTCGAAGGGGCCTCCGCCGAAGCCGCCGCGATTGGCTTCGCGGGTCACGAGGTTCGTCCACCGCTCGCCATCCGGCGACACATCGAGCGCTGCCCGCGCGCCGGGGTCGTAGGGAAACGGGTCGCCCGTCGTCCAGACCGCCACGCCCGCCGAAAGGTTGGCTGCGCGGATCTCGAAGGGCGCGGTGAACCGGAGCACGATCGAGCCCTCGCGGCCGAGGACGGTCGGTCGGATGAACGTCGCCGCGCCAGCAGACTTCTCGGTGTAACGCTCGACGTCGGTCATCGAGACCACATGCCGCTGCCAGTCGTCGTCGAACAGGTTGAAGCTGATGACCTGATAGGGTGGCATCTGCCAGGCGATCCGAACCGGCGCCGCCAGCCGGCGACCCGCCAGGTCGAGAGGGCTGGTGGGCGTGCCGGCGAGTTCGAGCTGGTAGTGTCCCTCGGCCGCCGTCACTCGGTCGAGACCGCGAACCTCCCACCGCTCGCGATGGCCGATCACCTCGACCCCGTCGAGCGGCACCGGCCGGCCATCCCGCGTCAGCCGGAAATCGGCCGGGGACACCGCCTGCACCGGCTCCGAGAAATCGACACTGACCCACTGCAGGGGCGTCGAGCGGGTGCTCGCGATGTTCGGAATGCTCGCCGTGGGGCCGCGGCCGGGAGTGACTGAGGGGCGGCCCGCGCTCGCGAGAAAGACAACGCTCAATCCGGCGGCCGTGACCGCTGCGGCCACGCCGGCTGCAACGACCGGGCGATGACGGCGCCCCCAGGCCCGACACGCCGTGAGGAGTCCCGGGCGGCGGGCCCGAACGGGAAGGTCGGCGAGCAGGCGCCGGATGTCGTCGGCCAGGTCCAGCGCGTCGGAATACCGGTCGGCAGGCTGCTTCGCCAGGCACTTCGCTGCGATCGCCTCGAGCCCGGGTTCGAGCCTGCGGTCGGCGATCCTGAGTCGACTGGGCATGTCCTCCCGCACGATCCGGGCCGTCTCGGTGAGCGAGCGGCCTGCCAGGTCGTACGGGAGTCGGCCCGTGAGCAGTTCATGCAGGATCACGCCCAAGGCGTAGACATCGGTGCGTGGGTCGACGAGGCCTCCATCGCACTGTTCGGGACTCATGTATTGACGCGTCCCGACGAACACTCCCGTTTCGGTGAAGCCGCCGCCGTCGTCCTCGGCCAGGCGGGCCACGCCGAAGTCGATCACCTTCGGCCGGCCCGCGGCATCGACGAGGATGTTCGCCGGCTTGAGGTCGCGGTGCACGATGCCGGCGGAGTGGCCGGAGCCGACGGCATCGCAGACGTCGGCAAACATCGCCAGCCGTTGCCGCGTTCCCAGGCCCGCCCGGTCGCAGGCCTGCACGAGCGGCTCACCGCCGGCCACGTACTCCATGACGAAGTAGGGAGTGGCTTCGCCGTCGATCTCGGTGGAGCCTGCCGTGAAGACCTGGGCGATGCCTGGATGCCGCAGCCGGCCGAGGAGCTCCGCCTCCCGCTGGAACCGCTGCCCAGCCACGAGCGATCCTCCGGTCGGCCGCATCACCTTGACCGCGACGAGCCGGTCGGGCGCCCGTTGGCGGGCCAGATAGACCCTCCCCATCCCGCCCTGGGCGAGCAATCGCTCGATCCGAAATTCACCTAGGTCGCGGTCGAGCAGGGCGGCCGTCTGGGAGCCGTCGCGGTCGGGGCCCAGCCCGAAGTCGGTCGCTTGCTGTGAGAGCTCCGCGCGGGTGGGGAATGTGTCTTCGCTCGGCCGGTGAGCGACCGGGCTCGCTGCCTCGTCGGCTGTCGCAGGCTCCCCCTGGTCGTGCATGCCCTCGCATCTCCGAGAACCACCGTCGGCAGCCTCGCTGTCGCCGACCATTCAGGCGGGCCTCAGGCCTAGGCCGTTCCGCGTATCATGCAGCGACCGGAGCCTCCGAAAGGCGCTGGTTCAGCCGAGGCCGTGACGCAGTGCCCAGACTGCCGCCTGTGTGCGATCGTTGACCGAGAGCTTCCGCAGCAGGTTCTGCACGTGTTCCTTTACGGTTTCCACGCTGATAACGAGCGCGTCGCCGATTTCCTGATTCGAGAGGCCCATCGTGATCAGACGCAGCACCTGCGTTTCCCGCGGTGTGAGCGGCACGCCGAGATTCTCAGGGGTTTCGCGGCGGGCCATCTGGCCGGCCATCCGGCGAAGCTGGCCCGAGCGGGTCGGCGGATCGCCTGCCGCGGCGCCCTGAACCGCATTCAGCACCTCGTCTCGGCCGGCCGTCTTCAGCAGGTAGTCGTGTGCACCGGCCGCGATCGCGCGGGCGACGTAGGTCGGATTGTCGAAGGCGGAGAACATCACGACCCGGGACTGGGGCGCCGCGGCACGGATGCTGCGAATCGCATCGAGCCCATCGTTGTCGCCGAACCGCACGTCGAGCAGGACGACGTCGGGCTTGAGCTTCTTGGCCTGCTTGACGGTATCGTCGAGCGAGGTCGATTCGCCACAAATCCGCACCCCGGACCCCTCGAACAGGCTGACGAGGCCTTTTCGGACCACGTCGTGGTCGTCGGCGATGAGAACAGCGGGGGACGGCATAGGTCGAAATCGTGGCCCCTTGGGAGGGGTCCTGTCAACCGGAGGGGGTTGAAAAAATGGAAAGTGTAAAGATTTTGGCGGCGGGGAATGGCGTGATGGCGGTGGCCAAGCCGGCTGGGCTTGCGACCCAGGCTCCCTCGGGTGTTCCCTCGGTGGAGGCCTGGGTCCGGCGGGAAATCTCGGATCTGACCGAGTCGGGCTATCTGGGGGTGCCGCATCGGCTCGATCGCGCCGTGTCAGGGGTGCTGCTGTTCGCCGTCACTCCGCGGGCCGCCCGCAAGCTCTCCCGGCAGTTCGAGCGGCGGGAGGTGAAGAAGACCTACCTCGCCGTCGTGGCGGCGGCCCCGACGGCTGAGTCGTTGACGCAGGGTCCGATGGAGTGGCGAGACACCCTGGCCAAGGTGCCGGACGAACCACGGGCCGCGCTCGTGGCCGAAGCCAGCGGGGGCCGCGAGGCCGTGACGCTCGCGCGGGTTCGGGAACGGGTGGAGTTGCCAGGCGGTCCGGGGCTTGTGCTCGAACTCCAGCCGCTCACGGGCCGGATGCACCAGCTCAGGCTTCAGGCCGCGGTGCGTGGCATGCCGGTCGTGGGAGATCTCCTGTATGGCGGCCCCTCGTGGCCCGCCGGCCGGGAGGCGGGGGCCGATCCGCGGCTAGCTCCGATCCTGCTGCACGCCTGGAAAATCGTCTACGCCGATCCCGATTCCGGTGCCGCGGTCGAGATCACCGCCGACCTCCCCGGGCACTGGCCCCCGCTCACCTGACTCCGGCGGCGTGCTCGAGCCACTGCTGGATCCAGGGCGAGGTCCAGGGATTCCAGGTGGGAAACGCGACCGAGACCGCGGAGAGGCCAAGCAGCACCAGCCCGATCGCCCGGCCGGTTTGGCTGCGGCCGAGCAGATCGGCCGCCGGGGTGGCGGCGGTCGCCCACAGCGGCGCCAACCAGAAGGCCCAGCGAAACCCGGCCGTCATCCCGCCGTAGTTGCGGTCGTGCATGGGCCGGCCGAGGTAGAAGGCGATCACGATCAACGACACCAGCGCGATCGCGACGGCGAAACGAGCCTCTCCTCCGGCCTGCCGCCGTCGGGACGCGAGCAGGGCCAGCCCGGGGATCATGAGGAGCCAGGCAGGGGTGAGCGAGAAGATTCCGTGGTGGCCCAGGAGTACGTGCCAGGCGTAGACGAGCGGGCTTGGCTCGCCGCGATCGATGCCCTGCGGATCCCGCCAGTAGCTCGTGAGCACCCGACCGTTTGGCAGCACCACCGAGTAGTCGTACCAGTTCCGTGGATTCCAACTGCCGACCACCTGACCGGGACGGGCCGCTTCAGGTGTGGCGGGGTCGACGGCGGTGGTCGGCGGCTCTCGGTCGATCTCCCGGAAGGCATACGCCGGGGCGGCGGTGCCATGCGCCAGCCAGTTGGTGCCGAACGCCGCCGCCGCCACGACCGCCGCGGCGGGGGCCGCTGCCAGGAGCGTGCGGCGGAGATCCACCCGGGCGAGCAACAGAAACAAGGCCGCCAGCCAGGCGAGCGCGGGCAGTTCGAAGGCAGCCGCCAGCGCCGCCGCGCACCCGGCCGCAGCGAAGGTCGTTCCCGTCCGAGCTCCCTGGGCGGTGATGCGGTAGCCATACCAGGCCGCGGCCGCGGTCGCTGCAGCAGCCGGGAGGTGGTTGTTGAGCACCACGGCGAAGCTCGAGAGCAGGGTGCCGAAGGCGAGCACCGCCGCGGCCCAGAGCCGGCCCCAATCGGAGCCCCCCACCGCCTCCACCAGCCGGAAGGAGAAGAGCAGGAAGATCGCGAACGGCACCAGGCTCACGATCACGAGCAGCCCGCGACCGAGTTCGAAGGGATGGTCGCCGAGCGTCCAGCCAGTGGCCTTCGTGACCAGCCAGGCTGGACCGGCGCAGAGCACGGCCAGGAGCGGAGGCTTGCTCGAATAGAGATGGAGCATGCCGTCCCGCCCGGGATGCACGACGGTGTCGATCGTGCCCCATTCCGGCTCGACCACGATCTCTTCGATCGCGAACGTGCCCCGCTCCACCAGCGCCCGCACGGTCGCCCACCGACTGCGGTCGTTCGCGGAGAGGAAGGGCCGCATCAGACGTCGCTTTTCCAGAAACCGGGCTCGGGCCTGGTCGGGATCGGCTGCCGGGTCCGCCGCGAGCACCCGGGCCACGTGTTCGGCCGCCAGCCGCTTTTCGAGCGCGAGGCGATCGACGCTCGAGACCGAGCCGATCCGGCCCAGCAGCCCGCCGATCGCCACGGCCGCCAGTATCCAATACACGCTCCGTCGCACCTGGCCCCGTGATTCCCGCTGGCGATCCGGCAGGTCGGCCAGGCGGGCGGCGATCCGGCCGAGGTCGGCGAGCCCGCGGACGAAGCGGGCTGCGCCATACTTCGACCGCCCCCGCAGCCGGGGGCGGTGGTGCACCGGCATCTCGATCACCCGTTGGCCCGACAGGTGCACGAGCGTGGGGATGAAACGGTGCATGTCGTGGTCGAGCACCAGGCCGCGGGCCGTGTCGCCGCTGATCAGCTTGAGCCCGCAGTTGTGGTCGTGGAGCCGCAGGCCCGTCACCCAGCCGACGAGCCGATTGAACACGGCCGACGGCAGCGTCTTGTGCCAGGGGTCGAGCCGCGGCGTCTTCCAGCCGTTGACCAGCCCTACGCCCCCTGGCCCCGGCGTGAGGAGCGGAAGCATCCGGGGAATCTCGGCCGGGTCGTCCTGGCCGTCGCCGTCGAGCATCGCTACGGCTCGGCCGCGGCAGCGGGCAAAGCCCGTCATCAACGCCGCCGACTTGCCGTGGCCACGGTCGTGACGGATTCCCTGGATGCGGTCGTCCGCCGCGGCGGCAACCTCGATCTCGGCCCACGACCCGTCCGTCGAGCCGTCGTCGACGACGAGCAATTCCCAGGACAGGCCGGCCTCGTCGAGCCGCTGCCGGATCTCGCCCACGAGCGGCCCGATATTCCCTTCCTCGTCGCGAACCGGGACGACGAGGGAGAGGTCGAGAGCGGTCATGAGTCCGGGCGGACGGAGGGGGGCGGCAGGCAGGACCCCGAGAGGATACCCCGCGGCGTCGCCGGCTCGCCATGCCGGCTCCGGCCGGCCGCAGTACACTCGCTCACATGGATCGAACCCCGCGCGCCGACCAGAGTCTGCCAACGATGGCCCGGCTGGTGTCGTTCTCCGTCCTCGTCGGCCTGGTCGTGCTGTTCGGCCTCCTGTCGCTGCGGGTGATGGCGTCTTTTCTGCTGCCGCTCCTGCTGGCGGCGATGCTGGTCGTCGTCTTCGGGCCGCTCCATCGCAGCCTCAAGGCGCGGCTGGGAGGGCCTGACTGGTTGGCGGCGGCCCTGACCACGATCCTTGTGCTCGTGATCGTGTTTGCGCCCCTGGGCATCCTCGTGGCCCGCGCGGGCGGCGACGCGATGACCGTGCTCCGTCGGCCTGACGGCGTGCGGCTCGACCCAGATGTGCTCGACCGCCTGGTGAAGGTGGTCAACGAGGCGACGGGCCTGCATCTCACCGCCGACGGCGTCAACGCGGAACTGCGGACGCTCGCTGAGTTGTGGCTCGGTCCGATTGCCGCCCGCGCGCCGGCCGTGATCGGAAAGATGCTGATCGGACTGATCGTGACGGTGATCGGCTTCTTCTATTTCTTGGCCGATGGTCCGCGGATGCTCGCGGCCGTGACCCGCCTGATCCCGCTCGACCCGCGGTATCAGTGGCAGCTGCTCCAGGAGTTCGCCGAGGTCAGCCGGGCGGTGGTGACCGCGACGCTCCTGGCTGCGATCGTGCAGGCGGTCCTCGGGGGCATCGGCTACGCCGTGGTCGGCCTCGACAACGTCTTCCTGCTCACGCTGCTCACCTTCTTCATGGCGATGGTGCCGATCGTGGGGGCGGCGGCGGTCTGGGG
>CAYVNX010000102.1:0-9766 GCA_964453165.1 uncultured Candidatus Kuenenia sp. | reverse complement strand
TTGCTCCGCGAGCGTTCGCCGACACCCTCGCCTGCAGTCAAACGTGCATCACCGGTTCTGGGGCGGCAAAAAACGCGTTGCGAGCGAGGACATGCCTCGAGTGTTCCACGAGCGTTCGCCGACCCCTCGCCTCGTGGTCAACTCAACCGACGGGCTCGACAGCATCGGTTCGCTCGAGCATGACCGCGGCCTGCCGGAGCAGTTCGTCGGCGCGATCGGCCGCCGACCGGCTTGGCTCGCCACTGCCGAGCTGCATCTGCTCGTCGAGAGCGCGGAAGCCCCCGCCGCAGTGCTGGCAATAGACACGCGTCCCCAGCAGGTTTACCCGAATCTGCAGCAACCGACCGCAGACGGGGCAGTGCTGGTGGTAGTACACGTCGCGGGACATACAGGGACCTCATGAATCGCGAGCGAGTGTCGGGCGCGAGGATCACTCCTCCCTCGCCCGAATTCCCGCCCGGGAACGGAATATACGCGACACCCCCCCGATCGGCAATCACCGTCTGGATGAGAATTCGGCGAGTTCGGCCGAGTTCCAGCCGGATCGGCAGGGAGGCGAAGGATTCTCCGGGGCTTGGCGAATCAGTAGACTTGAGACGGCGGCGGTGGCTTCCACCCGAACACTCGCGGAATTTCGGCCCGATGATCGCTCGGCCGTTTTTCACCCCAGTCGTGGTCGGCTTCTGGTGCGTCACCATGGGCTGGTTGCTCGCGGCAAAGGTGATCCCATCCTGGCGGCCGGGGAGCCCACCGGGCTACCAGTCGCTCTACGCTACCGACAATCAACTCGTGCCCGTTGCCTGGACGGTGTTCTGCAACGAGCAGCCCGTCGGCTGGGCCGTCACCCGCACCACCGCCGTGGACCGCGGCGGGCTGATCGTGGCCAGCCATCTCCATTTCGACGAGGTGCCTTGGCAGGACATGCTGCCAAGTTGGGCCTCGCTGCTGGTGCAACGGGTGATCGGAGAAGGTGAAACGACCGCCTTCGACGCCCGCGGCAGCATGACGATCGACGAGCGGGGTGAACTCCGTCGCTTTTCGTCCTTTGTGACCCTGCCTGGTGCGAATGATCCGCTGATCCTGACGGGACTCGTGCGGGAGGGAGAGGTGACGGTGCAGGTGGCGGCGGGCGACCTGCACTACGAAACGACCCGCCACCTGCCGACCAATCTGGCCCTGGGAGACGAACTCTCGCCGCAGGCCACGATCCCGGGCCTGACCGAGGGGCGTCACTGGACCGTGCCGGTCTACAGCCCGCTGCGGCCGGGCCAAGCTCCCCTCGAAATCCTGCATGCCGAGGTCATGGGTGAGGAGACCGTGTACTGGGAAGACGGGCTCGTTCGCGCGCATGTCGTCGTCTACCGGGAGGATCCGACGAGCGACCGGGAGCCACGGTGCCGGCTCTGGGTGGATCGCCGCGGCAGAGTGCTGCGGCAGGAGGCGGCCATCCTTGGAGCAAGGGTGGCGTTTGTCCGGAAGCCCGACGCCGAGGCGGCCCGCTTGGCCGCGAGTGACGACCTGGGAGAGGATCCCTCCCAGGATTCATCGCCGAATCTCCGGGAGCCCTCCATCCGATGATCGAATTCGCCCACGTCTCTCGCACCTATGGCCCGAAGACGGCGGTTGCTGACCTTTCGCTGGCGATCCCGCGGGGCGAGCTCTTCGCGCTGCTCGGCCCGAACGGGGCCGGAAAAACCACGAGCATCAAGATGCTCGTGGGTCTGCTCCAACCGTCGCAGGGCACGATCCGAATCTGCGGCCACGATGTCGTGACGCATCCCCGGGAAGCGCATCTCCACGTCGGCTACGTGCCGGACGAGCCTTGCCTCTACGACAAACTCACCGGACGTGAGTTTCTCTGGTTCATCGCCGACATGTTCGGGATGCCCAGGCACCTGGCCGGTAGCCGGATCGACCGCGAGATCGCCTCGTTCGAACTGGCAGAGTTCGCCGACGATCTCTCCGAGAGCTACTCGCTGGGAATGAAGCAGCGGTTGGTGTTCGCCGCTTCGCTCCTCCACGATCCGGATGTGCTCGTGCTCGACGAGCCGATGGTTGGGCTCGATCCGCGGAGCGTCCGGATCGTCAAGGATCTGCTGGCCGCCCGCACCCGCGACGGCATGACCGTGTTCATGTCGACTCACACCCTGGCCATGGCCGAGGAGATGGCCGATCGCGTCGGCATCATGGTCCGCGGCCGGCTCCGGTTCCTCGGCACCGTGATGGAACTGCGGGAGCAGGTCGCCCTCGAAGCCACGTCGCTCGAGCAACTCTATCTCGAACTCACCAATGCGGCGGGAGGCGATCCATGACCCGCCCTGGCCCGGTGGGCGAATCCGTACGGCTGATCTCCCTCGACGAAGAATCCCGGCTCTTTCTTCGGCTCCGCATCACCCTCGTCTGGCAGGTGGTGCGGTCGATGCTCACCGGGAGCCGGCTGCGGCTCTCGCTCGTGACCATGCTCAGCGGCCTGTTCTGGGCCGCCCTCTACGGATTGTTCCACGAGGCCTTCAGCTTCCTCGACGTGCTCCATGCCGACGTGATTCCGCTGCTGTTCAACGCCTTCTTCTCGTCGCTGATGGTGATGCTGGTGTTCTCAGCCGGCATCCTCCTCTACGGCGGCCTCTATTGCTCGCCCGAGTCCCGGCTGCTCCTCACCCTCCCGGTGCGGGCCGAGACGATTTTCGGCCACAAGTTTCGCGAGGCGATGTGGTTTTCGAGCTGGGGCTTCGTGCTCCTGGGGAGTCCGATGCTCGTCGCCTACGGCGTCGTCCGTGGCGCATCCTGGCCCTTCTACCTGCTGCTCCTGCCCTTCATGCTCGCCTTCGTCGTGATCCCAGCGGCTGGCGGTGGAATCTGTTGCATGCTCCTGGTGGGCTGGCTGCCCCGGCTGCGGCTCCATCTGCTGACCGCCGGCGTGACGCTCGCCTGTCTGGCCGTGCTGTGGTTCGGCTGGACGCTGGTGACGGAACCGAAGGCCGACACCATGTCGGCCGCGTGGTTCGAACGAGCCTTCGCGCGGCTGCGGATCACGGAGCAGAAACTGCTGCCGAGCTGGTGGCTGGCCAGCGGCCTTCTTGAGGCAGCTCGGACGAGCCGCACTGGCGGAGTCGACGGGACGGCGCTCGCCGAGGCGGTGAAGTTTCTTTCGCTGCTCGTCGCCAACGCCCTGCTGCTTCAGGTTCTGGCGGGTTGGTTGGCGCGGCTGGCGTACCGTCGGGGAGCGAGCCATCTGGCCGGTGAGGTGCCGGCCAGGCGGCGACGGCGGCCCGGCTGGTTCGACCGCCTCCTGGTCGGCACCGCGGCCTCGCCGAGCCGACCGCTTCGCCTTCTGCTCGTCAAAGACCTTCGGATCTTCAGGCGGGACATTTCCCAGTGGTCCCAGTTCCTGATCTTCTTCGGGCTGCTGGGCCTCTACTTCGTGAACCTCCGGTCGTTCAACTATCACAACACCTACGCGTCGATGATCGGGTTTCTCAATCTGGCGGTGGTGGGGCTGATTCTCTCGACCTTCACGACGCGGTTCGTCTACCCGATGATCAGCCTCGAGGGCCGACGATTCTGGATCCTCGGGCTGTTGCCGGTGGACCGGGATCAGATCGTCTGGTCGAAGTTTCTGTTCTCGTTCGTGGGCGGAGTCGTGCCCTGCTCGCTGCTCGTCTTCCTCAGCGACTGCATGCTCGGCCTTCCGTGGGCCCTGATCGCCATTCACGAATTCTGCTGCCTGCTGCTCTGCGCGGGCCTTTCGGGGATCGCCGTCGGCCTGGGGGCGCGGATGCCCGATCTGCGGGAGTCGTCGCCGTCGAAGATCTCGTCGGGCTTCGGAGGCACCCTCTGCCTGGTGCTCAGCTCCCTGTTCATCATGCTGGTGGTCGTGACGGCGGCCGTACCCACCCACCTTTTCCTCCTGTCGCGAACCCTCGGGCCCGCTCTGGTGGCCACCGACGGGCTGTTGGCGGTGGCTGGGGGGCCCTGGGGCACGGCTGCGAGCCTGGTAGTGGTCGGCCTGGCTGGAACGGTGGCAACCGTGGTCCCGCTGGCCCTGGGACTCCGGGCCTTCCGCGAACTGGAGGTCTGACGCGGCAAAACGCGAGGGCGGCGGTCCTCGCATCCCGCGGCGGCAGACGTGCTCCCGGGTCTGTTAGGAAAGCCGTTCTTCTGCGGTTGCAGGAGAGGCTGGCGATCGGGAAGATCCCGGCCTCCGGAACCCCACCATGATCCGCTCGGCCGCTGCCTTCGATTCCGCCTGCCCGCTTCCCCCGATCAGCGTGGGAGCGGTTCAATACCTCAACACGCGGCCGCTCGTCCACGGTTTGGCCGCGGCCGACCTTGCTCTTTCCTTCGATCTTCCGAGTCGCCTGGCCGACCGCCTTGCAGCCGGCGGGCTCGACGTGGCGCTCGTGCCCTCGATCGAGGTTTTTCGGCACCCCGAGTTTCGGATCGTCTCCGACGCCTGCATCGGCTGCCGCGGACCCGTGATGAGCGTCAAACTGCTGTTCAGGGTGCCCCCGCGCAAGGTGCGATCGCTCGCGGTCGACGAGGGTTCGAGAACGAGCGCGGCCCTGGCCCGGATCCTCCTGCACGAGATGTACGGGCTCGAACCGCGGATCGAGCCCCTCCCCATCGGATCCGGTAGCGGCGACACCACGGCGGATGCGATCCTCCTGATCGGCGACCGGGCGCTTGGCCCGGCCACTGGCGGCGGAGCCTTCCAACTGATCTGGGATCTGGGCGATGAATGGTGCCGGTGGACCGGCCTGCCGTTCGTGTTCGCCGTCTGGGCTGCGCGACCCGGAGCCGATTCCGTGGAACTGGTGTCGCGGCTGGAGGCCGCCCGCGACCGGGGCCGGGCCCAGCTACCGGCGATCGCCGCCTCCGAGGCGGCCGCGCACGGTCTGACGTCGTCGCAGTGCCTGGCCTATCTCCGCGACAATCTCCACTATGATCTCGGTGTCCGGGAACTGGAGGCGCTCCGGTTGTTCCGCAGCCATGCGGTTCGGCTGGGACTCGCACCCCGTCCTGTCGGGCAGGTCGTTGTCCAGAGCCATCTCCCATGACCAGCGTTATCACCAGAAGCAACGACAGAGACACGCTCGAAGCAGTCGCCACCGGCCGGCGCCTTACCGGCACCGAAGCCATCGCCCTGCTCGAGTCTCGCGAACTCGCGGCGATCGGCCGGGCGGCCGATACCGTCACGAGGCGTCTCCATCCGGAGCGCTATCGCACGTACAACATCGACCGGAACATCAACTACACCAACATCTGCTCCGCTGTCTGTGATTTCTGTGCCTTCTACCGAGGCCCGAAGGATCCAGAAGGCTACGTGCTCGATCGGGATGTCCTCCTGAGGAAGATCGAGGAGACGGTGGCCCTGGGGGGCGATCAGATTCTGCTGCAGGGCGGCATGCACCCCACGCTGCCGCTGGAGTGGTATGAGGAGCTGCTGCGGGACATCAAGTCCCACTTTCCGACGGTCAACGTCCACGGCTTCTCGCCGCCGGAAATCCACCAGTTCACCAAGATCGCGAAGCGGCCGCTCCCCGAGGTGCTCGAGCGGCTGGCGGCGGCGGGGCTTGGATCTCTGCCGGGTGGCGGTGGCGAGATTCTGGTCGACCGCGTGCGGGCGGCGATCACCCGCGGCAAAGTGATGACCGACGACTGGCTCGAGGTCCACCGTCAGTGGCATCGACTCGGCGGCAGGAGCACCGCCACGATGATGTACGGCCACGTCGAAACGTTGGCCGAACGGGTCGAGCACTTGGAGCGGCTGCGGCAACTCCAGGACGAGACTGGCGGCTTCACCGCCTTCATCTGCTGGTCGTTTCAGCCCGACAACACGCAGATGGACGACATCCCGCCCGCCGGAGCCTTCGAGTATCTCAAGACCCAGGCGGTCGCCCGGCTCTATCTCGACAATTTCCCCAACATCCAGTCCAGCTGGGTGACGCAAGGCCGAGACATCGGCCAACTCGCCCTGTTGTTCGGGGCCAACGACATGGGGAGCCTGATGATCGAGGAGAACGTCGTCAGCGCGGCCGGCACCGTTCATCACCTCACCCTCGACCAGATGAAGTCGGCGATCAGCGAACTGGGCTGGATCCCGCGCCGCCGAAACGTGTTCTACGAACTCTTCGAGGATGAACCGGCGATCGTACCCGCCGGAACCCCAGGGAGCGGGTTCGTGCCGCTGCCCGTGATGTCGGCGGCGCCGTGATCTCGTCGGCCGATTCGCTGACGAGTTTCACGCTTCGTTGCCGGTGGCTCGTACCACAGACGGGCTCGCCACTCGAATCCGGCTGGGTGCGGGTTGAACGGGGTCTGATCACGGGAGTCGGCTGGCGGAGGCCGCCGGGGTCGAGCGACGAGCGAATCGATCTGGATGACGCGATCATCCTGCCGGGACTCGTCAACGCCCACACGCACCTCGAGTTCTCGGACTTCGAATCCCCCCTCGACGCAACCGGCGGCCTGCCCGGCTGGATCGGTCGGCTGGTGGCCCACCGCCGGCTGCAGGCCTCCTCCGGCCTCCACGCGGAGACGGTCTCCCGGGCGATCGACCGCGGCCTCACGGAGAGCGCTGCAGCGGGTGTCACCCAGATCGGAGAGATCGCCAGCCAGGCTCCCCCGACGCCGCGCAGACCGCAGGGCCCTGCGGTCCGGGTCTTCCGCGAGGCCCTCGGGCTGCGGCCGAGCAGCCAAGCCGCCGCGGCGACCGCGGTTTCTTCGGATCTCGATCGGCTCGCACGCGCGGGGCGGCCGGCCGGCATCTCGCCCCACGCTCCGTACTCCGTCGCCGCGACGCTCGGTCGGTGGCTCATCACCGCAGCCAGTCGCCGCGGCCTGCCGGTGGCGATGCACCTCTGCGAGAGCCTGGACGAGGAGGAACTTTTGGCCTCCGGCAGAGGAGTGTTCCGCGAACTCCTCGAGCGACTCGGGGCCTGGGATGCCGACCGTCCACCAGCGCTCCTCTCGCCGGCCGAGTGGATCGGCCTGCTCGCGCGGGCTCGACGGGCCATCGTGGTGCACGCCACCCACCTTGGCCGCGATCCGATCGCGCTTGCCCGCCTGGCCCGCCACCGCGACCGGCTCGCCGTGGTCGTCTGCCCGCGAACCACGCGGCTGCTCTCGGGAACGCTTCCCCCGGTCCGGCTCCTGAGCGCGGCCGGCATCCGCGTGGCGATCGGCACCGACAGCCGCGCCTCGAATCCCGATCTCTCGGTGCTGGCGGAATGCCGCACTCTGGTGGACGCGGGCCTGGTAAGTCCCGAGGAATCCCTGCGGATGGCCACCCTCAACGGGGCCTGGGCCCTCGCGGCCGAGCATCGAGCAGGCTGCATCGCCGTCGGACGGCCTGCGGATCTCGTGGTACTCCGGCCGACGAACCCCACCCCGAATCCTTATGCCGCGGCTGTCGAGCCCGGCACCTGCGTGGCGGCCACCCTGCGGCGTGGCCGCTCGATCTTCGGCAGGCTGATCCCGACCGTCGAGCCCAACTGACAGCCCTACAGGCGGCAGTTGGCGATCCGCGTCTCGATCATCGCGACGGCCCCGATCGCCTCCAGCCGCTCGATGACGGCGTGGACCTCGCCCCGCCGCACCATCGCGCGGATGGCGCACCACGCTGAATCTTCGAGGGCCATCACGGTCGGCGACTTGAAACCGGGGGTGATCCGCTCCGCGTCGGAAAGCCGGGCCCGTGGCACGTTGTATTCGAGTAGGGACCAGCCCCGGGCGATCACGATTCCCTCGAGCCGGCGGACGATGCGATCGGCGAGGTCGGGGTGGGAAATCCCAGGATCCTGAACCAGCACCGTCTCGTAGCGGCCAATCTCGTCGAGCACGCGAAGCCGGTTGGCAGCCAGCGTGCTCCCGGTCTCCACCAGATCGACGATGGCATCAGCGACGCCGAGTGCGATCATGACCTCGACGCTGCCCGAGAGCTCGACGAAGTGGGCCTCGACGCCCCGCATCGCGAGCCAGTCGCGGGTGATCCGGGGAAAGCTCGTGGCCACCCGGCGGCCAGCCAACTGCCGCGGATCGTCGATTGTGGAATCGTCGCGGACGCAGAGCGCGAGCCGGCAGCTGCCGACACCCAGGTCGAGCCGGTGCACGACCTCGGCGCCGCTTTCGGCCACCAGGTCGGCTCCGGTGATCCCCAGCCCGATCGCCCCTTCCGCCACGAGCACGGGGATGTCGTCGGTCCTGAGGAATGTGATCTCGACCGGCATGTCCTTGCAGCGGGCGAACAGGCTGCGATCGGTTCGCCGGAATGAAAGCCCTGCGTCGGCCAGGAGCTGGACGGCCAGTTCGGCCAGCCGTCCCTTGCTCGGCACGCCGATTCTCAGAAGCCAGTCGTCGTGCTGGTCACTCATGCCCCACCTCCGCGGGCCGCCTTCTCGTCGAGCCCGGAAACGCCGAATCGCCGCGCGAGCTCCGCCTCCACCTCGGTGAGGCTGCAATCACGGCAGGCCAGCAGAACGAGGGTGTGGTAGACGAGATCAGCCGCCTCGGCGACCACCCGGTCGTCGGCCTCGCCCTCCGCCGCCCGGACCAGCTCCTCCGCCTCCTCGGTCACCTTCGCCCCGGCCGTGGCTGGCCCACCAGCCAGGAGCCTCGCGGTGTAGGATCGACCAGAGTCGCCCCCTTTCCGCCCGGCGATCACCCGCTCCAACGCCTCGAGCACCTCGCCCGTCCGCCGCTGCGATGTCTGGGAATCCACCACGTCCGATCCTGCCTACAGCCCCCGCCCGGCCGGATCCATTCCAGCCGCCGACAGAAGGTCGATCAACTGTAGCATGCCCACCGCAATCCTCCCCGCCTGGGCCACGATTGGGCGAAGACTGCTGGTTTCTCTCCGGCCCCACCGCCGCCGGGAAGTCGGCCCTGGCAATCCCGCTCGCCCGCCAACTGGGGGCTGAGATCATCAGTGTCGATTCGATGGCGGTCTACCGCGGGCTCGATATCGGCACCGCCAAGCCGACCCCGGCCGACCGGGCCGCCCTGCCCCATCACTGCCTCGATCTCGTGCCGGCCGCAACCGGTTTCAGTGTGGCCGACTGGCTGCGTGCGGCCGCCGCCGCGGTCGACGCCTGTCGGGCCCGAGGAAGGAACATCCTGTTTGTGGGCGGAACCCCGCTCTACCTCCGGAGCCTTCGCGACGGCCTGGCCGAACTGCCTGCCGCCGCCCCCGCCATTCGCGCCGAGCTCATCAATGCGGCGGCAACGGAAGGATCCGCTGCCCTTCACCGCCGATTGCTCGCTCTCGATCCACATGCAGCCGCCCGCATCCATCCCAACGACACGAAGCGGCTCGTCCGGGCGCTGGAGGTCACGGAATTGACAGGCCGGCCGCTCTCCGAAGCCCACATTCCGACCCCGAGCCCCTGGTTCGAGTCCCGGCTGATGATCCTCGACGTGGGCCGCGGTGCGCTCGCCGAACGGATCGACCGTCGGGTGGAGGCGATGTTCGCCGGCGGGCTCGTCGAAGAGACCGCCGCCGCCCTGGCCGCCCCGGGCGGCATCGGACCGACCGCCAGCCAGGCAGCCGGCTACACCGAGGCGATCGACCTGCTAGCCGGCCGCATCGACCGCCCCGAAGCCATCCGCCGCACGCAGCTTCGCACCCGCCAACTCGCCAAGCGGCAGCGCACCTGGCTCCGCAGCTTCAAGCACGCGACCTGGATCGGATCCTGAAGAGAGAGTGCCGAACGAATCGGGACAGGCCAGCTGGTACACGGCCTTCCCAGAAAGGGCTTCCCAGAAAGGG
>CAYVNX010000101.1:0-9901 GCA_964453165.1 uncultured Candidatus Kuenenia sp. | reverse complement strand
ACGTTCGCGTCGGCCCTCCCGGCCTCCGCTCACTGCGTGTCCGCTGCGCTTCGCCATCCTGGCTTCGCTTGCTCCCACAGCACGCTCGAGGACACCGGCAGCCCCTCCCAGGTCTCGGAGGGGAGAAGGCATACGACGGTGAACCTGTCAGAAATCGGAGGCCCGGGGATCGGCGAACGCTCGCGGAGCAATCGGGGCGTATCTTCGCCCGCGACGCGACTTTTGCCGTCCCCGGGCCGCTGCGCCCCTCCCTCGCCGGGCTTGTGCAGGTCCGCGATTGTGACGCCTCGGGTCTCCCCGCTACCCTCCCCCGCCCGGCGAGACTGCTCTCGCCGGCAGGAGTTGACGAGTGATCCTCTGGGTTCGATCGCCGTGCGGACGAGCATGCCTGACGCTGATCATGGCGGGGCTCGCTGCCTGCGCCGGCGCGGCCGAGGAGCCGGTCGGCTGGCCGCCACCGCCCGAGAGGCTCGCACTCCTGCCACCCGTCGAGTTCAACCTCGAGGAAGACTTCTTCTCGAGCGAGCCGATCGCCGATGCCGACACCGAGCCCGTGCCGGCGCTGCGGAAGCCCCGCCGCGGTGGTGGCCCCTTCGGCTCAGCGGCCCCGGTCTCGATCGGCGGCTTCTGGGCACCTTCCACGGATGTCGTGGGGCAGCCGGCCACGCTCGGCATGAACGCCCAGTTCGCCCGCGTCGCCGCGCCGCTCGTGACGCCGAGCGAAGGATCACCGCTCTGGATCGGCATCGGCCGATTCGGCCGGCTCGAACTCGCGACCGACGCGATCCTGCCGGACTCTCGGCAGCCCGTGCCCGACCAACTCTGGCTCGTCGAGACCGGCCTCACCCACATTCGCCCGCTCGCCTCGGGCGGCACGCTCGGCGGCACGTTCCTGTTTGGCTCGGCCAGCGACCAGCCGTTCGCCGCCGGCCGCGACCTGACGCTGATGGCGATCGCCTTCTGGAACCGGCCGGCCGCGAATGGCCGCGACGAGTGGAACTACAGCATCTTCTATTCACCAACGTCGCAGCTCCCCTACCCCCTGCCGGGTGCGGCCTATGCCTGGCGGCCCAACGATTCCTTCGAAGCGAAGATCGGCGTGCCGGCGTCTTTCGAGTGGCGGCCCGACGACCAGTGGACGATCTCGGCCGCCTACTTCCCGCTCGTCAACGGTAACGTCGAGGCCCGGCGGCGACTCGGCGACGATTGGAGCTTCGTCGCCTTCTACCGCACCGACACCCAGATTTATTTTCTGGCCGACCGACTGGTCGACGACGAACGCTTCTATGTCTTCGATCAGCGGGCGGCGGTTGGACTGGAGCGGACGCTCGGCAGCGGCTTCACGCTCGAGGCGATGGCCTCGTGGCTGTTCGACCGCGAACTCTTCCAAGGGACGAACTTCACATCGGGCCGCACCGACGTCATCGAATTCGATCCTGGGCCGGGTCTCTCGCTGCAGCTCTTGTGGCGGCGATGACCCATGCCTGCGAACCTTGCCTCGACGACCCTCGCCTTGCCCTTCAGGCGGCCGCGTGGTAGTGTTTCGGCATACGGATTAGATGAAGGCGACCACCGGCTTGTTCCGGACCCTCGGCCGCCGCGATCGCCATCTCTCGACTTGGCTGTCGTTCGCCTCCCAAAACCTGGGCATTCGCGACGACACTCTCGCCCGGCAGGCAGTGATCCATCACCGGGATCCGCCGTGCCCCTGCCGCAGCGTTGTGGCAGCACTGCAGACCGATTGTCCGCACCTGCCGTGGCTGCGTTTCCCGGGCTTTCCGCCCGCCGCCGGCCCAGGCTCTCGATCGATATCACAGAAAGAACAGTTCCATGACAAGCATGCCCACCATGACACGCACGACCTCCATCCCCACCACGACGCCCATCGAGTCCCCGTCCGACGCCCAGCCCTCCGCAGCCGTGGCCGGCTTCGCCGACCTCGGACTCGCCCCGCTCCTGCTGCGAGCCCTGGCTGAGGAAGGCTACGCCACGCCCACGCCGATTCAGACGAAGGCCATTCCCCACGTGCTGGCCGGTCGCGATCTCTTCGGCTGCGCCCAGACGGGCACCGGCAAGACCGCCGCATTCGCCCTGCCGCTGATCCAGCGGCTGCGGGCCGATGACGGCAAGCCTGCCCCGCGTCGCTGCCGCACGCTCGTGCTCGCCCCCACGCGGGAACTGGCCGCCCAGATCCACGAGAGCTTTCTCGCCTACGGCCGCCATGTCGGCCTCCGCGCCGCGGTGATCTACGGCGGCGTGGGCCAGCACCAACAGTCGAAAGCGATGATGCATGGCGTGGACGTGCTCGTGGCCACGCCCGGTCGCCTGCTCGACCTCGTGGGCCAGCGGCTCGTCGACCTCCGCTCGGTCGAATACCTCGTGCTCGACGAGGCCGACCGGATGCTCGACATGGGCTTCATCCACGACATGCGGAAGATCGTGGCGATGCTGCCGACCGACCGGCAGACGCTCCTCTTTTCGGCGACCCTGCCCGACGAGGTTCGCGAACTCGCGGCGACGATGCTTCGCGATCCGCTCGAGGTGAAGACCGCCCGTCAGGCGACGCCTGCCGAAACGGTCGAGCAGTCGGTCTTCTTCGTGCCCAAGAAGGACAAGAAGGCCCTGCTCGTTCAGCTCCTGCGGGAGGAGGCGACCGGCCGCGTGATCGTGTTTGCTCGCACCAAGCACGGCGCCGACAAGCTCCACCGCGACCTCGACCGGGCAGGCATCAAGGCCGCCGCGATCCACGGCAACAAGTCGCAATCTCAGCGGGAACGGGCTCTGGCGGCGTTCAAGTCGCCCCGGCCGCCGGTCTTGATCGCCACCGACATCGCCGCCCGCGGGATCGACGTCGACAACGTGGCCCACGTGATCAACTATGAACTCCCCCACGAGCCCGAAACCTACGTGCATCGGATCGGCCGCACCGGCCGGGCCGGCCAGGAAGGGGCGGCCGTGAGCTTCTGCGACGCCGAGGAGCGACCGCGGCTCGACGCGATCGAGCGGCTGCTGCGGCGGGAGATCCCCCAGCGAAACGAGCCGCCAGCCCGCGGCGCACATCGCAGTGACGATTCGGTCAGCGAGCGGGGTGGCGACCGGTCGCGATCGCGGCGATCGAGCGGCAGTGGCTCGCGGCCGAGCGGTGCCGGCGGAAGCAGACGGCGCCGGGGCGGCGGCAAGTCCCGCGCGGGCGGAGCGGACCAGGCCACACAGAGACGATCAGCCCCGGCCGTGATGCCGGTCGCAGCAGCCGGGCCAGTCGCATCCAAGCCAGCGGCCAAGCCGGGCCCGCGGAAGCATCGCCGAGCGCTGTGAGGCATCGGGTGGCGACCTGACAACGGGCAGGCTACCAGCCTGTCCCCACGGGCCACCTGGAGACTCAAGCGGGACCGATGGGTCACGGCTGTTCCCGGCCCGACACCATCCCTACGGCCACGAGCATCGTGGCGGCGTGGATGTCGACGATCGACTCGATCTCCGCGCAATAGCCACCGCCGCAGACGATCGCCACCGGCACGCCTGCCCGGCGGGCGGCTTCGAGGACGAGCCTGTCTCGGGCGAGCAGTCCCTGCTTCGTGACGGCGAGCCGGCCGAGCCGATCACCTTCGTAGGGATCGGCGCCGGCAATGTAGAGCACGATGTCGGGCCGGCCGCGGTCGAATGACTCGGCCACCGCCGGGCCCAGCGCTGCGAGATAGGCTTCGTCGCCCGTGCCGTCGTCGAGCGGAACGTCGCGAGAACTGGCGTGCTTCCGCAGAGGGAAGTTCTTCTCCCCGTGAATCGACATCGTGAATACGCTCTCATCGCCGGCGAAGATCGCCGCCGTGCCGTTGCCCTGGTGCACGTCGCAGTCGAGAATCGCCACCCGCCTGACGAGCCCCCGGGCCTGCAGTTCGCGGGCCGCCACGGCGGTGTCGTTGAACACGCAGAAGCCCTCGCCCCAGTCGGGGCCGGCATGGTGCGTGCCGCCGGCGAGGCTGGCCGCGATCCCGTCCTCCATCGCTGCCGCCGCGGCATCCACGGCCGCCCCGGTGCTCCGCAGGGACCGCTCCACCAGGGCCGCGCTCCAGGGAAACCCGATCCGGCGAACCTCGGCCGGCGAGAGCGTGCCGGCCAGCACCCGGCCCACGTAGGCGCGGTCGTGAACCCGTAGCAGTTCGTCATCGGTCGCGGCATGCGGTTCGACGAATTCGAATCCCACCCCGTCCGCTCGCAGTCGCTCCAGACGCCGGCGTAACGCGGCATACTTGGTCACTGGAAACCGGTGCCCATCCGGCAGCGGCAGCGGGTAGCGGTCGGAGGGAAACAGGCGCATGATTGCTGCACCGCCGGACCAGCCGTGTGTCTTCTGCAGCCCTGACGAAGCTGTCAAGAACCGGCGGTTTTGCGGCCGCGGTGCGACACCGTAGGATACAGGCGTGAGGCGCGTGCCGGGAACAACCTTCTGCCGAGACCAGCCATGGTTTTATCTCTGTCCCCATCAGGTCTGATCCCGGGCGCTCGGCCGGTCTGGCTGGCCAGCCTGGCCGCCCTGGCCGTCAGTGTCGTGGGAACCGCGAGGCCCGCCCGCGCCGTGATCATCAACGGCAGCGCGACGGGAAACACGTCGGCCCCGACCGACCCGGCACTCGCGATCCGTTGGGATCAGGTCGGGAATTTCGATTCCTTCATGGGAACTCCGATTTCGTCCCAGTTTTTCGTGACCGCCAAGCACCTGGGCAATCTCACGGGGCAGTCGATCACGTTTCCTGACTCGTCTTCCTACGTGACGACTGCGGCTTTCTTCGATCCCTCGAGCGACCTCGCGATCTATCAGATCAGCGGCACGTTTCCCGGTGACAAGATCGTGCCGATGTATTCGGGGTCGTTCACGACGAACCAGGCGATGTACATCTTCGGCCGGGGTGTCCCGCGGACGACGACCGACGTGATCGGCAACGCATCCGGCGGGGGTACGGAGGCGAAGGGCTGGACCTGGGGCTCTGGCATCGGCACCCGGAGTTGGGGCACGAATAATTTCAGCGGACTCTCCGATCTCGGTGCGGCCGGCATCCAGGTCACGTTCGACTTCGACTCGACGCCCGCCAACGAGGGCGTGCTCTCGGTCGGTGACTCGGGGGGCCCCGTGTTCATGCAGGAGGGAGGCATCTGGAAGCTGGCGGGAGTCAACTATGCCGTCGAGTCGGCCTTCAACACGACGAACTCCGGTACGGGCTTCAATGCGGGGATTTTTGACAAGGGCGGGATCTATCAGAGCACGAGCGGGACGACGGCTGGCCCGTGGAGTTACGTGACTCCGACGCCCCAAGACAAGCCGGCGAGCAGCTTCTCGACCTCAGTCCCCGCCAACGCGGCCTGGATCGCCACGATCGTGCCCGAGCCCGGAACGCTGACGTTCGTGGGCCTTTCGGCTTCTGCCTGGCTTGTCTACGTCCGCCGGCGAGCGGCCTGAGCGGCCGACATTCGCTGCCTCACACCCGCCTCACCTGGATGAACCAGGCCTGGGCGCCTCCGGGGGAGAACTCGGCTCCGGGTATGCCCGGCACCACTTCGAATCGAGCTGGCTCAATCGACTCGATCTCCCAGCCAGCGTTGAAGGCAGCACGGATCTCCGCCTCGCTCACCCGCCGCGGGCCATGGCCGCCCGGCTCGGCCGTGGAGAAACAGAGGATGAAGGCCCGAGCCCCGGGCTCGAGCAGCGTCACGAGCGCGGCGACGTACGCCGCCCGGCCGGCATCGTCGAAGGTATGGAACAGCCCGCAGTCGGTGACGGCATCGAACCGCTCAGGGATCTCGCCCACCGCCAGGGCATCCATTTGCAGGAAGTTGGCCTCGACGCCGGCTGCCGCAGCCTTCGCCCGCGCCCGCTCGATCGGCTCTGACAGAAAGTCGACGCCCGTCACGGCCCGCCCCTGGCCCGCCAGCCAAATTGCCAGGTCGCCGGTGCCGCAGCCGATATCGAGCACCCGCGGCCCGATCCGTTCGGCCGCCGCCACAAAGGCCGCTTGGGGCCGACCGATGTCCCACGGGGGTCGCGGCGTGGCCGCGTAGTAATCGGAAAAACGTGCCTCGGCGGAAGGATCGTTCATGGGCGGTGACTCCTTTTGGTACACCGCTTCAGGCTACCCGAGTTCTTGCTTGACCGTCAGCCGCCCTGCTTTGGCCTTGCATCCCCTCCCGCACGCAAGCAAAGTGCAGGCTGCCACGGGACGATCATCGCCCCGTTCCCGGAGCGACAGGATGCCCTTCGACCACCTCCTCGAACACTGGCAGGCCGTGTTAACCGCCGCGGTGGTGGTGGCCACGCTCTGCGGCCTGCTGTTCGTTCAGCGCGCCCCGGACATGATCATGCTCGGGGGCGTGGTGGTGCTTCTGATCACCGGCGTGCTCGGGCCGGCCGAGGCGCTCAAGGGCATGGCCAACGAGGGCATGATCGCGGTGGCGGCCCTGTTCGTGGTGGCGGCCGGCGTGGAACGCACCGGCGCCCTGGCGGTCCTCGTGGAACGGGTTCTCGGCCGGCCCCGGTCGCTCACCCAGGCCCAGCTCCGGACGATGGTCGGCCCCGGCATCCTCTCGGCCTTCATGAACAACACGCCCGTCGTGGCCCTGCTCGTGCCGGCGATCCGCGAATGGGCCCGCAAGAACAGGCTCAGCGTCTCGAAGCTCCTGATGCCGATGAACACGGCGGTGGTGCTCGGGGGCCTCTGCACCCTGATCGGCACGAGCACCAACGTGATCGTGGCTGGCCTGGTCGAGGATCGGATCGCCGCGGGACTCGACCGTCCCTGGGGTGTGTTCGACCTCACCTGGGCCGGCGTCCCGGCGGCCTGGGGCGGTCTCCACGAGTTTCGCGGCCCCCTCGGCATGTTCGACATCACCTGGCTCGGCATCCCGCTGTTCGTGACTGGGATCGTCTACGGCCTTACGGCCAGTCGGTTCCTGCTCAAGGATCGCCGGCCGCCGATGAGCACGAGCGACGACCCGCGGCAGTATTCGCTGGAGATGGTCGTCGAGCCGGGCAGCATGCTCGTGGGCCGGACGATTGAACAGGCAGGGCTGCGGCGGCTCGACGGGCTGTTCCTGATGGAGATCGACCGCGGGGGCCATGTGATCGCGGCCGTCTCGCCGACCGAGCGGCTCGAAGCAGGCGACCGCCTGGTGTTCGTCGGCGTGATCGATTCGGTCGTCGAATTGCAAAAGGTTCGCGGCCTTCGCCCGGCCACCGACCAGGTCTTCAAGCTCGACGACCCGCGAAGCGAGCGGGTGCTCGTCGAGGCGGTGGTCTCGGCCACCTGCCCGCTGGTGGGCCGCACGATCCGGGAGGGAAACTTCCGTTCGACCTACGGTGCGGTCGTGATCGCGGTCGCCCGCGACGGCGAGCGGCTCCGCAAGAAGATCGGCGACATCGCACTCCAGCCGGGCGACACGCTCCTGCTCGAAGCCGGCCCGGTCTTCATCCAGCGCCAACGGACGAGTCGCCACTTCTACCTCGTCAGCGAGGTGAGCGACGCCGCGTCTCCCCGCCACGACCAGGCCTGGATCGCCTGCACGATCGTGGCCGGGATGGTGCTGGCGGTGGCGATGGGCCTGGTGCCGATGGTGACGGCGGCGCTGGCCGCGGCCGGGCTGATGATCGCCACCCGCTGCCTCGCCTCGAACGAGGCTCGGCGGGCGATCGAGTGGGAGGCGTTGCTGCTGATCGCGGCCAGTTTCGGGCTGGCCCGGGCGATGGAGACGACCGGGGTAGCCAACACGGTCGCCGAAACCGCGGTCGCCGCGGCCGGCAACGATCCACGGATCGTGCTCGCCGCGATCTACCTCGTGACGATGCTCACGACCGAACTCCTGAGCAACAACGCGGCTGCCGTGCTCACCTTCCCGATCGCCTGGCAAACGGCCCACCAACTGGGCGTGCATCCGTTGCCGTTCGTGATGGCGATCACGGTGGCCGCCAGTTGCGGCTTCGCCACACCGCTGGGCTACCAGACGAACCTGATGATCTACGGTCCCGGCGGCTACAAGTTCACCGACTACCTCAAATTCGGCGGCCCGCTCAACCTGATCGTGATGGCGATCACCATCCTCCTGGCCCCGCTCATCTGGCCCCTTGGCCGCTGACCACGGCCGCCCGGCCGTCGGCTTTTGCACGGTTGGGACCCGCTGCGTAGGCTGAAGCGATCGGATCGGTCACTCCGGGCACCGCATGAGCGAAATCCTGTTCCAGTACTACCCGGTGCGGCTCACGACCTGGTTCTATCTGGCGTCGCTCCTCTCGATCGCGCTGTTCTTCAAGTTCAACCGGGTCTGGAGCATCCGGAATCTCGATCTCCTGGGGCTGGTGCTGCTGGCGCCAGGGCTCCTCGCGCTTGAATACGTCGGCGAGACCGAGTCCGCCAAGGTGGCCGTGCGCACTCTTGGTTTCGCCTGGATCTTCGCCGTCTCAGGCATCTTCCTACTCCGGATGCTCTTCGACTCGATGATGGTCCGGCGGCCGATGCTCGAGCCCAACCTCACACCCGGCGGCCTCATCTTCCTGGGCGGGTCGCTGCTCGTGTTCCTCCTCGCCAACGTGATCAACTCCAAGCCCCAGCGACAGGACGTAGAGAGCGCCGCCGCCGCCGAGCAACTGGGGGCCCGGGCCGCGGAGGTCAACGTGGACCAGCTCGCAAAGCACGGTCCCGGCTATCCGCTGCTGTTTCTCCTCCCGCAGATCTCCACCCGGCAGTTCCTGGCACCGGGCGACGACGCCGAGCCCCAATCGGCCGACGCCTCCCGCCGGCAACTCCACGAGACCACCGCCCGGGTGATGGCGATCATCTCCCAGTTGGCGATCGTGGCCGGCATGGTGTTGATCGGTTGGCGACACTTCGACAACACCCGTCTCGGGCTCGCCGCCGCCGTGCTCTACCTGCTGATGCCATACACCGCCTGGATGAACTGCAGCGTCGATCACGTGCTACCCGGGGCGCTCGTGATCTGGGCGATCGCGGCCTACCGCAATCCGATCGTCGCCGGCAGCCTGGTCGGGCTGGCGATCGGAACCATGTATTACCCGGTGTTCCTCCTTCCACTCTGGTGCAGCTTCTATTGGGAACGGGGCGTTCGTCGGTTTGCGCTCGGCGTGACGGCGTCGCTGGCGGTGCTTGTGGTAGCGCTCTGGTTCACCTCGCCCGATGCCTCGGTCTTCGTGGGTCAGCTGCGGCAGATGTTCGGCTGGATCTTCCCCAACGACGTCTCGCTCGAGGGCTTCTGGGCCCTGCCCTCGAGCGACGGCGTCTTCCGGCTCCCGGTGCTGGCGGCCTTCATCGCGATGATGGCCACCCTCACGATCTGGCCGGCCCCCAAGAATCTCGGCACATTGATGAGCTGCACGGCGGCGGTGCTGCTTGGAACGCAATTCTGGAAGGCGCAGAATGGCGGCCTGTTCATGGCCTGGTGGCTGCCGGTACTCCTGCTGGTGGTCTTCCGGCCCAACCTGGAAAACCGGGTGGCTCTGCTCGTGCTGGAAGCCGACTGGTTTCCCCGCCGCCGGTCGCCGCCCACCCCCGCTGGCCGAGCCGCCTGAGTTCCAAGCCGCTGCGCCGGCTCGGGGATAGCAAAAGTCGCGTCGCGGGCGCCGATACGCCCCAATTGCTCCGCGAGCGTTCGCCGATCCCCGGGCGTCACGTCCACTCAGCTGCACCGGCTCGGGGACGGCAAAAGTCGCGTCGCGGGCGACGATACGCCCCGATTGCTCCGCGAGCGTTCGCCGATCCCCGGGCCTCCGATGTCGGGCAGCGCATGCCTTCTGCCCCCCGAGACCCGGGAGGGGCTGCCGGTGTCCTCGAGCGTGCTGTGGGAGCAAGCGAAGCCAGGATGGCGAAGCGCAGCGGACACGCAGGGAGCGGAGGCCGGGAAGGGC
>CAYVNX010000100.1:0-10091 GCA_964453165.1 uncultured Candidatus Kuenenia sp. | reverse complement strand
TGTAGCGGGGTGCCGCATGGCTCGCGGCAGCCCCCACGCTGCCGGGGCCAGCAGGGCGAGCCTCTACAAGCCGCGTTTCGCCCGGTTTACTTTGATCGAAGCTCGACGGCGGCGTCTCGCGTGCCGCCCGCCGGCACCTCGAAGTCGATGCCGGCCCGGTAGGCCTCGGGCACCCGCTCCGGCGGTGGCGGCTCGTCGTCGCCGGCCGTCGCCGAATACGCGGTGGTCAGCGCGAGGCGATAGGGCCCCGGAGGAATGCCTCCTTGCGGACTCCCGATGGCACCGACCGTGAATCGGCCTTGGTCATCGGCGTCGGCGACGAATAGCTTCGCCGTCCGAGGATCGCCGTCCTTGGGAAAGAACACCAGGTGCACGCCCGGCAACGGCTTGCCGTCGAGCGTCACCGTGCCGGAGACGCCCGCATTGCCGCCGCAGCCGACCAACACGATCAGAATCGCGAGGCCGGCGAACCCCTGCGCTGTTCTTCTCACCTCAATAGACCCCGCCGTCGGCGATGCTGCCCATCACAGCCCAGGCCTGGAGGTCGATATCGGTGGTGATGAACTGCACCGACCCATCGGCCATCGCGCCGTTGAAGCCATTGGGATGGAGGGCGTACCAGCCCGACATGCAGGCCCGATTGGACTGACCGGTATTTGGCTCCGATGTCCCAGTCTCCGCCGCCGAACAGCGGCCGTAGTCGCCCCAAAGGGTACGGGCCTGGGGAGTCGTCTGCGACGACGAGTAATTGCCCCACGAGTAGGCCCAGAGGCTCCGACGGGAGAACTCAAGGTTCGGTGGATTGGGGATCGTGTTGCGGTTGGTCGATTCACCGATCAGAAGCGTCTTCGACGTGCCGTCGGCGATCGTCTTGATTCGCTCCGGCTTGAGGGCGAACTTCTGATCGATGGCATACGGCGGATTGGGATCCTGCCGCACGGCGTGCATGACGCCCCTCCAGCCCGCATGAAGCGGGCTGGAGCTGTTGGACCGTGATGTCGACGTGCCGTACGGAGGCGGGAGTTCCTCCCACAGATACCACGTTACGAAGCCGTTGCCGCGGCCGGCACACGAGCGGTACGAACCGGTCATGAAATCGACACCCGTTCCAGGGCCCGAGGCCGGCCGCAAGAGCTGCGGCTGAAAGTCCGACGGGCAGTTGTAGGCCTCGACCTTGCTCTCCCGCAGCGACTTCATCGCCGGTGTGTTCGCCGTGATGTCGAGGTTCGGGGTGTAGAGCTCCTCGAGCTGGGCGTTTTCCGAATAGGGCATGATTTCGAGCGTCCAGCCGCTGCCGTATTGGCCGCCCGTGCCTCTCGGCACGGGCGAGGCGGCCGCGATTCGAATGGCATTGCCGTAGGGAAACTGACTCCGGGCCGATTCGTAGTTGAGGCAGGCGAGCGCCAGCTGCTTGAGGTTGCTCTGGCACTTGGCCCGCCGAGCCGCCTCGCGGGCGCTCTGCACCGCCGGCAGCAAAAGGCCGATCAGCGTGGCGATGATCGCGATCACCACCAGCAGTTCCACGAGCGTGAAGGCCGCCCTGGGCCGGGACCGTGAACCCCCCCGACCCGTGTTCGCTCGGCCAGAGATTCCAGTGCGGAATGTCATATGTGGATCCCCTTTCACAACCTGCGCACGAAGGGGTCCGTCAGGATCGCGACACCGCGGCTTTCCCGCACCCCAGCCCTGTGAAAGTACACTACCCCCTCGGGGGTCGGAAGTGACAAGTTCTTGTCAGGCAACGGATTTTCTCCGGCTGCCAACTACCGAAAACCCGGAAAACCTGCGTTGCGCAGGTTTTTGCGCTGCCGCCAACTCGCCGGTGGCTTCATCGACCTGGCCCGCCGTCCAAAGCCAGTTCGGCCCAGGTGGTCGGGTCGCTGTCCCAGGGGAATTCCGGCGGCGCGAAACACGGCACTTGGCCGAGCCGGCGGTCGACCAGGGCGGCAAAGAAGCCGAGGCGGGGAGTCTCGGCGGGATCCCAGCCCGGCAGTGCAGCGGCCATGATCCAGGCGTCGATCTGCCAGCCATCCGCGCGGAGTTCGGCCTCGAGGGCGACGGCACCCTCCGGCAACTCGGCCGGGAGTTCGCTCGTCCGCGGAATCACCGCCGGCACCGCAACCGGCCTGTCAGCCCTGAGCCCGCCGCCGGTCGGAAGAAACGCGAGCCGGCGGCAGAACCGGCCCGCCCGATGGCTCTCGCCCGTGGGCCGCGTCGCGATCCAGAGGTGGAGGCCGTCGCTGTCCTCAGGCTTGGTGGGATGGCACCACCGCTGCGAGCCGACGCCGCGGGCGACGCCCCGGATCGCCAGCCCCTCGTCGTTCCACGCCACGAACAGATCGAGCACGTCCGGAACACCGGTCACGGCGGCGAAGGACGGCAGCCGGCATGCCTCGTCGAGCCCCCAGGCGGCCGGAGGCCAGAGGGTTTTTCGCTTCGGGCAGGAGAGCCGCAGGCGAAACAAGGCGGCTGGATTGACGAGCGGGCACATCGGAATTCGGGCTGGGTTGGCTTTGCCGCCTGCGGTCAGATTGCGGGCTATAGTATGACTGTCGGCCGACCATCCCGCGACCCGCCCGCGAGCCGACCCCACCTCCGGCGGCAGGAAGGCCCAGCCTGATGCGCGTGCTCGAGGTGGCCAGCGAGGCCGTCCCCTTCGCCAAGACCGGCGGGCTGGCCGACGTGGCCGGGGCACTGCCCGGTGCCCTGGCCAGGCTCGGCTGCGACGTCACGCTCGTGCTCCCGGCCTACCGACAGGTCTTCGAGCAGGGTCTGCCGATCGAGCCGACAGGCATCGAGTTTGAGGTGCCGATCGGGGGCAGGCGAACGCTCGCCCGGGTGCTTCGCTGCCCGCTTCCCGACTCATCCGCCACGGCACTGCTCGTGGCGAACGACGAATTCTTCGACCGCCCCAGCCTCTACGGCGGTGCCAACGACTATCCCGACAACGCCGAACGGTTCATCTTCTTCTCCCGCGCAGCAATCGAACTTGCCTGCCGTCAGACCGCGCCATTCGACATCATCCATTGCCACGACTGGCAGACGGGCCTCGTGCCGGCCTACCAGAAGATTCTCTACCGAGACTGGCCGGCCGTCGGCAACGCCCGCACGGTGATGACAATCCACAACCTGGCCTATCAGGGGCTCTTCTGGCACTGGGACATGCTGCTCACCGGGCTTGATTGGAAGTATTTCAACTGGCAGCAGATGGAATTCCACGAGCAGCTCAATCTGCTGAAGACGGGCATCGTGTTCGCCGACGCAGTCAGCACCGTAAGCCCGACCTACGCCCGTGAGATCCAGACGTCCGAGGGCGGCTGCGGGCTCGAGGGGCTGCTCGCCGCCCGAGCCGGCGTGCTCACCGGCATCGTCAACGGCATCGACACCGCCGCCTGGAATCCAGCCACCGACCCGCACATCCCCCGGCACTTCACTGCGGCCGACGTCGACACGGGCAAGTATGCCGCCCGCGTAGCGCTCGCCGCCCGATTGGGCCATGCCGCCCCCGACGATCGACCGCTCGTGGCCTTCGTGGGCCGGCTCGTGGAGCAGAAGGGCGTGAACCTCGTGCTCGAACTGCTCGGTCGCCTCGCCGGCACCGGCCGGGCCCACTTCATGGTGCTCGGCACAGGCGACCCGGTGGCCGAGGAATCGCTCCAACGGGCCGCTGCCTCGTTTCCTGGCACGGTCGACGTCGTGACAAACTTCGACGAGGGGCTCGCCCATCTCGTTCAGGCCGCCGCTGACATCATGCTGGTACCAAGCCGGTTCGAACCCTGCGGCCTGACGCAGCTCTACGCCCAACGCTACGGCGCCGTGCCGGTGGTGCGGGCCACGGGCGGCCTCGTCGACACCGTGATCGACGCCACGCCCGAGGCGATCAACGACGGCACCGCCACCGGCTTCGTGTTTGGGCCGGCCGACCCCGGTGCGCTCGTGCAGGCGGTCGAACGGGCGCTCGACCTCCACGCGGACCGCGACCGCTGGCATCGGCTCGTTCGGCAGGTGATGGCTCGCGACTGGTCGTGGGACTCGAGCGGCCGCGCCTACTTGCGTCTCTTCGAAGAGACCCTCGCGCGACCGCCGGCCACGTTCGACTGACTGGCCACGCCTCGGAGAAGCTGGGCAATTGCGGCAAAGCCTGTCGCCCAGTCGGGAGAACGTGGCGAACGCCCCTCCGGCACGACCGATACAGGTGGCATGACACGTCAGATCGTCAGCCTCGCACTCGCCCTTGTCGCCGGCCTGGCCTTGGCCGCCGTCGTCCACGCGGGCGGACCCTGCCAGCACTGTGGCGGAACCGCCGCCGGTCAGAAGACGCCCTGCGGTGACTCCGGGTGCGGGCCGAAGTATTGCGGTCCCGAGCATTGGCGGGATCCCTGCGATGGCTGTGGCCGCTGGATCGGCTGCGGCGTTCGGCCGACGCCCGATCTGCTCGCGCCCTGGCAGCGACCGCCCGGTCGCGGCTTCATGAGCGGTGCCGACGTCGGCTACACCTGCCCGATCGGCGTCTGCGGCTACGGCGCTCCCTGCGGCGAATGCACGAGCGTCGGCCCCTGCGGCGGCTGGAGTTGGCTCAGGCCGCTTGGCTGGTGACGGCTGACGCGGGCTCAGCGGTCAGACTTCGCAGCCTGCTGCCGGACCGACTCGTAGGCGAGCACTGCCGCGGTGACCGACACGTTGAGGCTGTCGGCGATGCCCCGCATTGGCAACCGGATCGCGGTGAGGGCGATCTGCCCGGTCGCGGCAGACTCGGCCCAGGCTCGCGACACTCCCTCGGCCTCGCTGCCGACGACGATCGCCACGAGGCCGGTGAGGTCTGCCGCGAACCACTCGCTCGTGGCCTCGGGCGTGGCCACGATCACCCGCCGGCCCGACGCGTGACACCAGTCGATCACGTCGCCGGCGGTGGCCACGGCCAATGGCACGCTGAACACGGTTCCCAGGCTCGCCCGGATCGTGGCGGGATTGGCCGGATCGGTTCGCGGATCACAGACGATCACACCCCCGAGTCCGGCCGCATCGACCGACCGGAGGATCGCCCCGAGATTGCCCGGTTTCTCGACCGATTCGGCCACGATCACGGGTCGATCCGCCGGGAACGTCACCTCCGCCAGGCTCCGCCCGCTGAAGCGAACGACGCCCACCACTCCCTCATTGCGGTCGCCGAAGGCGAGTTTTTCAAACACCCGCGGCGGCACTCCGGTCACGCGAGCGCCGCGGGCCACACAGGCCGCCACGCACGCCGCCACGTCCTCGGGCACCTCGGCCTCAGGAGCCGCCGACGCCGACCCATCCGAGGCGGGCAATTCGACGAAGACTTCCGTGATCTCACACGCAACCGCAGCCGCTCGGGAGAGCTCCCGCAGCCCATCGACCACAGTGAGCCCGGAGGTCCGGCGTTCGCGGGCATCCCGCAGCCGCGCAGCCCGCTTGAGCCGGGGATTCGCCGCACTCGTGATGGTCTCTGAGATCAACACAAACCCTCGGCGGGTGACGTGTCTTGGATCAGCCCGCGTCTGGCCGAGGCCGGGATTCCACACAGAATTCACGGCGGCTGAAACCCAGTTTCAACTGGCGGCCGGGCACCGGACAGACCATCATAGATTGCATGAGTCCTCGCGGCCGATTTCCGCTCTTTCTCGCCTGCTCTCTGGGCGGGTTCCCGCTCGCCCTTGGCTCGGCGGCAGCGGGGGCACCGGACTTCGCCCACGAGGTTCGGCCGATCCTGTCGAACCGCTGCTTCCAGTGCCACGGCCCCGACGACGAGCACCGGGAGGCCGGCCTGCGACTCGATCTCCGCGAGGCCGCCCTGGCCGAACTCGACAGCGGCGTGCGGGCGATCGTGCCTGGGCAGGTCGGCTCGAGCGAACTCGTAGCCAGGATCGAGAGCGACGACCCAGATCTCGTGATGCCGCCTCCGCACACGAAGGTGACGCTCACCGAAGACGAGAAGCGAATCCTGTCGGCCTGGATCGCGGCGGGGGCCGGCTACGAGCCTCACTGGGCGTTTGTGAAGCCCGAACGGCCGCCTGTGCGAAACCTGGAGAACGATGCCTGGAGCCGCAACGACATCGATCGGTTCGTGCTGGCCCGGCTCCGCCGCGAGTCGCTCGCGCCGGCGGCCGAGGCCGACCCGGCCACCCTCTGCCGCCGCGTGCACCTCGATCTCATCGGGCTGCCTCCCACGCCCGCGGAGCTCGATGCCTTTCTGTCCGATCAGGCTCCCGACGCCTATGAACGGCTTGTCGATCGGCTGCTTGCCAGCCCGCGGTACGGAGAGCGGCAGGCCCGCCGCTGGCTCGACCTGGCCCGCTATGCCGACACCAACGGCTTCGAGAAGGATCGGGACCGCTCGATCTGGCCTTATCGCGATTGGGTGATCCGGGCGATCAACGACGACCTCCCGTTCGACGCCTTCACAGTCCGGCAACTCGCCGGCGACCTGCTGCCCGACGCCAGCGTCGACGACATCGTAGCCACCGGGTTTCACCGCAACACGATGATCAATGAGGAGGGGGGCATCGATCCGCTCGAGTACCGCTACCTCGCGATGGTCGATCGCGTCGGTACGACCGGCACCGTCTGGCTGGGCCTGACGGTGGCCTGCGCCCAGTGCCACACCCACAAGTTCGACCCGATCACCCATACCGACTACTTCGCCCTGATGGGGCTGCTCGACAACGTGGACGAGCCCGAGTGGACCATACCCTCGCCTGATCGCGATCGGCGGCTCGCCGAAACCCACCGGCAGATCGAAGCGGCCTGGCGGGAGCTTCCCGAGAAGTGGCCGGTTCCGCCCGAGCAGTCGGTTGCCGACGCGGCCGACCCGCAGCACCAGCCTCCGGCAAGCGACCGGACAGACACCGAGCGGCGGGCCGCCGCACGCGCCGCCCGGTTCACCGCCTGGGAGGCAGACGAGGCCGCGCGGGCGGTAGCCTGGCAGATCATCCAGCCCGACTCGGTCGAGTCGAGCCTGCCCGGGCTCGAGGTGCGGGCCGACGGTTCCCTGCTCGCCAGCGGCGACGTGACGAAGAGCACGGTCTACACCCTCCAGCTTCCGCCGGCTGACCGCGTGACGCGATCGATCCGCCTCGAAGTGCTGCCCGACGAGAGCCTGCCCGCCCACGGCCCGGGACTCACCTGGTACGAAGGCCCGAAGGGCGACTTCTTCCTCTCGGAATTTGAGGTCACCGCTGACGGTGCCCGGCTGCCGATCGCTGCGGCAACCCACTCCCGAGCCGGTCGGCCGTCGAGCAGTCGCACCGACTCATCGGCGGCGGCCGCGATCGACGGCGAGATGTCGAGCGGCTGGGGGATCGACGGCGACCAGGGGCGGCCCAACGCGGCGGTGTTCGTGCTCACCAATTCCGTGCCCGCAGGAATCCCGCTCACCGTCACCCTGCGATTCGAACGTCACTATGCCTGTGCGCTTGGTTGTTTTCGGCTCTCGGTGAGCGACCGCAGCGATGCCGAGGCCCGCGGCCATACCGCCGCCGAGGAGGCGGCCCTGCGCACCCCGGCGGCGACGCGCACCCCGGCCGAAGCATCACTCGTCGAGCGACGGTTTCTCGCGGCTGCGCCGGAACTCACCGAGGCCGTCCAGGACATCCGGCGGCTGGAAGACGCCCTCCGCGCGGGCACGACCACGCTCGTGCTGCGGGAACGGCCGCCCGCCCGGCAGCGCCCGACCCACCGGCGGCATCGAGGCGAGTTCACCCAGCCCGAGGAAGTCGTGGCCCCGGCGACGCCGGCGTTTCTCCCTCCACTGCCGGTCGAGACACCCCCCAATCGTCTCGCCTTGGCCCGCTGGCTCGTCGCCCCCGAGAACCCGCTCACGGCCCGCGTCGAGGTCAACCGCCAGTGGCATGCGTTCTTCGGCCGCGGCATCGTCAAGACGCTCGAGGATTTTGGATACCAATCCGAACCCCCCAGCCATTCGGATCTGCTCGACTGGCTCGCGGTCGTGTTTCGGGAGGAGATGGGGTGGTCACGTAAGCAACTCCACCGCCTGATCGTCACGAGCGCCACCTACCGCCAGGCGTCTGCGGTGACGGCCGACCTCCTGGCCCGTGATCCCGACAACACACTCCTGGCCCGCGGCCCTCGCGTGCGGCTCGAGGCGGAGGTGATCCGCGACTCGCTCCTGTCCGCCGCTGGTCTGCTCACGCCGAAGATGGGAGGGCCGGGCGTGCGACCGCCGCAGCCGGAGGGCGTGACCGAAGTCGCGTTTGGCAACCCGAAGTGGGTGCCGAGCACGGGTGAAGACCGCCATCGCCGCAGCATCTACACCTTCATGAAACGCACGGCACCGTTCGCGATGACCGTCACCTTCGACGGCCCTTCCGGCGAAGCCTGCGTGGTCCGCCGCGACGTCTCCAATTCGTCGCTCCAGGCGCTGACGCTGCTCAATGATCCGATGTTCGCCGAGGTGGCCCGGGCCCTCGCCGCGGCAGTAATTCGGGAGAAGGCTGGCGACGCCGCGCGGATGCAGGACCTTGGCCGCCGGCTCCTCTCCCGGGAGTTCACCGCCGCGGAGCATGATCTGCTCGCCGGCTATCTCAGCCGGCAACGGGACCGGCTTTCGACCGGCGAACTCGATGCCGCACAACTCCTGGGCGTCGAGGAACCGGCCGACCCGGAACAGGCGGCCTGGATGCTCGTGGCTCGCGTCCTCATGAACCTCGATGAAACGATCGTGAAGCGATGAATCAACTCCTCGGCATCACACGGCGGCACTTCTTCCACGACTGCGGCATCGGCCTGGGCAAGATGGCCCTGGCGAGCCTGCTCGTCGATGCAGATGGCCGGCCGGCTCTGGCGTCGTCACCCGGCCCGTTGGCCCCGAAGCCGGCCCATGTCTCCGGTCGAGCCCGGGCGGTGATCCAGCTGTTCATGGCGGGCGCGCCGAGCCAGCTCGACATGTTCGACCACAAGCCGAAACTGGCCGCCATCGCGGGCAGTCCGCTCCCGCCTGAGGTGATCGGCGGCCAGCGATACGCCTTCATCCGGCCCGACGCCGCCGTGCTCGGGCCGCAGTTCTCCTTCGCCCGGCACGGTGAGAGCGGGGCCGAACTCTCCGAGGTGCTGCCGCACCTGGCCACGGTCGTCGACAAGATCGCGATCGTGAAGAGCTGTCGCACGGACCAGTTTAACCATGCTCCTGCCCAGATCTTCATGAACTGCGGGTTCTCCCAGCCCGGCCGGCCGAGCATGGGCTCGTGGGTCACCTACGGCCTCGGCTGCGAAACGCGAGACCTGCCGGCCTTCGTGGTGATGAGCACGGGCTCCGGCGTGAGCGGCGGCAGCGCCCTCTGGTCGAGCGGCTTCCTGCCGAGCATCCATGCCGGAACGCGGTTTCGCAACGCCGGGCCGCCGATCCTCAACGTGGCCTCGCCGCCCGGCTTCGATCCCAGGCTCGAAGCCGACACCCTCGACGTGGTTTCCCGGCTGAACATGCAGCGGCAGGCGCTCGACGGCGACCCCGAGATCGCTACCCGGATCGCGTCGTACGAAATGGCCCATCGGCTCCAGACCTCGGCCCCCGAGCTGATGGATCTCGCCACCGAGACGCCGGAGACGCTCGCCCTCTACGGCTGCAAGTCTGACGAGGCGAGCTTTGCCCGCGCCTGCCTGATCGCCCGCCGGCTCGTGGAGCGGGGCGTGCGATTCATCTCGATCTACCACGAGGGCTGGGACGGCCACTCCGACGTGAAGGGCAACGTGGTGAAGAATTGTGCCGCGACCGATCAGGCGAGCGCCGCGCTCGTGGCCGACCTCGACCGACGCGGAATGCTCGACAGCACGCTCGTCGTCTGGGGAGGCGAATTCGGCCGCACCCCGATGGTGGAGGCAAGTGCCGTGCTCGGCCGCTCGAAGGGCCGTGACCACCATCCCAACGCCTTCACGATGTGGCTCGCGGGCGGCGGCATCAAGGGGGGCATCACCTACGGGGAGACTGACGAACTCGGCTTCCACATCGCCAAGGACGAGGTCCACGTGCACGACCTCCAGGCCACGATCCTCCACTGCCTCGGCCTCGACCACGAACGCCTGACCTACCGCTCCCAAGGCCGGGATTTCAGGCTCAC
>CAYVNX010000099.1:0-10164 GCA_964453165.1 uncultured Candidatus Kuenenia sp. | reverse complement strand
CGATGCAGTGGGCGGGGCAGGCGGTCGCGCAGAGGAAGCAGGCCACGCACTTCACCCGGCCCTGCTCGTCGCGGTTGAGGCGATGCACGCCGCGGTAGATCAGCGGATTGCCCACGGCAGGCCGTTGTTCGGGAAAGCTCACCGTCACCTTCGGGCTGACGAGGTGGCGGGCGGTGGTTGCCAGTCCCTGGACAAAGAGCGGGAGATAGAGACGCTCGGCCAGTCCAAGCGGCTTTTCTTCGAGCCAGGTAATGGCCGGATCGGTTGCCTGCATCGTCAGACCTCCACCAATTCGTGTTCGACGTCGAGTGGTCCGTGGGTCAGGATCGGCGTGTTGTCGGTGCCGGAGGGCGTCAGCAGGCCGGCGGCGATCCAGCCGACGAAGAACACGCCCCAGGGCACGAGCAGGGCGATCCAGCCGGCGGCACTCGGGCCGAACGCGGCGGCCATCTGCGGCCGAAACTCCTCCACGGTGGCGACGGTCACGAGGTTCGCCAGGCCGAGCGGAAGCATCACCTTCCAGGCGAGGTTCATCAGCTGGTCGAATCGGAACCGCGGCCAGCTCCACCGAACGAGCATGAAGAACAGGATCACGCCCAGGATCTTGCCGCTGAGGATCGCGAACCGGAGCAGGGCCCCCACCCAGGTCACCTCCTGGCTCGATCCCGTCACGCCCCAGAGGTGCCAGCCGCCGAGAAACATGATCACGATCAGGAAGGCGGCCGTGACCATATGGAGGAATTCCGACACCAGGAACAAGAGCAGCTTGATGCCTGAATACTCGGTGTGGTAGCCGCCGACGAGCTCCTGCTCTGCCTCGGGGAGGTCGAAGGGGAGCCGGGCGGCCTCGGCGAAGGCGGCCACCAGAAACACGATGAAGCCGAGCGGCTGGGCGAACGCGTACCAGATCCCGGTTTCGGCCTGGGCGTTCATGATCGCATCGAGCTTGAGCGAGCCGGCGGCGAGCACCACGCCGAGCAGACCGAGCCCCAGTGGAATCTCATAGGCCACAAGCTGCGCGCTGGAGCGGAGCCCGCCGAGGAAGCCGTATTTGTTGTTGCTCGCCCAGCCGCCGAGCAGCACGCCGTAGACGGCGATGCTCGAGAGTGCGAACACCCAGAGCACGCCGACGTCGAGCCCGGGAGCCACGAGAAAGGGCACCGGATCGGGCAGCCCGGGAATTCCGAGCGGCGGCAGGACGCTCCCGAACGGGATCGCAGCGAAGATCGCCAGCGAGGCCGCCAGCAGCACCAGCGGCGCGGCGGCATAGAGCACCTTGTCGACGTGCCTGGGGGTGAAGTCTTCCTTGAGGATGATTTTGAGTCCGTCGGCCAACGGCTGACCGAGCCCGAACAGGCGGATCTTCGTCAGCGGAATACCGACCCGGTTCGGTCCCTTGCGGTCCTGCACCCAGGCGGCCATCCAGCGCTCGACGAGCACGAGGTAGGCCGCGGCCGTCATCAGACCGCCGATCAGCAGGCCGATCTTCACGAGGGCGGCGATCGTGGTCGGAGAGGGAAGGAAGGATGTCATGCCAACTGCCTCAGACGGAGGTCCACACCGTTCGCGGGGAGTTCGTCGGCGAGTGCCGCGAACATCGGCACGGATTCGGCCACCTGGCGGCGGACGGAGCCGGGGTCGTAGAGCCCCCGGCGGCCGAGCATGTTCCAGAACAACCGTCCTTCCGGCCAGACGCCGGCCGGCGGACGGATCGCCTGACGAAAACTCTGGGCATGATGGGCAACGTTGACCCAGGTGCCCGCCCGTTCTGCGAACCCGGTCGCCGGCAGGAGCCAGGTCGCGAGTTTCGCCAGCGGCGACTCGAACAGATCCTGCACGACGAGGCAGGAGAGACCGGCAAACCGCTCCGCGGTGGGCTCGTCGATCCAGGACTGCGGGTAGCCGGCCGTGATCCAGGCCGCCGTGACGCGGCCGTCGGTCACCTCCGCGAGCAGACCGTGCCAGTCATGGCCGGAGGCGCCAAAGACCGCGAGCACCTCCTCGACACCCTTGCGGTTGGGGCACTTCTCACCGCGAATCGTAAAGCCACCCGGGAAGGTCTCGTCGGCCCCCGCGTTCGGCACGTGGCCGAGGGCGAGGTAGGCCTCCGGGTCGATCGACCGGGCGACGGCACAGAGCATCCAGGCCTCTTCGACCGTGAGCATCGGCGACACCGCCACGGCCAGCCGGCCCGCCGCTCCGAGGTCGCGCCGTAGACCGGTGACAACGTCGGCCCACTCGACCGGGATCCGGCCGGCGGAGTCGCCATTGCGATTCGGGCCGGCAGCGGCGTCGCGGCGGCCGACGGCGAGGATCCGGGCCTCGTCGTGAAGATGGTGCCAGCCATATCGACCCTCGTCGCAGATCCACCAGGTGTTGACCTGCGGATTCTCCCGGGGCTTGAGCCGGTAGACGGTGTCCTGGTTGTGTTCGGTGTAGATCGAGCAGCCGGCCGAGCAGCCGCCGCAGACGTTGGGCTCCCGCTTGAGGAACCAGACCCTCTGCTGATAGAGGAAGTCCTTGTCGCCGAGGGCGCCCACGGGGCAGAGGTCGACGACGTTGCCGGAGAGTTTGTTGGCCAGCGGGTAGCCGGGGAAGACGTCGATCTCCTCCTTCGCTCCCCGCGAACTGACCATCAACTCGCCGGTGCCGGCCACCTCCCGGGTGAACCGCACGCAGCGGGTGCACATGATGCAGCGATCGACGAACAGCGTGACCGTCGGGCCGACGTCCCGCTTGCGGCTGTGGAAGGGCTGGATGTCGGCCCGGCGCTCGGGCTGGCCGTGCTGGAAGTGGTAGTCCTGCAGGAGACACTCGCCCGCCTTGTCGCAGATGGGACAGTCGATCGGGTGGTCGATCAGGAGAGCCTCTTCCACCCGGGCCCGGCTCTCCTTCACCTTCTCGCTCTCGGTAACGATGACGGTGCCGTCCCGGACGGGAGTCTGGCAGCCCGGCACGAGCTTGGGGACCATCGAGATCTTGCCCGTCGCAGCATCTCGCTGGCCCGTCTCGATCAGGCACATCCGGCAGCTGGCGACGACCGAGAGGCCGGGATGCCAGCAATAATGCGGAATCTCCACGCCGGCCCGCCGGGCGGCCTCGATGCAGTTGAGCCGCTCGTCGGCCCCGATCTCGATCTCCTGTCCGTCGACGATCACGACCGGCATCAATGGGCTCCCACGATCTGAAGGGCGGGCACGGGTTCGGTCACCATCCAGCCCTCGGGATTGGTTCGCTTGATGTAGTCCTCGAACTCGCCACGGAACTTGTTGACCGCGTTCTTGATCGGCCAGGCGGCCCCGTCGGCCAGGCCGCAGATCGTCGACCCCGGCATCATGCCCATCGTGTTGCCGAGTTCCAGCAGCAGGTCGAGATCCTTGAGCCGGCCCTTGCCGGCCCGAATCCGCTCGAGCATCCGCAGGCTCCAGCTCGTGCCTTCGCGGCAGGGAGTGCACTGCCCGCAGGACTCGTGGGCGAAGAACCGGCACGAGTTGTGGAGGAAGTCGACGATACTCACCGTCTCATCGAGCACCACGACCGCAGCGGTGCCGAGCCCCAGGCAGCCGACCCGTCCTGGGCCGGCGAAGTCGAGCGGGGTGTCGAACTCGGCCTCGGTGAACAGCCCCATCGAGATGCCGCCGGGGATGGCGGCCTTGGCCCGACGGCCTTTCCAGACACCGCCGCCGAAGTGATCGACGAGTTCGCGGAGCGTGATCCCGAGCGGCGCTTCGTAGCAGCCAGGCTTCTCCACGTGGCCGGAGAGGCAATAGAGCTTGGGACCGTAGCTGCCCGGGTCGCGGGGATTGTTGGGATCGGCCGGCACACCGATCGATTTGAACCAGTCGACGCCCCGGCGGGCGATCTGGGCAACGCAGGCCATGGTCTCGACGTTGTTGACCACGGTCGGCTTGCGAAACACGCCCTCGATCGCGGGAAACGGCGGCTTGATCCGGGGCCAGGCCCGCTTGCCTTCCAGGCTCTCGATCAGGCCGGTCTCTTCGCCGCAGATGTAGGCGGCTGCGCCCCGGTGAAGGTAGATGTCGAGCGAGAAGCCGCTGCCGAGAATGTTCTTTCCCAACAGCCCGGCTGCGTAGCACTCGTCGATCGCCGCCTGGAGCCGGTTCCAGGAGTGGGGATACTCGTAGCGGAGGTAGATGTAGGCCGTGGTCGCCCGCGTGGCGAAGGACGAGATGATCGTGCCCTCGAGCATCTGATGCGGGTCGTCCTCCATCAGGAAGCGGTTGTTGAAGGTGCCCGGCTCGCTCTCGTCGGCGTTGACACAGAGATAGATCGGCCCCGGATGATCCTTGGGGAGAAAGGTCCACTTGAGCCCGGTCGAAAAACCGGCCCCGCCGCGGCCCCGCAACCCCGAGGCCTTCACCATCTCGACCACGTCGCCCGGCTGCTTGTCACGGAGCAGGGCTTCGAGCGGCGCGTAGCCCCCGCGGGAACGATAACTCGCCAGGGTATGGCCGTCGGGAACGCCGACCGCCTCGAGCAACACCGGCTTGAATGGAGTCATGTCAGGTGGCCCTCGCACGCGGCTTCTTCAACTCGGCCTCGGCGGCCTCGGGCGTCATGTTCTTGAGCAGGTCGTCGTTGGCCAGAATGCAGGGGGCGAAGTCGCAGGCCCCGAGGCACTCGGCCGGCTCGATCGTCAGCTCGCCGTCGCCCGTGGTGCCGTAGGGCTCGATCCCGTTGGCATGACAGAGCTTGTCGAGCAGTTCGTCGCCGCCTCGGAGGGCACAGGCGATCGACCGGCAGACGAAGGCTCGGACCTTTCCGTGCGGCTTCTTCTGATGGAAGAACTGGTAGAAGCTGAGCGTGTCCTGCACCTCGGCGGGCGGGAAGCCGAGCACCTCGGCAATGTCCACCACCGCATCGAGCGGCACGTGCCGCAGTTCACGATTCACGATGTGGAGCGCCGGGAGAACGAGCGCCCGGCGATCGGGATACCGGGGCGCGAGCGCCTCGATTTCGGCGACCATCTCGGGGGTCAGCACCCGGCGGCCGTGCGCGATCATCGGTCGAGCTCCGCGGCGATGATGTTGAGACTGCCCAAGACGGCCACCACGTCGGAGAGCGTGTGGCCCCGGATCAGCTGGGGAAACATGGCGAAGTGGAGCACGCTCGGCGGCCGGCAGCGGGCCCGGTAGGCGGTCTCGTTGCCGTCGCCTGCGAGGTAGAAGCCGAGTTCGCCGTTGGGGGCCTCGATCGCGGCGTAGGTTTCCTCGCAGGGCACGTCGAAGCCACGATTGCTCATCGCCAGTTCGAAGTGGGAGATCGTGCCCTCGATCGTCGAGTAGACCTGCTTCTTGTCGGGCTTGGCTGTCCGCTGATCGATGCCGACATCGACCGGGCCGGCCGGGATATTTTCCAACGCCTGGGCGACGATCCGGAGGCTCTCACGCATCTCCTGCATCCGCACGAGATAGCGGGCGTAGCAATCGCCCGCCGTCGCACAGCAGACCTGGAATTCGTAGTCGGCGTAGGCGAGATAGGGCTCATCCTTCCGCAGGTCGCGGGGCACGCCGCTGGCCCTGGCGACCGGACCGGACGCCCCCCGGTTGATCGCATCCTCCTTGGTGAGCACGCCCACGCCCTTCGTGCGGTCGACGAAGATCCGGTTCCTGGTGAGGAGCCGCTCCATGTCTTCGAGGGTCTTGGGGAAGGTCTTCACAAACGTCCGAATCTTCTCGACCACGAGGGGCGTCATGTCCTGCGAGAGGCCGCCCACCCGGGTGTAGGAATTCGTGAACCGAGCCCCGCACAGCGTCTCGAAGATGTCGTAGATCACCTCACGCTGATAAAAGCCGTAGAGGAAAAAGGTGAAGGCCCCCGTGTCGAGGCCGACCGCCCCGTTACAGAGAAGGTGATCGCTGATCCTGGCCAACTCGGCGATGATCGTGCGGATCACCTTGCAGCGGGGCGTGAGTTCGATGCCGAGGAGGGTCTCCACCGCATGGTGCCAGGCCACGTTGTTGGCCATCGGCGAGATGTAGTTCATCCGGTCGGTGACCGTGACGTACTGGTTGAACGTGAGGTGCTCCCCGATCTTCTCGAAGCCGGAGTGGAGGTAGCCCATCTCCGGCATGGCGTCCACGACCCGCTCTCCCTCAAGCTTGAGCACGAGTCGCAGCGTGGTGTGCGTGGCCGGATGCTGCGGGCCGAAGTTCAGCGTCCAGAGGTAGTCTTCGCTCCGTGTGGCCGCCTCGGGCAGGTCGACTGTGGCCGTTCGGGATGGGGCGATCGACATGGCGCTAACTCCGATCCCGCGTGATCACAGGGAAATTGTGCCGTTCGCCTCGCCCCTGAAGCGGATAGTCCTTGCGAAGCGGATGGGCCGTGAACTCCTCGGGCATCACCAGCCGGCGGAGATCGGGATGCCCCGTGAACCGGATGCCGAACAGATCCCAGACCTCACGCTCCAGCCAGTTGGCTGCTTGCCAGAGCGGCACGGCGCTCGCCACGGTGGGATCGGGATCGTCCACAAACACGCGGACGGTGAGCCGTTGGTTGGTCGTCGTCGACGCCAGTAGGTAGATGAGGCCGTAGCGATGGCCGCTTGCACTCGGGCACTGCATGGGCGGGTCGCGATAATCCAGATAATCGACGCACGAGACATCGACGAGAAGATCGAAGCCCGCTTCCTTCAAAAACGCGAGCACGTCATAGGCTCGGGACTCCGGCACGATCAGCCTGGTTTGGCCCCGGAACAAGGTCGCCTCGAGCGGGCCGAAGCGGCCATTGAGCGCGGCCAGCACGTCGTCGACAGGGGGCGGTGTGAACGGCATCGATCAGGCGCTTGGCGTGGAGGGTCAGGACCGGGCGAGGAAGGCATCGGCCTCGGCGGCGAGTTCCCGTTGCAGGACGGGGTTCCGCGAGGCGTCGATTGAGAGCGGAGCCGCGATTTCGACGAGCGCCCGCTTCCGCAGTTGGCGACCCGCCGTGTCGAACTCCCGGCCGGTGATCGTGCCTTCCAGCTGGATCTTGTCCTGGAGGTCGATGATGGCCTGGATCAGTTGCTCGGGGCGGGGTGGGCAGCCTGGCACGTACATGTCGACGGGAATGAATCGGTCGATGCCCTGAACCACCGCATACGTGTCGAAGACGCCGCCCGTGCTCGCGCAGGCGCCCATGGAGATGCACCACTTCGGCTCGTGCATCTGCTGCCAGATTCGCTGGAGCACCGGCAGCATCTTCATCACGACCCGACCGGCCACGATCATCAGATCGCATTGCCGCGGGCTGAAGCGAAAAACCTCCGCGCCGAACCGCGCCAGGTCGTGCTTGCTCGCGCCGGTCGCCATCAGTTCGATGCCGCAGCAGGCCGTGGCGAAGGGCATGGGCCAGAGGCTGTTCTTGCGGCACCAGTTGGCCAGAGCGTCGAGTTTGCCGACCATCACGTTTTCGGGAAGTCCTTCGAGCCCGGGATCTTTTATCGCCATCGGAACACCCCTTTCCGCCAGTCGTACGCGAAGCCAACGATGACCAGGGCGGTAAACGCCATCGCCCCGGCGAACACGAGTCCTCGTGAGGAGACGAGCCCCCCGGCCACGGCGGCATCGACGCCCGCCGCAGACCGACTGGCGACGGCCCAGGGATACAAGAACAGCAATTCCACGTCGAATACGAGGAACGTGATCGCGACGAGGTGGAACCGCACGTCGAACCGCCGCCGTGTGTCATGGACCGGGTCCATGCCGCTCTCGTAAGGCATTTCCTTGACGGCCCCGGACCGGCGGGGGCCGATCGCTTCCGCGACGACGACGAGCCCCACGGACACCGCTGCCGCGATGGCGACGAACAGCAGAACCGGGAGAATCGCATCCATGGGGCGGCAGGACTCGGAGGGGAGAGGCGGCAGGCCACCTGTCGTTTTCGGCCGAAGAAACGGACTTCGTGAAATTCGTCACGAAGTCCGAGTCGAAAAAGAGGCGGCGTCGGGCGCCTCCTGTCGGTCGAATCGACCGCCCAAGTTATACCGTGAGGGCGGTCCAGCGACGAGTCGGGCCGTCCTGGCGCGGATTCCCCGGTGTTTCCGCAGGAAAAGCCGATCGTCAGCCACACCGGGCCAGGTGTCGCTCGATCAGGTCGGAGGGGAAGCCCGATCGGCGGCGGAGGTCGGCGAAAACTCGCGTGAGATCGAGGCCGTAATGGTTCACCCGGAAGATCCCCACCTTCAGGTAGGGAATGCCGGCCTCCCAGAGACGCCACCAGACGAGTTCCGCCGGGTTGTGGGGCCCGCGGCGGCTTTTCCGCATCAGTCGCCAGCTCCGTCCGGGCTCTCTCGGCGAAAGGTGCGGCCAGATTTCATGGAACCGAACCGGACCGGCCGTCGAGGCGTCGTAAAGCCCGGCGATCCGGAAGCCCGCGGCGGCCATCCTGGCCGAAAAACCGATCTCGAACTGCTCGACGATCTGCCGCTTCGTCGCCGGTTGGCCCGCTTCCCGCCAGAACGCCGCCCAGGCATCGGATTCGACGAGCGATCGCCGCATGCCGAGAAACCAGGACTGCACATGCCGAATCCGCGGGGCGGCCCGGCTCAGGTTCTGGTCTGACACGACCATGCCCCAGAGATCGGCCTCGGCGACTCGGGCGTCGTTCAGGGCCGGCTGGAGGTCGAAGAGCGGCCCGTACACGCTGTCGTTGACGCAGAGCACCTCGTCGTAGTCGGCCGCCCGGAACCGGTTCAGGCCATCCCGCCAGGCGCCGAAGTCGTAGCCCACGTTGGCTCGCGGTACGAACTGATCGACGAGCGGCTGCAGCAGCGGCGGCAGGTTCCGGGCCGCGTTTGAGACGAGCACGATCCGTTCGGCCAGCGGCCGATAGGCCGCCAGGGCATGGGCCACGTGTGGGTCGAAGCAGCCGTGCGGATCGAAATGGGCGAAGACAATCGCCCGGCGAACGGGCCGGTCGGGCAGGCGGATCGTGGCGGAAAGCGGGGTCGCCATCGGCCAAGCCTCGGGTGGATCAGGCTGCGCGGCGGCCCACGCCGCGACTGACGTGCTCACGGAGCAGGCTGAGCCGCCTGGTGATTCCGATGCTCTGCGGCCTGTCATCGAGGAGGGCCAGCATCGCCGGCACGTGGCCGAGCGTGACGGCGGCTCGAGTGAACAGCCCGGAGCGCATCTGCCGCTCTGCCGTCCGCATGGCGGAGGCCGCATACCAGCGGACGCTCGCCGCCTTGGTGTTCTCGCGGATGCTGGCTGGCAGATGGCCGGCATTGATCTCGATCGCCCTTGCGATGTCGGGCCAGGCAGCGCCGCTGGCCATCAGACGCGAGGTTTCGTTGTCGGCATGCCGGCGGTAGCAGACGCAGGGCCTGGGCTCGTACCAGACCGGAGCCTGCGCCGCGATCCGCACCCACATTTCCCAGTCGAGAGCCAGTTGAAGATCCGAGCGGTAGCCGCCGATGCGCTCGTAGGTCGCGCGGGGCACGACCACGGACGGCGTCTGGATCCGTTGCCGCTCCGCAATTCTGGGCAGCCAGTTCGCGAGCACCCCCGGGGTCCACTGCTGCCGGGATTCGGTGCGAATCGTGTGATCCGCGGCATTCACGAGTCGGCTGCGGCAGAACGCCATGCCGATTCCGGCGACCTGACGAAACCCGTGCTCCATCCGCTCGTAGAAGCCGGGCAGCACGTAGTCATCCTGATGGAGCAGGTGCACGAGTTCGCCCTGCGCCCGGTCGATGGCTCGGTTCCAGTTGCCGCACAGGCCCAGCCGCTCGCGATGTTCGATCACCTCGACCCGACCCGTCGGGTCGGCCAGTTCAACGATCTCCCGGGCGAGCCCAGGCCGTGATCCGTCGTCCACGACGACAATTTCCATCAGCGAAGGAGGTCCGGCCTGGACCAGGACCGATTGGATGGCCCGAGCGAGCTTGCCGTCCGGCTCGTAGGTCGGAAGAAGCACCGAGAACCGCGGCTGTTGGCCCGAGGTGTCGCGGGGTGAGATCGGCGGCGGCTGGAGCGGAAGCATCGGGTGGCCGGCGAAGAGACAGGAACCTGAAGGGATCGATACCAAACCCCCCCGTCAGCCGACAGACCGATCCGCCTCGCCTGCGCTGGCGTCAACACCCCCCGCTTACCCGTCTTCACCAACTCGCCCCGAACCTGGGGGCGGTGTTGCCCATGCCCCGTCTCCGGACGTTGGCAGACG
>CAYVNX010000098.1:0-10238 GCA_964453165.1 uncultured Candidatus Kuenenia sp. | reverse complement strand
CGCTTCCCCAAGCACATGCAGCAGGCCCAGGGCCCGCTGAACTTCGCCATCGTGGACGAGGTCGACAACATCCTGATCGACGAGGCTCGGACGCCGTTGATCATCTCCGGGCCCGCCCACGACGACGTCACCAAATACGCCCGGGCAGACCAGATCGCCCGCCAACTCAAGCCCGACCAGCACTTCGAGATCAAGGAGAAGGAGCACACCGTCGCCCTCACCGAAGAAGGCGTGCGAACGGCCGAGAAGCTCGCCGGTGTGGAAAGCTTCTACACCGTCGGCAATATGGAGTGGCCTCATCTGATCGACAATTCGCTCAAGGCCCACCATCTCTACAAGCGGGACGTGAACTATGTCGTCCAGCAGGGCGAGGTGGTGATCGTGGACGAGTTCACCGGTCGGCTGATGCCGGGGCGGCAGTGGTCCGACGGGCTCCATCAGTCGGTCGAAGCCAAGGAAGGGGTGCGGATCAAGGAGGAGTCGCAGACGCTCGCCACCGTCACCCTGCAGAACTTCTTCAAACTCTACAAGAAGCTCGGTGGCATGACCGGCACCGCCATGACCGAGGCGACCGAGTTCTGGAAAATCTACAAGCTCGACGTGATCGCGATTCCGCCCAACCGTGGCCTCCAGCGGATCAACCACCCCGACGTGATCTATCGGACCGAGCGGGAGAAGTGGGTCGCCGTGGCCGACGAGGTGGAGCGGATTCATCGCTGGGACACTCTCGCCCTCGCCGACGGCTCCTGGAAGGTCGGCCGGATCATCGGGGAGACCGACACCGGGGTCACGTTCGAGGAGAAGGGCACCACCGCCTCCGAGACCATTCCGCGGGGGAAGGTCAAGGAGATCCAACGGCGGGGCCTGCCGGTGCTCGTGGGCACGGTGTCGATCGAGAAGAGCGAGCATCTCTCGACCCTGCTCGACAAGCGGGGCGTGGACCATGCGGTGCTCAATGCCAAGCACCACAAGCGCGAAGCGGAGATCATCGCCCAGGCCGGGCGGCCCGCGGCCGTCACGATCGCCACCAACATGGCCGGCCGCGGCACCGACATCATCCTTGGCGGCAATCCGGAGACACTCGCCTGGGCCAAGCTCCAAGACACCTACCCCACCAGGCTCGACGTGCCCAAAGACGAATGGGACTCCCTCGTCGCGGAGATCTCGACCCGAGAGCAGATGAAGGCCCAGGGTGAGCAGGTTCGCCAGATGGGTGGCCTGCAGATCATCGGCACCGAGCGGCACGAGGCCCGGCGGATCGATCTCCAGCTCCGGGGGCGATGCGGCCGCCAGGGCGACCCGGGTTCGAGCCGGTTCTTTCTCTCGCTCGAAGACGACCTGATGCGGATCTTCGCCGGCGAGTGGGTGAAGAACGTGCTCACCCGACTGGGGATGCAGGACGGCGAGGCGATCGAGAGCCGGATGGTCACCCGCCGGGTCGAGGCGGCCCAGAAGAAGGTCGAGGAACGGAACTTCGAGGTCCGGAAGAACCTCCTCGAATACGACGAGGTGATGGACGAACAGCGGAAACGGGTCTATGGCTTCCGCCAGCGGATCCTCGACTTCACCGACGGCGATGCCGACTGCCGGGAAATGATCCTGGAGATGGTCGATCGGCAGATCGAACAGAACATCGGCACGTTTCTCGACAAGGATTACGGCCCGCAGACCTACGCCACCTGGGCTTCCGGCCATCTCTCCTGCGAACTCGACGGCAACGACTTTCGGGGCATGGCCCCCGAGGAAGCCGAACGGCTGGCCGTCGACGAGGCGGTGCGGCAGTCCGAGACCCAGATCTTCGAGGCGGTCGAGGAGAACCTGCCCCACGGTGAAGAAGAGGGCGAGTGGAACTGGGCGGCGCTCGCCTCGTTCGCCAACGCCCGCTGGAAGATCTCCGTCAGCGACCGCGAGCTGAAGCGGATCGGCCGCGACGGGATCATCGAATTCCTCCGCGAGCGGGCGGCCGACGCGATCCACAGGATCGATCTCTCCGAGGGACGACGGTTCCTCGACCCCGACTTCGGCATTCGCAGCGCCTGCGGTTGGACAGAATGGCGGTTTGGCATCCCGGTGGATCCGTCTGCCGTGGAGAAGCTCCGCCAGGGCGGCCTCGACCCGGCCGGCTTCAAGGCGATGGTGAAGTCGATCTCGCGGGAGTCCTACGCCCATCGCGACGTCGAATATCCGGTGCTGGTCGGCCTGACTCACTTCAGCGGCCGGCAGCCCGACGGTTCCCGCCGGCTCGATCGTGAGGGACTGCTCGGCTGGGCCCAACAGCGGTTCGATCCGAACCTCACCGCCGCCGACCTGGCCTCCGCCGATCTCGACGAACTCCGCCGCGTGCTCGTCACGGCCAGCCGGCGGCGGCAGGCGCAGGGCGACGATCCGCGGGACGAAATGAAGCGGATGGAACGTGCGGTACTCCTGCAGATCCTCGACAACGCCTGGAAAGACCATCTCCTCGCGATGGACCACCTCCGGTCGAGCGTGGGACTCCGCGGCTATGCCCAGGTCGATCCGAAGGTGGAGTTCAAGCGGGAGGGAATGCGGACCTTCGACCTGATGTGGAAGGGAATCGACGAGCGGGTCGTCGATGTTGTCTACCGGATCGAACAGGTCGAGGAGAGCGCCCTGCGGAGCACCTGGCACGAGACGGCCGCCGTCCACGCCGAGGCCCAGAGTGCCACCGCCCTTGCCGCCCAGGAAGCCGGTTCGACCGAGAGCCAGCGCTCGGAGCCGGCCAGCGTCGAACCGATTCGGAATCTGGCCCAGAAGGTGGGGCGGAACGATCCCTGCCCGTGCGGGAGTGGCAAGAAGTTCAAGAACTGCTGCGGCAAGTCGAGCGGCGTCGCCGCCGGGTAGTTCCGGCACTCGGCCAATGCTCCTGAACGCCGTCTATCTCGTGGTCGTGATCATCGCCCTGCCCTGGGTGGCCTGGCGACGGCTCACGGGAGGACGGCCCGTCGCCGCTCCCTGGCGGCGGTTCATTGGTCGCGCGGGCGTGCCGCCGCCGGAGCCCGGCCTGCGGCGGATCTGGCTCCACGGCGTGAGCGTGGGCGAGGTGCAGCTGCTCGCGTCGCTGGCCGCCGAACTCGAACGGCAGGCCGCCGCGACGGACCAGCGGATCGAGTGCGTGGTCTCGAGTTCGACGACGACCGGCCTGGAGGTGGCTGGCCGTCGATTCGGGGCGGATCGAGTGTTCCCTTGCCCGCTCGACTTCACCTGGGCGGTGAACCGCGTCATGGCCGACGTTCGTCCCGATCTGATCGTGCTCGGCGAGTTGGAACTCTGGCCCAACCTGCTGGCGGCTGCCGCCCGGCGGCGGATCCCCGTCGTGGTGGCCAATGCCCGGATGAGCGGCAGGAGCTTTCGGGGCTATCGCCGCGTTCACGGCCTGGTCGCCGCCATGCTCGGCAGGATCGCAGTCGTCAGCAGCCGATCGCAGGCTGATGCCGAACGGTTCCTCGCACTGGGCGCGGCCGACGTGCGGACGACCGGCTCCATGAAGTTCGACAGCGTCCGCGGCGACCGCGACGCCCCCGAGGTCGAGCGGCTGCGGCAGCTGGCAGGCATCGCGGCCGACGATGTCGTCTTCCTCGCCGGCAGCACCCAGGATCCGGAGGAGCGGCTCGCCGCCGAGGCCTACCTCGCCCTGCGCGGCACGCACCCGTCGCTGCGGCTCGTGCTCGTGCCCCGGCACGTGGAGCGGGCCGGTGAGATCGGCCGGATGCTCGACGGTCTCGGAGTCGCCTGGCAGGCTCGCAGCCGACTCGAGCGAGAGGGCCTCGACCCCGCGGCCCGGGTTCTGCTCGTCGATTCCACGGGTGAACTCTCCTGGTGGTGGGGCACGGCCGCGATCGCCTTCGTGGGCGGCAGCCTCGACGGCAGCCGCGGCGGCCAGAACATGCTCGAACCGGCGGCGTACGCCACAGCTGTCTCCTTCGGCCCACACACCCGCAACTTTCACGACGAGGTCGCCCTGTTCCGCGCGGCCGAGGCCGCCGTGGTCGTCGCCGACGGCCCGGCCCTGACGGCCTTCGTGGGCCGCTGCCTCGCGGAGCCCACCTGGGCGAGAAGGCTCGGCCAGCGGGCCGCCGCCCTCGTGGCCGACCACCGGGGAGCGACGGCCGCCACCGCCAGACTCGTGCTGGAACGACTGCCGGTTGCCGACCGCGGGATCGATCCCGCATACTGAAGTCTCCAGTCCGGGCCTCCGACAGCCGTGGCCCACCGTTCGTTCCCCCCCAAGCACGAGGCTATTGTCGTGGCACAAGGCAAGTATCTGTTCACCAGCGAATCCGTCTCCATGGGCCACCCCGACAAGCTGGCCGACCGGATTTCCGACGGCGTGCTCGACGCCTACCTCGCCCAGGATCCGCTCAGTCGCGTCGCCTGCGAGACGATGGTGACGACCGGCCTGGCCGTGATCGCCGGCGAGATCACCTCCAAGGGAACGATCGATTACCAGCAGGTCGTGCGGGACGTCATCCGTGAGGTGGGCTACACCGACGACGAGATGGGAATCGCAGCCGACACCTGCTCGGTGCTCGTGGCCGTCGGCAAGCAGAGCCCCGACATCGCGATGGGCGTGAACGACGACGCCGCCAAGGGCAAGGACGTCGGCGCTGGCGACCAGGGCCTGATGTTCGGCTACGCCTGCAACGAGACGCCCGAATTGATGCCGCTGCCGATCGCCCTGTCCCACCGGATCCTCAACCGGCTCACGGAGGCCCGGCAGAAGGGCGAGGTGAGCTGGCTCCGGCCCGACTCCAAGAGCCAGGTGACGGTGGAGTATGAAGGCAACAAGCCGGTGCGGATCGACACGATCGTCGTCTCGACGCAGCACGCCCCGGAGGTCTCGAACGACGAGATCCGCGAGTTCGTCATCGACACGATCATCAAGCCGCTCCTGCCGACCGACCTCGACACGAGCCACATCACCTACCACATCAACCCGACCGGACGGTTCGTGGTGGGGGGGCCTCATGGCGACTGCGGGCTCACCGGCCGGAAGATCATCGTCGACACGTACGGCGGCTGGGGCCGGCACGGAGGCGGCGCCTTCTCGGGCAAGGACCCGACCAAGGTCGACCGCTCGGCGGCCTACATGGCCCGCCACGTCGCCAAGAACATCGTGGCCGCCGGCCTCGCCGACCGCTGTGAGGTCCAACTGGCTTACGCGATCGGCGTGAGCGAGCCGGTGAGCGTGCACGTCGACACGGAAGGCACGGGCAAGGTCGAAGACGAACGGCTCTGCGACATCGTTCGCGAGGTGTTTCCGCTGACGCCGCGCGGCATCATCGACTACCTGGAACTGCGTCGGCCGATCTACCGGCGCACCGCTGCCGGCGGCCACTTTGGCCGCGCGGAGTTCAGCTGGGAAAAGACCGACAAGGCACCCGCCCTCGCCGAGGCGGCGGGCACCGCAGGCGCGGTGGCTTGAGGCCTCGATGGTGGCGTTCCCCGGCCGGTCGAGCCTCCACGCATTCGCGGTGCTACCAGGGCAGCGGCGGCTCGATCCGGTCGGTGGGATTCGCGCCGCCGCAACTGCGGGAGCGGCAGCGGCCGCTGCCGCAGGAGGTCTGACACTCCTTGTTCGTCGTCTCGCCGGCGGCTTTGCAGAGATTCCTCCGCCGGCCCTCGGCTGGCTCATCGTGGCGGCTGGCATCATCGTGATCGTCGCCGTCGATGCGGCCGGACGGGCCCGCTGGCCCCGACTGGTCGCCCGCGGTGGCGTGGTGGCGGCGACCCTTGCCCTCGTCCCACTCGTGCAGCCGCTCGGCTGGCCCGGTCGCGTGGCCAGCCTGGGGCCGCTCGTGATGGCGACCGTTGCCGCCCTGCTGCCAGCCTCGAGCAATGCCCGCGGACGCGGCCGCCACGCTCGGCGCCGCCGGCCCAGAGAGCGGCCGCTCTCACCCGCTCCCGCTTCGCCGCACCGACCTGCCACTGCACCCGCCGAGATCGCTGCCGCAGCCCCGGTGCCCGTCGGCTTCAGGCAGCGAATCGAGCGGTACGAGACCGCGGCCGGCGTTGACTGCCTCCGCGGCCGGGCCGTCCTGGCGGTGGCCACCGGCAGCCGCACGGGATTCGCCCACGTGGGCTTCTGCCCGTCGTTCGCCGCCACGCCGCAGGTCGAGGTATCGAGCGACTATGACGGGGTCGAAGCCGAGTTGATCGTGGCCGAAACGCTCCCGTGGGGAGCGCGGCTGGAGTGCCGGCTGGCGGAGCCGGCCGAAGAGCCACTCGAGATTCCCATCGACTTCGAGGCCCGATTGACCTCCTGACACCCAGACGAGATGTTTCCCCCATGGCCCGTTGGCCCACCCACCTCTGGACGACACTCTTCACCTACGGCGTGATCTTCGTCGGCTTTCCGCTCCTCAGCCTGCTGTTCTGGCTGTGGGTCCGCGGGGGATGATGGTGTCTCGAACGTCGCCGTGGCCACTCCAACGCGACGCAGCCAGACTCGTCGAACCCAGGATCGAACAGCCTACTGAAAGGATGACAGGACCATGCTCCACGCGATCGTGATGGCCGGAGGATCCGGCACCAGGTTCTGGCCTGCCAGCCGAGCGGCTTTGCCCAAGCAACTCCTGCCGCTGGCAGGCGACCGCACCCTGCTGGAAGACACCGTGGCCCGGCTCGAAGGGCTCGTGCCCCCTGACCGCACGCTGGTCGTCACCTCGGCCCGGCTGCTCGACGCCGCGCGCCACCAACTGCCCGGGATTCCCTCCGACTGCCTCGTCGGCGAACCCTGCAAGCGTGACACGGCCCCTTGCATTGGCCTCGCCGCCCTGCTCGTGTCGCGAACCGACCCAGACGCCACCATGGCCGTCATGCCTTCGGATCATGTGATCCGCCCGGCCGAGACCTTTCGCGATGCGATTCGCCAGGCGGCGCGGCTCGTGGAGCAACACCCCGGCCGGCTCGTCACCTTCGGCATTCGTCCGACCTATCCGGCCGAGAGTTTTGGCTACATCCAGCAGGGAGTGCCGCTGCCCGGAGGTTCCGACGAGGCCCCGGCACACGCAGTCGCCGCCTTTCGCGAGAAGCCTCCGGCCAGCGTGGCGACCGAGTACGTCGCGGCAGGCACCTACCTCTGGAATGCCGGCATCTTCGTCTGGAAGGCCGCCACGATCCTGGAGGCCTTGGCGGAACGGCAGCCGGAGTGCCTAACGCGGCTCGAGGCCATCGCCGCCGCCTGGGACGGCCCCGACCGCGACCGGGTCTTCGCCGAGGAGTTCGCCGCAATCAAGGGCATTTCGATCGACTACGCCGTGCTCGAGCATGCCCGGGACGTGGCGGTGATCGAGGCCCCGTTCGGCTGGGACGACCTCGGAGGCTGGTCGGCGGTGGCCCGGCAGCGGGGCAGCGACCCGAGCGGAAATACCGTCGTGGGCCGGCACCTCGGTATCGAGTCGAGCGGCACGATCGTCCACGCCGCCGATGGCCATCTCGTCGTCACCATGGGCCTCGTGGATATGCTGGTGGTACACACTCCCGATGCCACGCTCGTGGCGAGCCGCGACCGCGAGGAGGCGGTGCGGAAGGTGGTGACCGAACTCGAGAGCCGCGGATGGGTGGAGTTTTTGTAGTGCCGAGGGCGACGGGCCAAACAGCGTTCGCCTGGCGGATGGTGGCCATGCTGCTGCTCGCCGGAGGCAGCCTGGCGGATGCGGACGAACCACCCGGTGCGAGCGCCGATACGTGGCTCGTCGCCTTCCGGCGTTCGCGGGAAGCACTCGAGTGGACTGACGCGGTCGTACGGCACGACTGGCGACTGCAGCGGCGGACCGGTGAGGAAGGCTGCCGCATCCTCGATCCCCGCGACGGCACCGTGCGAATGGGCACCGAGGCGGAATGCCGCCAAGCGTTCGACGACCTCGAAGCGGACGGCACCATTCCCCGGCAGGAAGGCCCCACGGTGGTCCTTCTGCACGGCCTGGGCGAGGGCCGCGATTCGATGCTGCCGCTGGCCGATCATCTGCGGCGGTCGCTCGACGCGACGGTGGTCCTGTTCGGCTACGCGAGCGTGAAGGCCGACATCGAGGCCCATGGACGGGCCCTGGCCGAGGTGGTGGCCGGCCTGCCCGCGGGCCATCCCTTGTCATTCGTCGGCCACAGTCTGGGCAACCTCGTCGTCCGCCGCTGGATGAGCCTGGCCGATCCCGATGATCTCGCCAGGGTCGACCGGATGGTGATGCTCGGACCTCCCAACCAGGGCTCGCAGCTCGCCCGGATGGCCTCGGGGTTGTGGGGCGTCTCGGACTATGTCGAGGGCGCCGCGCGGGATCTCGTCTTCAACTGGCCGGATGTGGCCCCGAGTCTGGCGATCCCCCCCTGCGAGTTCGGAATCGTGGCCGGAGGGCGGGGCGACACCACCGGCTACAGCCTGCTGCTTTCCGGCGACGACGACGCGATCGTCTGCGTGGACGAGACCCGCCTGCCGGGCGCCCGTGACTTTCTCGTGGTCCCCGTGCATCACGCGTCCATGATGCGGCATCCCGAGGTCCAGCGGGCCACGGAAACGTTTCTCCGCCACGGCCGATTCACCGGCACCAGCGAGCCCGACCCCGAGCCAGCCGTCCGATGAACCTCCCTGTCTCGCAGCCGCTGCCGGCCGGCCGCGTGGCCGGCATCGACTATGGGCGGCGTCGGATCGGGGTGGCGGTCTGCGACGCCGAACGGATCATCGCCAGCCCGCTCTGCATCCGCGCCACGAGCGGCGATCACGTCGCCGACGCCGTGTTCTTTCAGCAGCTTGCCGCCCGGGAAGAGCTCGTCGGGTTCGTGGTTGGCCTGCCGCTCCACACCGACGGTCGGATCAGCGAGATGGCCGCAGAGACGGAACGCTTCGGCCGCTGGCTGGGGCGGGCCACCGGACTGCCGGTCGCCTATCAGGACGAACGGTATACGTCGCACGAGGCTGCCGGCATGCTTGCCGGAGTCGGCCTCACCCGGGCCGGAAAGAAGAAGCGCAGCGACGCCGTCGCCGCACAACTGGTGCTGCACGCCTGGATCGAGGCCCACGCGGGCCACCGGGCAGAGCCCCCGCCGGGAGCCGCCCAGCCATGACTCCGACCGCTCCCCTGCGACTCGTGGTCGGCACCGGGTACCTCGGCGTGCGTGTAGCGCGGCTCTGGACGGCCCGGGGCGACCGTGTGATCGGCACCACCCGGTCGGCCGCCCGAGCCGAGTCGCTGGCAGCCGAGGGCATCGAGCCCGTACTCCTCGACGTCACCACGGCCGACTGGGAAGCCCTGTGTGCCAGGACCGGCCGACCCGAGACCATCTTCTGGAGCGTCAGTTTCGACCGCACCGGCGGCGCGACCTACCGCGATGTGCAGGTGACGGGCCTGGCCCGGATGCTGGACGCCCTCGTCCGGCTGGTCCCTCCAATTCGACCCTGCCGGGTCGTCTTTTCCAGTTCGACCGGCGTCTGGGGCGACGAAGCCGGCGCCGTCGTCGATGAGTCGACGCCGGTCAATCCGTCCCGCGAGGCCGGGCGTGCGCTGGTGGAGGCCGAAGCCCTGCTGAGGGCCCATCCGGCCGGCCCTGGAACCGCGCTCCGGTTTGCCGGCCTCTACGGGCCCGAACGGATGCCCCGGCTCGACGACCTCAAGGCCGGCCGCCCGATCGCAGCCGATCCCGACACCTGGCTGAACCTCATCCATATCGATGACGCAGCACGGGTCGTTCTCGCCGTGGCGGATGCTCCCGCCCCCGCGCAGCTTTACGTGGTCTCCGACGGGCAGCCAGTTCGCCGCCGCGACTGGTACGGCCAACTGGCCGAACGCACCGGCAGCCCCGCCCCAACCTGGGATGCCGCTGCCGCCCGCAGCCGTGGTGGCGACAAGCGAGTGAATCCCGCCCGCCTGTTCGCCGACTTTCCCGGGGTGGTGACGTATTGATCGCTCCGCGGGCCATCCCTGGCCCCGCTGAGCGTGCCGGGCCGCCGTCCGGGCGGCCGATGACCTGCTGTCCGCGCAGAGTGGTGGCCCGTTTTGAACGGCTTGGCGTCGAGGCGGGGCGACACGGATGGCACGCTGCGCGAGGCTGTGCCTCGCTGCGTGCCTGGGGTTGAGGCCGCTTCGGGCACTTTATGACGGCATTCGGTCGGGAGTGCCCGTGCCCCGAGAGCCGGCCTAGGAAACCAGCGGAGCCAGGATGGCGGAGCGCAGTTTCCTCGGAGTGAGCGAAGCCCCGGAGGGGCGGAGCGAACCTCCGGCGACGGGGCA
>CAYVNX010000097.1:0-10361 GCA_964453165.1 uncultured Candidatus Kuenenia sp. | reverse complement strand
TGCGTCGGGGGCTTCTATTCCGCGGACGGCAAAAGTGGCGGCGCGGGCGCGGGCCGCGTTACGGCGTCGGGCCGACCGGCCGGGTGCGGCCGGCGGCGATCGCCTGCTCGAGCCGCTCGATCATCCCTGCCGCGACCGCCGGGTGCTCGGCCCGCAGGTCCCGTTGCTCCCCAGGATCCTGATCGAGATCGAAGAGTTGGTACCGCGGCACCTTCGTGTTGGCGAGGGGTCGCTCGACCACACGGTTTCGGGAGAACTCCTTGTCGTGCCGCACGAGCTTCCAGCGGCCCTCGCGAAACCCGTAACTGCCGCTCGCGCCGTTATCCTGCTGGATCAGGTGCGGGCGGCCCTTCGCCCCGGGCTCGCCCAGGAGCGCGGGCAGCAGGTCGAAGCTGTCGAGGCAGGCGTCGTCCGGCAGCGGCCGGCCGACCAGAGCCGCGAGACTCGCCGCGAGGTCGATCGTGCAGACGATCTCGGCCGACGTGCCGGGGGCAATCCGGCCGGGCCAGCAGGTGATGAAGGGCGTGCGGGTGCCCCCTTCGTACACGCTGTACTTGCCGCCCAGGAAGGGGCCCGCGGCGCGGTGGGAGCCGTTCCTCTCGATGGCGTCGTCACGATACCCGTCGTCGAGGACGGGGCCATTGTCGCTGCAGAACACGACAAGCGTGTTGTCCGCGAGGCCTGCGTCGGCAAGCGTCTGCACGAGTTCGCCCACACACCAGTCGAGTTCCAGGATCGCGTCGCCCCGCGGTCCGAGCGCCGACTTCCCTTGAAATCGCTCGCTCACCACCCGGGGCACATGGCACTCGTGCGCGGCGACGAACAGGAAGAACGGCCGGCCGGCGGCCTGGCTCTCCGCGATGAAGGCCTTGCTCTCCTCCACCCAGGCGTCGGCGAGATCCTCGTCGCGAAATCGGGCGGCCTGACCACCGGTGTAGAACCCGATCCGACTGACGCCATTGTGAATCGTCTGGTTGTGGCCGTCCGACCAGTCCATCGTCAGGGTGTCGCGGGCCGTGATGCCGGTTGGATGATCCGAGGAGGGCTTCGTGTCGCCTACCCAGAGCGGATCGGCGGGGTCGAGGTTCGGCACGCGGTGGTCCCGCACGAAGACCTGTGGCACCCGATCGTTCGTGGTGGGAAGCAGAAAGCAGTGGTCGAAGCCGATCTCGAGCGGGCCCGGCCGCAGGTCGCCGTTCCAGTCCGGGCCGGTGGGCCCGCCGAGGCCCAAATGCCACTTCCCGATGACGGCCGTGGCATGACCGGCGTCGTGCAGCAGCGAGGCGACGGTGGTGGTATCCGCCGGGATGATGGCAGGCGAGTTCGGTGGCGCGATCCCGGTACCCTTGTGGCGGAAGGCGTAGGTGCCCGTCAGGAGCGAATACCGTGTGGGCGTGCAGGTCGAGGCGGAGCAGTAGCCATTCGTGAACCGCAGGCCCCGCCCCGCCAAGGCGTCGATTGCAGGCGTGGTGATCGCCTTGGCCCCGTTGCAGGAGACGTCACCGTAGCCGAGGTCGTCGGCCATGATCACGACGATGTTGGGCGGAGCGGCGAAACCTGCCCCCGCGGCAATGATGGCCAGTCCGAGGACGAGGCCGATCATGCCGGGCAGATGCATCGGCTGGAGACTCACCCGAGCACGCTTTCGATCACGTCCTCGGACACGTAGATCGGTAGGTTGGGCTCGCATGTGACCGCGATCGCAATGGCGTCGGATGGCCGCGCGTCGAACTCCACCACCTCGCCGTCCTTGAGCACGCGAATCACCGCGTAGTAGGTGTGCTCCTTGAGTTCGGAAATCACCACGTCCTGAAAGTCGCCCCCCATGAGTTCCACCGCCGCCACCAGCAGGTCGTGAGTGAGGGGCCGGGGCGACTGATGGTGCTTGACGCGGCGGTCGATGCTCGTGGCCTCGAACAGACCGATCATGATCGGAAACGCTCGGTCACCATCGACCTCCTTGAGATAGACCATCTGCTGATCGTCGATCTCACTGATGATGATCCGAGAGAGCTCCATCTGGACGCTCATGGCAAACACTCCTTCACCGGGACAGCCACCGCGCCCGTCCGGCTGCGTGACTGTCCAGAGTCTACCCGACGGCAGGCGGGCTGCTCAGCCGGGGCCGCCCTTCCGGGTCCTCAGGTTTTCGAGCGCCGCCGCATCCGTGGCGAGTCGGACCTCGAGTTCGGCCAGTTGGGCCCGTTCCTTGGCCACCACCGCCTCCGGTGCCCGGGCCGCAAACTTTTCGTCGGCGAGTTTCCGCTGCTTGGCTTCGATAAACCCGGCGGTCTTGGCCAGTTCCCTCTCCAGCCGGGCGATCTCCGCGTCGACATCGACGAGATCGGCCAGATCCACGAACAGATCGCAGCCCCGCACCGAGGCCGTGGAGTCGCCCGCGGCTCCCGCCGCCTCCGGGCCGACGGCGCTCAGATCGACGCCGGCCATGGCCTGGATGGCGGGCAGCATCGGCCCAAGGAGATCGGCGGTCTCCCGGTCGGTCCGAATCGTGGCCGGCACCCTCGTCTTTGGCGGCACGTTTTGCCGGGCTCGGATCTCGCGGATCGCCCCGACGACGCCGAGGAAGGTGCCAAATTGTTCTTCCGTCCGCGGGTCGGCCCAGGCCGCGGGGGGCTCCGGCCAGGATGCCAGCATGATCGTCTCCGGCAGGTCGCTCGCATCCCAGGGCATCCCGCGGCCGCCCGCCGCATCCCGCAGCTGCTGCCATATCTCCTCCGTCACGAAGGGCATGATCGGGTGGAGGAGGCGGAGGATCGTGTCGAGGCCGAGCAGGAGCATCCCGCGAGCCCGGTCCCGATGCGCAGGGTCGGCCAGCCGGGCCTTGCAGAGTTCGAGGTAGGCGCTGCAGAACTCGTCCCAGGCGAAGCCGTAGAGCAGGCGGGCGAATTCCGCATAGCGAAATTCGGCGATCGCCCGCGTGGCCTCGCGAGACACGCTCGCCAACCGGCTGGCCAGCCAGCGGTCCTCGAGCGGGGCGTCGGCCAGCACCGCGGCCGCATCGAGCCGCGTGGCCGTGAAGCCCTCCAGATTCATCAGTACGAACCGGGTTGCGTTCCAGAGCTTGTTGGAGAAGTTGCGGCCGGCTTCGAATTTCTCGCTCACCGCCGGCCCGCGGGGCAGAGCAAGGTCGGCCGCACTCGTGGCCCACTGGGTCCGGAAGGGCTTGCCGCACTTCGGACAGTCGAGCCGGGGCTTGGTGCGGTTCTGCACGGTCTGCTCGAGCAGATGGCCGCAGGCGGGGCACTGAAACTCCACCGGCATCCGCACGTCCTGCGTCTCGGTGGCCATGCCGGCCAGGGCGAACCGGAGCGCGTCGGCCCCGAGCGACTCGATCACGTCGACCGGATCGACGCCGTTGCCCTTGCTCTTGCTCATCGTCTCGCCGTAGCGGTCGAGAATCTTGGGGTGGATCGAGACCTCATGGAAGGGAATCTCTCCCGTGTCGAACACGCCGAGGATCACCATCCGTGCCACCCAGAGCGTGAGGATGTCGCGGCTGGTGACGAGCGTGCTCGTGGGATAGAAGCAGGCCAGTTCCGGCGTGGCGGCGGGCCAGCCGAGCGTGGAATGCGGCCAGAGGGCCGAGGAGAACCAGGTGTCGAGCACGTCGGGGTCGCGAAGCAGCGGCTGCCCGGCCACGGCCTCGACGCCTAACGACTCGTCGGACGAACACACGAACCAGCCGCCGGCCTCGTCGCTCCGCCAGGCCACCGTGTCGCGGCCCGCGAAGGCCGCGGCCAGATCGCTCTCGGCCACGCCCGAGACATGCCAGATCGGAATCCGATGGCCCCACCAGAGCTGCCGGCTGACAGGCCAATCCCGCTTCTCGGAGAGCCAATCGAGATAGCCCCTGGCATAGCGTTCCGGCACGATTCTGATCCGGCCATCCGCCACGGCGTCGATCGCCGGTTGGGCCAACTCATCCATGCGGATGAACCACTGATCGGCGAGGTAGGGTTCGATCGGCGTCTTCGAGCGGTCCGAGTGGGCGAGGTCGATCACCCGATCTTCCACCTGCACGAGCTGCCCGGCGGCCTCGAGATCGGCGACCACCTTCTCCCGGGCCTTGCGGATCGTGAGCCCGGCGTAGGGCCCGGCCTCGGGGTTGAGCGTGCCGTCGGGATTGAGAATGTTGATCATCGGCAGCGTCTGCCGCCGGCCGACGTCGTAGTCGTTGGGATCGTGGGCCGGGGTAATCTTGACGCAGCCGCTCCCCATCTCCGGCTTCGCCCACTCGTCGGCCACCAGCGGAATCGCCCGTCCCAGGAGCGGCAGCCGCACCTGCCGACCGGCCCGGGCCATCCCAGCCAGAGTCTCGAGCAGCGGCAGAAGGTCCTGCCGGCGGGCGGTGAGATCCTCGAGCGCGGCATCGACCTCAGCCTGCTCCTTAACGCTCACGGCGGCCCGCTTCGCCCGCAGTTCAGTTTCGACGGCGGCGAGCGCGGCCATCGGATCGGGGTGGACGGCCACCGCGGTGTCGCCAAGCAGTGTCTCGGGCCGGGTCGTGGCCACCGTCACACTCTCGGGCTCACCCGGCAGCGGATCGATCACGTCGTAGCGGATGTGCCAGAAGTGGCCCTTGACCTCCTCGTGGAAGACCTCGTCGTCGCTGACGGCGGTCTGGAGGAAGGTGTCCCAGTTCACCAGCCGCTTGCCCCGCCGCACGAGCCCCCGCTCGAAGAGCCGGAAGAAGGCCTCCCGCACCGCTCGAGCACACTGGTCGTCGAGCGTGAACCGCACCCGGTCCCAATCGCAACTGGCCCCGAGGTCGCGAAGCTGGCCAAGGATTCGCTTCTCGTACTGCTCCTTCCAGGCCCAGATCCGCTCGACGAGCGCATCTCGGCCGAGGTCATGCCGGGAAAGCTTCTCTTCCTCCAAGAGCCGCCGCTCGACGACGGCCTGGGTGGCGATGCCCGCATGGTCGGTGCCTGGCATCCAGAGCGTGAGGTAGCCCTGCATTCGCTTCGACCGCACGAGAATGTCTTGAAGCGTGTTGTTGAGCGCATGGCCGAGGTGGAGGGCGCCGGTCACGTTCGGTGGGGGAATGACGATCGAAAAGGTCTTCCGTCCGGCCTCGGGCTCGGCATGCCAGGCCCGGGCGGCGTCCCAAAGGGCGCGGCAGCGGGCCTGGGCGGCCCGGTGGTCATACTGCTTGGCGAGTTCCGGCGTACTGGTCATGGCGGCTCCTGTGTGGGTCGCCAAGCCTAACGAAAAACCGACCTCGGGAGCAGGCCGATGCGATCCGCTCAGCGGGCCGCTGACTGCGGGCGAGGCACGAGCCGAAACACGCCCTGCCCGGCCGGCGAACTCGTCAGCACATAGGCTTCGCCAGCTTCGTCGCAGCCGAAGCCGAAGATCGGCAGGCCGCTCCAGGGAATCGCGTGGTTCGTGACCGTACCCGTCGCGTCGTCGAGCCGTAGGGCCCAGAGCCGACCGGTGACGAAGTCGCCATAGAGATAGCTGCCCACGAGTTCCGGAATCGCGGTGCCCCGGTAGACGAAGCCGCCGGTGACCGACTTGCCGATCTGATGGTCGTACTCCCAGACTGGCGGCACCATTTCCGGCACCGCAGGCTCCCGGCCGAAGGGTTTCGTGCCCTCGAGCCGCCTCCAGCCGTAGTTGCCCCCCTTGGTCACAATGTCAACTTCCTCCCAGAGGTCTTGACCGACATCGGCGGCCCAGATTCGGCCGGTGGCCGCGTCACACGAAAGCTGCCACGGGTTGCGGAACCCAAAGGCGAAGATCTCGGGCTTGGCCGCCGCCTGATCGACGAAGGGATTGTCGGCCGGGATGCCGTAGGGACGATCGCCCGTTCCCGCATCGACGTCGACCCGCAGCACCTTCCCCAACCAGCTGCCGAGGTTCTGGCCGTTGTCGAGCGGGTCGTTGCGGCTGCCGCCATCGCCGACCCCGATATAGAGATAGCCGTCGGTACCGAACACGATCGAGCCGCCGTTGTGGTTCGGAAACGGCTCTTCGATCGCGAGCAAGACTTCTTCGCTGGCCCGATCCGCCCTGTCGGGATCGTCGGCCCGCACGCGAAACCGCGACACCCGCTGGATCCGCTTGTCACCCGGCTCCGAGTAGTAGACGAAGAATTCACCGGTCTCGCGGAACCGCGGATGAAAAGCCAGGCCGAGGAGCCCCTCTTCGTTGGATCGCCACCAGTCGGTCGTATCAGGGCGGAGGTCGAGAAACAGCGTGCCGTCGCGGCTGCCGCTGGCGAATACATGGATCGTGCCCGCCTGATCGAGCACGAACCGACGGCCCGAGCCGTCGCCGGCATGGGTCAGAACGAGCGGCCTGGTCGGGGGTACCGGGCGGCCGTCTTCCGACTCAAACGACAGCCCCTCCCAGGAAGCGTCGGGAAAGGCCGGAACGGCCTCGACCGCGAGCGTGCCGTCTTCAAAGGGAATCGGCCCCTCGGGCGGGAGTTCACGGATCTTGATCCGGCGGTAGGCGACCTCGTCGCCGTGATCCTGCAGACAGATGTGTCCCTCTTCAGCCTTGCCGAAGCTCGGATAGGCGGCGAACTTACTTGCCGCCACGGCCCGATCCCACTCCCGGCTGCCCTTGCGGAAGTAGTAGTAATGCTCGCCGTTGAGGCAGACCTCGCCCCCCTGCGGTGACACCCGCAGGTAGATGTGGTTCCACTCGCCGGCGGGCCGGGTGGCGTCGACGACCTCAGGCACCTCGAGGCCCGCCGCAGTCTCCATCTGTCGAACCCAACCGGGCACCCGCGGCTGCACGAGCTGATAGAGCCAGCCGGCCTTCTGCGGATCGGCTCCCTTCGCGTTGTCGAGGATCTGCACCTCCGGCCCTGTCTTCCAGGGCGAGTCTTCCTCCTCAGTGACGTGGAACATCAGCCCGCTGTTGCCCCCCGAGTCGATCCGGTATTCGAGCTGCAACTCGAAGGCCCCGAAGCGATCCTTCGTGATGATGTCGCCCGCGCCCCTGGCCGCCCGCACGAGCGCGCCGTCGCGAACCTGCCAGCCGTCGCTGAGCCCATCTTTGCGATAGCCGCGGAAGGCGTCGGCCGACCTGCCGTCAAAGAGCAGCTTCCAGCCGGCCTGGCGTTCGGCCGGCGTGAGATCCGTCGCCTCATCAGCCGGGGCGGGGGAGGGGAGCACCGCAGCCACCGCCAACATCGGGATCAACCATCGCATGCTCATCATCGCGGCATCTCCTTCGGGGGCCGAGAGTCTGGCATACCCGCGATGGCAGTGCCAGAGCGGGCATCGAGCGAGACGAACCGGCTCGAACATATCCATCCGAGACATTGCATCACCTCGGTCGCTGCAAAAGTCGCGTCGCGGGCGAGGATGCGCCCCGATTGCTCCGCGACCGTTCGCCGCCCCCGAGCCTCACGTCCAATGCCCGGCATCGGCCCGTTGCTCCCGAATCCGGGATCCGTACTAGCGCACGGTGGCGAGGAAATAGTGGAACGAGTCGGCCAAGGCGAGCCACGAGGCCTCGATCACGTTTTCGCTCACGCCCACGGTGCCCCAGGCTCGCTCGCCGTCGCTGCTCTCGATCGACACCCGCACCTTCGCGGCGGTGCCCTCCTGAGCGTTGATCACCCGAACCTTGTAGTCGAGCAGGTGCATCCGGGCGAGCACGGGATAGACCGGCTCGATCGCTTTGCGGAGTGCGGCATCGAGGGCATTGACGGGCCCGTCTCCCTCGGCCACCTCGTGCCGCGGGCCGCCGGAGACGAGCAGTTTGACGGTGGCGAGCGTGCGGATGTCGCCCTCGCCGCGACTCTCGACGTCGATGTTGTAGCGATCGCGGGTGAAGAGCGGCCGAAACGTGCCCGCCACCCGGTCCACCAAGAGGTCGAACGACGCTCCCGCCGCCTCGAATTGCCAGCCCTCGTTCTCGAGCCGGCAGACCTCGGTGAGCACCTTGTCGAGCAAGGCCCGGTCATTCTTCACGTCGGGCCGGGTGACGAGCGCCGCGATGTTGGAACGCCCCGAGAGTTCGCTCACCAATACCCGTCGCGAATTGCCGACCGCCTCGGGCGGGATGTGCTCGTACGACTCGGCCGCCTTGGCGACGGCATGGACATGCATTCCGCCCTTGTGGGCGAAGGCACTCGCCCCCACGAAGGGCTGTCCCGGCCGATACGACATGTTCGCAGTCTCGTAGACGAAGCGGGAAAGTTCGGTGAGGTGTGCCGTGCCCGTGCCGCCCAGCACGGCATAGCCCTTCAGCTTGAGGGCGAGGTTGGCGACCACCGACACGAGGTCGGCGTTTCCGCACCGCTCACCGATCCCGTTGATCGTGCCCTGCACCTGCACCGCCCCGGCCGCCACGCCCGCCAGCGTGTTGGCCACGGCCAGGTCGCAGTCGTTGTGGCAATGAATGCCAAGGGCAGTCGGCACGCCCGCCGAAGCCAACGCCGCCTCTGCCGCCCGGGTGAGTTCGGCCACTTCGTCGGGCAGGGTGCCGCCGTTGGTGTCGCAGAGCACGATCCGGGTCGCCCCCGCCCGCGCGGCCGCCACGAGCGTCTCGGCGGCGTACGCCGGGTCGAGCTTCCAGCCATCGAAGAAGTGCTCGGCGTCGTAGAACACCTCCCGGCCGGCGGCCGCCATGTGGGCCACCGTGTCGCCGATCATGGCGAGGTTCTCCTCACGGGAGACGCCGAGCACCTCGGCCACGTGAAAGGCCGAGGTCTTGCCCACGATCGTCACCACCGGCGTCTCGGCGGCGAGCAAGGCCTTCATGCCGGGGTCATCTGCCGCGGCCATGCCTCGTCGCCGGGTCATTCCAAAGGCCACGACCTTCGAGTGCCGCAGGCCGGCTCCGCGGACCCGCTCGAAGAACTGGGCGTCCTTGGGATTCGAGAGCGGGTAGCCCCCTTCGATGTAGTCCACGCCCACCTCGTCGAGCCGGCGGGTGATGGCGAGTTTATCCTCGAGCGAGAAGTTCACCCCCTCCCCCTGGCTGCCGTCACGAAGCGTGGTGTCGTAGATCTCGATCGTGCGCATGATGTCGCTGGCTGGGGAGCCGTCGGGTGAGAAATCCCCTGCAGGAGGCTCGTTCCTGCGGGCGAAAGATGGGAGAATACCCGGAGTTTGGGCGGCCCGGAACCCGAGGCCGCAGCTCGGGTGGAAATCAGCCATGCTCCAGGGTCGATCAGCCACGGCGACGGTCGCACGGTTCCTTGCGGTCGTGATTCCACTGATCGTCGTCGCTCTGGGCCAGGCTCTGGGCCAGGCTCGGGGCGAGGCCGCCGAGCCGCCACCGCGGGAGCCGCAGCTCGTCCGCTCGGCTCACTTCGCCTTTCTCACGGACCTTTCCGACCGCGAGTGGATCGACCTGCGGGACAGGCTCGAGCGAATGACGGCGAATCTCGAGCGGTTCCTCGGCCGGCGGATCACGGGCGTGGTGGAAGGTTTTGTGGTCAAGGACCTCGCCACCTTCCCGGTCGCCCGGATCGACGACCCGATGGGTATCGAGAAGATCCGCCGTGGCGAGGGAGTCTGCGTGGGCACCACGCTCGGCCCGCGCCGCCGGGCGGTGCTCTATGCCTGCGGTGACGCCGGCGTCGTGCAGCATGAGTGCGTGCACGGCCTCTGCCATCTCACCTTCGGCTCGACCGGCCCGAGCTGGCTGGCGGAGGGCCTGGCCGAACTCGGCACCTACTGGCGGGAGAACGACCCGTCGGTCGCGCTGCCGGAGCCGGTGGTCCGCTACCTGCAAGACGCAGCCCCCAAACGGCATCTCCTCGACATCGCCACACCGGGCAGGGCGCCGACGGCCGACTGGCGAGACTACGCCTGGCGGTGGGCCCTCTGCCACCTGCTCGCCAACAATCCGAATTACTCGGACCGGTTCGTGCCGTTGGCGATCGGGTTGATGGAGGACCGGCAGGGCGTGTCGTTCGAATCCGTCTATGGTCCGGTCGCCCGCGAGCTCTCGTTCGAATACGACCAGTTCCTGGCCACGCTGGGCAACGGGGCCCGCCCCGACCTCACGGCCTGGCCCTGGAAGGCGCGGTTTCGCCCGCTCACGGGCCAGGGCAAGCGGCGGACGCGGGTCAAGGCTCGCGCGGGCTGGCAGGCAAGCGGCGCGAGCGTGGAACAGGGCCGGGCCTACACCGTCACCACCGAGGGCACCTGGCAGACGACCGCCGCCGGCGTGGCCGTCACGGGCGACGGCGGCCCCGGCGGCCGCGGCCGGCTCATGGCCGCAATCTTCCACGACGACTCGCTCACGCCCGAGTTTCCCTTGGCCGCGGAAGGCTCATTCACCACCCCGGCCGACGGCCAGCTGTTTCTGCGGTGTGCCGACGCCTGGACCGAACTCGGCGACAACGAGGGCGTGATCGCGGTGAC
>CAYVNX010000096.1:2901-10389 GCA_964453165.1 uncultured Candidatus Kuenenia sp. | reverse complement strand
GCGAGCGAGTCGATCTCGACCCAGAAGATCGACCACACCACCGAGACGAGCACGACCAGGGGAAAGAGGATCTCCCAGACATACTGAAAGCTCCGCCGCTGCAACTGGATCGTGGTCAGCAGTCGGGAAAAGCGAGTCTGGCCGTCGCCCGCGAGAATGAACGTCTCGTCGGTCGCCATCTCGAGGTGCTGGAGATCCCAGCCCGAGACGTTGACGTCTTGGTCCCGGCGGACGAGGTCGTCGGTCGAGGCGGCGAACCGCTCGTCCACCTCGAGCACCACCTCGTCGGTCGTGCTTCCGAAGGGGATCATCGCGGCCTCGAGCCGCTGGGTGTCGAAGGGGAAATCGTGGAGCTCCATCGGGGTCTCGAGGAGGGCGTTCCGCTGCTCGCGATACCGCACCGTGCCGTCGGGGCTGACCGTGACCGTGATCGCCTTCGGCTCCTCGCGGCCGACCTCGTTGAGGATCAGAAGCTGGGGCCACCAGCCCTTGAACACCTCGTTGAACTGGAAGGATCCCTGAAACAGCTTGACGTCGGTGCCCTCGGCATCGGGGTCGAAGGCCAGCCGCGGATCCCGCCAGGAGGCCAGCACGGCGATCTCGGCCTCGAAACTCTCGTTGACGTCGTCGATGTTGACCACGTCCACGATCAGGATGGCGCACTCCACCTTGGTCGGCCGGGCGGGCGGGTTGGGCATGCCGGCTGGGATCGGCTCGGCTGCCCTGCCGGTGGCCGCCGCCGCGATCACGAGGCAGGTGGCCGCCAGGGCGGCTGGTCGAAGCGTTCGATGGGGGGGCTGACGTCTCAAAGTGAACGTCAGGAATAGCCCGCCGTTTCCCGGACTGTCAACTTCACGGCCGCCCGGCCGTCGGCTCCGGCGGCTCCGGGAGATAGCGGCGCAGAAAATCGAACCCGGCCATGCGGCTCGAGACGTCCTCGATCTGGCCGGCGGTCCAAGGCACCGAGTCGGCGGTGCGTCGGGGCCGGTCGTAGAGCAGCCTGGTGACGGCGGCACGATGGTCGTCGCAGGCGGGGAGCCCGAGAAATCCGCACAGCCGTCGCAGTTCGCCGGCTGGGTCGGCCAGGAGGTCGGCGTGATGACTGTCGAGGAACCGGTCCGCCGGGAGCCGCGCCCGCAGGGCGGCCGCCGCATCGCAGTGCATGAAGTACCAACGCGTCCGATCCTCGAGCGACGCGCCGCTGCGGCGGTGCATGGTCGCGATCGTGTCGAACGGGTTGCGGATCGCGTGCACCAGCCGCACCGGAATCCCCAGCCGCTCCTCCAGCGATGGCAGGAATCTCGGGTTGCCATGAAGCATCAGGAGCGCAGGGTTCCAGGTCTTGTCGCCCACCAGCCGGAGCTCGGTCTTCGCTCCGGGCGGCGGCCCGATCTGATAGTGGTAGCCTTCCGACGGCCGTCCGGCGGCCGCATTGCGGGCGGCCGTGTCGTAGATCAGCCTCAGGATCTCCGGGCCCGCCAGGTCGCGCCACAGGTTCACCGAGCCCTCGGTCTCATTCGCCACGATCGCCGCGGGATGGGCGTCGAGCACGGCGCCCAACAGCGACGAGCCGCTCCGGGCGTTGCCCACGATCAAGACGAAGCCCGTCACGGTCGCGAGCGGATCGACGGCGGTTTCGCGGGGCGGTGTGGTGTTCATCGTCAGCAAGCGGATGGGGGGGAGGCGTCTCGCTTCACGGGAGGTCGGGCCGAAGCCAGGCTGGCGTAGACCGCGGCCGCGCCCCGGCTCCATCCCTCGAACCCAAACTCGGCCATGGCGTCGCGGTAGGCTGCCCCGCCGAGCCGCTCCCGAAACTCCCGGTCGCCGACCAGCCTGTCGAGGGCCCGTTCCCAACTCTCGGCATCGGCGGCCACCAGGCCGGTGGCACCGTCCCGCACGGCGTCCAGCAGCGGCCCGGTCGGGGAGACGACGCTCGGAACGCCCACCGCCGCCGCGGCCAGCCAGCGGACGCTGCTCTTGGCTTCGCAGAACGGGTTGCCGGGTTCCAGCGGACAGAGATTCACGTCGGCTCGGGCGACCTCGGTGAACAGCGACTCGAAGGGCACTCGGGGCCGGCACTCCACGCGGTCGCGAAACGGCTCGAGCGCGGCATGACGGGCCACGTCGAGGGAGCCAAGGATCACCAGCAGCGGCTCGGGGCGGCGGTGGAACAGGCGAGCGATGGCCTCGGCAGCCACGGCGAAGTCGCGGTGGTGCGTGGGCGTGCCGCTGGCGAAGAGCAGCCGCGGCCGGCCGTCGGCTTCCGATGGCTTTGCGGCCTCCCGGGCCGCCGCGGCCGCGCCGGCCTTGGCCGGGCCGAGGGCGTTTGGCAGGACGAAAGTCCGCGGGCAGACGGCTCGCGCCGCGGCGGCCAGCGGCTCGGTCGAAAGGATCGCGGCATCGGCCGCCGCCAGGGCCGCCCGGTAGCCCGCGATCCGATTCCGCCAGAAGACGAGTTCGGCCTCCGTCGCACCGTCGAGCAGGGCGATGGAGCCGGCGGCGGCCACCTCGGGATCGAACACGAGATCGTCGATGTCGTAGGCGAGCGGGATGCCGGCCTGCCGGCACCGATCCCGCACGGCGGCCAGGGCGGGGCTCCAGGCGGCCCGAAACACGGTGACGACGTCAGCCTGAACGACGCGGTCGAGATCCGGCTCGTCGCCGAGCGGCATCCAGTCGGCCTGCCAGCCGTGAGCCCGCAGGGCCGCCACGGCGTGCTCGACGCGGTAGACATGCCCCACGCTCCGAGGCTCCCCCGAAAGCAAGAATGCCCGTGGAGCCGGGCCGCCGCTGGCGGGCATGGTCGGAGAGCCGGCGGATCCGCTTCGATTCACGATCCGCTCTCCGTATCGTGAACTCTCCGCAGCGAAGCCTGCAGGAATGGAGCCGCCTGCGGCGGGAGGCCGCCGAGATAGTCGGCGGGCTTGGAGGGCACCTGAAACGCCCGGCCGCGGATGACCACATATTCCTCGTGGAATCCCAGGCTTGGATGTACTGCCAGCGGCACGTTCGTGGCGACTCCGCCGTGGAACTGGTGAAACGTTCCCTCGCCCAGCAGGATCACGAGTTGGCCGAGCCGCTCGCAGGCCTCGCGATAGAAGTCGAGGTTCACGAAGCCACCGCCCGGGGAGCGAAACCGCTCGTCGAGCCCGCCGAGCCGGTCCCAGGCCGCCCGCCGGACGGCGAGGCAGTTGCTCTCGGCGATCGGCTGGAACCAGCCGCCGGCAGATGACGCGGCCGGGCAGGCGATGCGAAACAGCTCGTAGCCATCGTGGCGCCACGCCACCGACTCGAGCAGCCGATCCTCGGCCGCCTGGCCGTAGCCTTCGAGCACCGACTCGTTCTGAAGCTTGCTGCCCAGGTGCCAGGCCAACGTCGCGACCACCGGATCGGCGTAGGCCCGGAAGGCCGCCAGCATCAGCCGGACGATCCCGGGCGAGAGCATCCGGGCCCCGTCGATGCACAGGGCGATCGCCTCGCCGCGGGCGGTCCGGGCCGCGGCATTGACGGCCGCCACCGGCGACGGTGCCGCGGCGGTCCGCAGAAGCCTGAAGTTGGGGCCGAAGCTCGCAACGAAGCCCGCCTCCAGCGGCCGACTCGAGCCCGCATCGATCGCGATCACCTCGTAGTCGGCCGCGGTCACGCCCCGCTGGTAGGCCGGGCTGAGGGTGTGCAGCGTTCGCGGGGCCTCGCGGTCCATTTCAAAAAACACGACGAGCAGCGACAGCGTGGGGGCCGGCATGAGTGGTGTAAAGTAAGGCGGGTTTCAATGGTGCATAATCCTACCGCCGCGGGTGAGGTGCCGGCGTGGGACCGACGGCCCCGGTTCCCGCCGAGAAGCGATCTGCATGGTTGATCCGCTGACCTCGATCGAGGCCCTGCCGTTGCCGTTGCCCGAGAAACTCAGGCTGCTCCGCGAGGTCGCGGGCCTGGGAAGCGGCGAGTCGCGGCTGGCCCGCTGGGCGGCCGAGCATCCCGAGATCGCGCGGGGGCGGGATTGGTGCCAACGAGCAGGGTGGGGCGTCGCGGCCGGCCGGCTCGTGCGTCGGGCACTCGACGATCCGCGGCAGCGGCCCACCGCGCTCGAGCTGGTCGAGGCTGCCGACGTCACTGCCCTCGATCAGGCGCGGCAGGGCGGCCGCGGCGTGATCATGCTCACCGCCCACCTGGGCCCGCCGAAATTTCTGATGCACTGGCTCCTGGAGCGGTCGCTCCCGCTCCTGGTCTGGACCAATGCCGGGGATCTGCCGGCCTGGTTGCCGGCCGACCGGCCGGGCGTGTTTCTCGATCCCCGCCAGTCCGAGTCGCGGGGGGTGCGGCTCGTTCAATCAGCGGCTCACCTGCGGCGCGGCGGCGTGCTTTTGGCCGCGGCCGATCTGGGCACCGGCGACCGGCCGCTGACGATCGAGCGGCTGGGAATGACCTGGAGCTTCTCGCTCGGCTTGCCGGCGCTGGCGAGGCGGCTCGAGGTGCCGGTGGTCGCGACGTTGGCGCTGTGGCACGGCGACCGGGTGCGGGTGCGGTGCGGACCGCTCGAGCCTCCCGACCCCGGCCTGCCCGACGATGCCTGGAGCCGGGCCTGGCTCGACCGCTACTGGCAGGTGATCGAGCCGGTCGTGCTCGACAGCCCGGAGAACCTGCGGTTTCTGCGCCGCGTGGCCGATCCGCCGGAGGTAGGCCCGGCCTGAGTCGGCCGCGGCGCGGCATACTGCAGTCAAGGACACTCCAGAAAGGCTTTTCATGGATCGCTCAGCGCTGACCGACACGGTGCTGGAGGTCGTCGTGGCCTACGCCGCGAACCCCGTGGACCAGGTCGGCGAGGACACCCCGCTGGGGCCGGAGGGCCTGGGCATCGACTCGATCGGCTGCCTCGACATCCTGCTGGAGCTCGAGCGACGCACCGGGATCGGGCTGCGAGACGAGTCGCTCACGGCCGAGTCGCTGGCCACGCCCCGCAGTCTGGTCGATCATCTGCTGGCGGCGGACGGCGGCGGGTGAGCGGTCGAGGCTGCCGCGCGGGCCGTGTCAGGCGGGATCGGTGCGAAACAGGCTGGCGTCGCCCTGCGCATGGGTGCGGACCCAGTGGCCACCGACCTCGGGCGTGGCGACGTCGAGCACCTGCCCCAGATCGAAATAGGCCAGCCGGCTCGCCGCAGGCAAAAGCCGCCGCTTGGCGTCGGCGAGAACCAGGCCGAGCAGCGCCGAAAACACGGCCGACTGCGTGATCACGAGCACGCGGCCATGCGCCGCGAGCCTCCCGAGGATCTGTCCGGCCGTGGCGTGGAGGCACGCGGCCCACGACTCGTGAATCGTTTTCTGGGGCACGAGCACCGTCTCCTGCGGGGTCGAGACGTCGGCCAGGCGGACGGCCGCCAGGTGTGGTGGCACGACGAACAAGACCAGATCGGACCGAGTCGCCGCCCAGGCCAGCGTCGTTCGCAGTGTGCCCGTCGCCAACCCCCGCTTCGGGAAACTGCCGTCCGAGAAGGCCGGGCGGAGGCCCGGGAAGAGCATCTGCCACCAGGCCGTCAGGCCGATCGCCGCCCCCATCACGATCTTCTTCTGTTCCGGGGCGCGTGCCGCGAAGCCCCGGAGCACCTCAGGGTGGTCGTGGGTGCCGCTGGCCAGGCTCACGCCGAAGTGCAGGCCCTGAAACCTGAGCGTTGACCCTTCCGGTCTGGTCACCCGTCCGATCGCCGTCGCCAGACCGTCCAAAAAACCGGTCTCCACGTATCTCGCTGGCAGCCAGGAGAAGTCCAAGGCCCGCATCCGCTCGAAGTCTTCGACTCCGAACATCCAGTAGATGTGCTCCCAGAGCCCGTGGTTGATCTTCACGTAGCCCAGATCGCTGTCGCCCAGGCTGGTGAAGTCGGGCGGGGCGGCGATGTCGAGCCGCTCGGTGGCGAAGGCTGGGAGGGACTCGGCCGTCACGAGTGGCGCGACTGCGGCAAGCTCCGCCGCGAGCCTCGTCTCCCGATCCCGCCGCCGTCGCGAATAGCCCGGTCCGGCGGCCGCCACGAGCCGGGCGGTTTCGGTCGGCCAGTATTCCATGGCGGGCGACCCGGCCAGCTCGCCGGGGCCCGTGTCGAGCGTCTCGGCCAGAAACTCCGCCAAATACCCGGCGAATCCCGGGGGCGGCGGCGGGCTGCTCGAGGGCGACATCACGGTAGCCAGCTCGGTGCGTAGTAAGCCGCCACAGCAGGCTTGGGGTGGCGGCTCAGGCCGGAGATCCCGCTGGCGTCGTGGACGGTCGCAGGAGTATACCCCGACGCCGGCGGTGGGAAGCTTCAGCCGCCCGCGCGAGGAGTGCACAAGCGTGATCTGGCGGCAGCTGCAAGAAGGACTCGCGGCCCGTCCCGAGGCGGTCGCGGTCGTGCACCCGGGCGGCACCATGACCGCCCGCGACCTGCTGGCCGCGGTCGAGGCCCGGGCCGCGTCGTACCCAGCGGCGGGCGGTCCGCGTCCCTGGCGAGCCTTGATCCAGTCCCCCGACCCACTCGACCTCCTCGTCGAGGTGCTGGCCTGCTGGCGACGCGGGTTCTCCGCGGTCGTGCTCCGCGACTCGATGCCGGCGGCTCAGGTGGACGAGATCGTCCGCTGGCTGGCTCCCGCCGCCGTCCGCGCCGGCCCGCCGGCCGACGAGCCGATCGGGCCCGCTCCGCCATCACCGCCGCTCGCTGCCCGAGACGAGGCCCTCGTGATCTGCACGTCGGGCACGACGGGCATCCCGAAACTCGTCGCGCTGCCGGCCGAGTCGGTCTGTCGCAACGCCGCCACGATCGCCGCCGCGCTCGGCCTCGGGCCGGGCGACCGCGTCGCCGTCAACACGCCGCTGGGCTACATGTATGGGTTGATGGGGGGCTGCCTGGCGTCGCTCTGGGCCGGGGCGACCTGCCGGCTGTTCCGGCCCCGCGATCCCCTCACCCAGCTTCAGGCCGCGATTCGCCGTGAGCGGATCACGGTCGTTCAGGGTCCGCCATCACTGTTTCGCCTGTTCTTGGCCTACTGGAATGGCGAACCGTTTCCGGAGGTCCGGGTCGTGACCACCGGCGGCGAGCCGCTGGGAAGCGACCTGGCGGCCGGCCTGGGGCGGGCCTTCCCCGAGGCTCGGCGGCTGTTTCTTTACGGGATGACGGAGGCCGGGCCACGGATTTCGCACCTCGCGTTCGAGGAGGGAGGCGGCGTCGATGGGTGCGTGGGCGTGCCGTATGACCACATCGACTGGCGACTCGATCCGGTCGAGGCGACCGCGGCCGACACGGGCGGGCGGCTCGTGCTCCGGGGGCCCGGGATGTTTCTGGGCTACATCACGGTCACGGGTGGGTACGAGGGGCTCGACGAGGACGGGTTCTTCCGCAGCAACGACCTGCTCAGTCGCGACGCCGCCGGTCGGCTGCACTTCCGGGGCCGCATCGACCGCATCTTCCGGAGCGGCGGCCGGCTGGTGAATCCGGAGGCGATCGAGCGGGTGCTGGCCGCCCATCCCGC
>CAYVNX010000096.1:0-2891 GCA_964453165.1 uncultured Candidatus Kuenenia sp. | reverse complement strand
CGGTCGAGGATGCCGTGTGTCAGCCCGAGCCGCATCCCGTGCTCGGCTTGGTGCCCGTGGCCGAGGTGGTCGTCAGGCCGAGCACATCGTTCGACGAGGCTGCGCTCCGCAGGTTTTGTGCAACGCGGGTAGAGCCGCATGCCGTGCCCCGCCGGATCACGGCGGTTGACGCCGGTGAACTGGCCGAATCGGGCAAGCGTCGGCGGCCCGCCGGCCCCCAGCCGCAGGGTTGAGGCCCGGCTCCCCAATCCGATGAGCGGCTCATCAGGCCGGTGAGTCCCCGGAAAATCGCGGGAGAAATCGCCCTTTCGCGCCGGCCTGGGCTCCCTCGGGCGATGACCGGCCACGCAGATTGGTGAGCCGCGGGCCATCGGCTCGAACCGCTCGCCCAGCGACCTCGCAGCGATTTTTTCGCTTGTTTCCCGCCGCTTTCGCCGCATCTGCGAATCGCGGTCGGCCTTTGGCACGGCACGTGCATTTCTTCCTTCCTGTCGCGAGCGATCGCGGCGGCCGGCTCACGAGTCGGCGGCATGCGAAGGGCTCGGTGTTCGAGGGTTCGAGACAGGCGGCGAGGCCGCCGAAGAGGAGGTGACCAATGATGGTCGTGGCTGTGGGAATCACGTCCGAGGAAGTGCGGTCGCTCGCCGAGAAGGCGCCGGCGACCCGTGCGGGACGGCTTCCCGGTTTGCTCAAGTGCCTGGTCGTGTCGGGTGACGAGGGCCTTCGCCGTCGTCTCGACACGATGGCCGAGCTCGGTGGCTGGTCGGCGTGCGAGACGCCGGCCGACTCCACGGAGCTGCGGTCGCTCGTCGAGGGTGACTACCACCTCGTGATCACCGACATCGCCCGCCCTCTCGGCGAGCGGGTCAATGACACGGTGGAGATCGCCGAGGAGTTCGCCAGCCGGCCCAACACGCTCGTCGTGGTGTGCGGCTCGGGCGAGAGCGTCGACGAGGAGTTGTGGGCCCGCCAGCTCGGAGCCTGGGTGTATCTGCCCGGCGTGTCCGGCGGCGACGCCCTCATGTCCCTGTTCGCCGAGGCCCGCCGGGTCGTCGAGCGACGGGGTGTCTTCCAGTTCGTCTAGGAGCGGACGCGGCCGTGGGCCGCGTGCCGTTCCGACCAGGTCGGTGGTTCGAGAGTCGAGATCCGGTTCCGGTCGCGTTGGCCGGCGGAATGAAACGGTTGATGAGTTCGATATCCGCCCCTGATTCGGGGCACATTTGCAAAGGAGCAGTGTCATGAGCGCAGCTGTGGAAACCTACCGTGACGATCTCGAGGCGACCTACGCGGTCGACTTCTCCCGCGACCGCGAGCCGATGCAGTCGCGGAAGCGATTCCCCGAATACCGCCGGAAGGGCGGGGCCCCGACACGGGTCAACGGGATGCACTGCCGCCGCAGCAAGCGGTGGACCTGGGGCAGCGGGCGGGGAGCCCGGATGCTCAACACTCGGGCCTTCGCCGGTGCGGTGGCCTTCGCCGTGGCCAGCGTGGCATCGAGCGTGCTCGGCGTGACGATCGACATGGCGACGATCGGCAATCCCGGAAACGCCGGGTACATCGTCAACGGGCTGGGCGCCGTTCCCTACTCGTTCCAGATGTCCAAGTACGAGACCACCAATCAGCAATACGTGGACTTCCTCAACTCCGTCGGTCAGAACAATCCCAACGGGATCTATGCCTCGCAGATGTTCTCCGACGTCAACGGCGGCATCGTTCAGGCGGGTACGTCTGGCTCCTTCACCTACTCGGTCAAGCCGGGCACCAATCCGATGGGTGTGGCATACGCAAACGCCCCGGTGAACTTCGTCAACTGGTTCTCGGCGGCTCGGTTCGTCAACTGGCTGCATAACGGCCAGTCGTCCAACCCGGCCCTGCTGGAGACGGGCTCCTACACGCTCAACAACAACACGAGCGGGGCTCTTCCCAGCCGGAACCCCGGGGCCACCTTCGTCCTGCCGTCGCTCGACGAATGGGTGAAGGCCGGGTTCAACAATGGTGGCCTGACCAGCACCAGCTACACGCTGTACGCCACCAACAACGCGACCAAGCCGGCAATCAACGTCTCCAACACGACGCTCAGCAACGTGGCCAACTACGGTGGTCCGGCGGGCGGCACGACCGGTCCCCTCGCCGTCGGCTCGTACACCAACTCGCTGAGCCACTACGGTCTCTACGAGATGATGGGCAACGTGGCTGAGATGACCGAGACTTCGAATCCCGGCAACTCCGCCCAGTGGATTGCGACTTCGGGCAGCTGGAACACGGCGAACGCCAGCCTGAACTCCTTCAACATCGCCTCGCTGCCCTCGACCTTCGTGAACAGCACGGCCCGCACCTCCCAGATCGGCTTCCGCGTCGCCGCGGTGCCCGAGCCGAGCACCTTCGTCCTGGGTGGTGTTGCGATCTCCGCTCTGGCGGGCTACGAGTGGAGCCGCCGCCGCAAGGTGAAGGCCGCTCTGGCTGCCTGAGCGACCGGCGGATCGAACCGAGCCTCACAACGCCCCGCCCCTCGCGATCGCGAGGGGCGGGGTCGTTGTTGCGCCCGCCAGTCGTCGCGCAGGATCACGGGCAGCAGCCCGCGTGATCGCGTTGACCCGCGGGGAAAGCCGGTGGTAGGGTCGATCTCATGATTCCAGCGGATGATTCGGCAACCTCGGAGCGGTCGCGAAGCTCTGCGGCTGCCCCGCCCGACGATGCGACCGTGATCTCCGGCGGCGGGGTCGGCGGCGGTTCCTCCATCTCTCGGCCGGCCCCGGCCCCGGGCCGGGCGCCCACCGCCGAGATCGGCAGGCTGCTCCAGGGGACGATGCTCGGGCCCTACCGGCTCGACGAGTTCGTCGGCGGCGGGGGGATGGGGGCGGTGTTCCGGGCCCTCGACACCACGCTCGACC
>CAYVNX010000095.1:4522-10415 GCA_964453165.1 uncultured Candidatus Kuenenia sp. | reverse complement strand
TTCCTGCGGCTCACCAGAGGGAGGCTCGGGGGTCGGCGAACGCTCGCGGAGCAATTGGGGCGTATCCTCGCCCGCGACGCGACTTTTGCCGCCCCCGAGCCGGTGCATGAGGAAGAGAGCGTGCCCCGCGCTTCCCTCGGCGGCCGGGCCGGGCGTAGACTACGGTTGCCGCAGGGGGCTTGCGGCACACGGCTGCGAATGAGATCGCGACGTCTCAGGAACGGGGATCACTCAGGAGACACGTCATGGCCACGCTTCTTTGGCTGCAGGGCGGGGCCTGCAGCGGCAACACGATGTCGTTCCTCAACGCCGAGGAGCCGAGCGCCTGCGACCTCGTGACCGACTTCGGCATCGACGTCGTCTGGCATCCGTCGCTGGGCGTGGAACTCGGCGACCAGGTCAAGGCCAAGCTCGACGACCTCATCTCGGGCCGCAAGCCGCTCGACATCTTCGTGTTCGAAGGCACGGTGATCCGGGCCCCGCACGGCACGGGCCGCTGGAACATGTTCGCCGACCGCCCCATGAAAGACTGGGTGGCCGAACTCGCCGGCGTGGCCAACGCCGTCGTGGCCCTCGGTGACTGCGCCTGCTGGGGCGGCATCCCCGCCACCGCTCCGAATCCCTCCGACTCGGTCGGGCTTCAATATCTCAAGAAGACCAAGGGGGGCTATCTCGGCCCCAACTTCAAGAGCAAGTGGGGCCTGCCTGTGATCAACATCCCGGGCTGCCCCTGCCACCCCGACTGGGTGACGCAGATCCTGGTGGCGATCGCCAGCGGCCGGGCCAAAGACATCGCCCTCGACGATCTCCAGCGGCCGGCCACCTTCTTCAAGACCTTCACCCAGACCGGCTGCACCCGAGTGCAGTTCTACGAATACAAGCAGCACACCCATGAATTCGGCCAGGGCACGCGAACCGGCTGCCTGTTCTACGAGTTCGGCTGCCGCGGCCCGATGACTCATTCGCCCTGCAACCGGATTCTCTGGAACCGCCAGTCGTCGAAGACCCGGGCTGGCATGCCCTGCACCGGCTGCACCGAGCCCGAGTTTCCCTTCTACGACCTGATGCCGGGCACCGTCTTCAAGACCCAGAAGATCGCGGGCGTGATTCCGAAAGACCACCAGACGGGCACCGGCACACTCACGTACCTCGCCCACGCGGCGGCCGCCAAACTCGCCGCCCCCCAATGGACCAAAGAAGACATGTTCGTCGTGTGAGCGTGGTTCGACTCTGCGGCGAGGGGTTGCCCGAGCCGTGGAGGCGGCCTTGCTGGCAAGCGAAGCCAGGGATGGCGAAGCGTAGCCAGCATGGAGAGAGCGGAGGCCAGGACGGCCGAAGCGAACGTCCGACCGACACGGCACGGGCAACCCCGAGCTACCAGTTGACGTCATTTCCAGTCTGACCAGAGACCAGAGCATCGTCCCGCGCGAAGGAGCACCCATGGCCACCGTCACCGAATCCTCCAAGAAGCCGATGCGAATCAGCCCGTTGGGCCGGGTCGAGGGCGATCTCGACCTTCGCATCGAGGTCACCGACGGCGTCGTCACCGACGCCTGGACCGAAGCCAGCATGTTTCGCGGCTTCGAGATCATCCTCAAGGGCAAGGATCCGCAGGCCGGCCTGATCGTCACGCCCCGGATCTGCGGCATCTGCGGCGGCAGCCACCTCTACAAGGCGGCCTACGCCCTCGATACCGCCTGGCGGACGCACGTGCCGCAAAACGCCACGCTCGTGCGAAACCTGGCCCAGAGTTGTGAGACGCTCCAGTCGATTCCGCGCTGGTTCTACGCCCTCTTCGCCATCGATCTCACCCACAAAAACTACGCCCACCTGCCGGAGTATGACGAGGTCTGCCGGCGGTTTGCCCCCTTCACCGGCACCGGCTACGAGAAGGGCGTGACGCTGTCGGGCAAGCCGGTCGAGGTCTACGCGATCTTCGGCGGCCAGTGGCCCCATTCGAGCTTCATGATCCCCGGCGGCGTGATGTGCGGGCCGACGCTCTCCGATGTGACCCGCTCCGTGGCGATCCTCGACTACTGGAAGCGGGAGTGGCTCGAGAAGGAGTGGCTCGGCTGCTCGATCGAGCGCTGGATGGAAAACAAGACCTGGAACGACGTCCTCGCCTGGGCCGACGAGAACGACGCGCAGCGAAACAGCGACTGCGGCCTGTTCCTCAGGTTCGCCCTCCGCGCCGGCCTCGACCAGTATGGGGCCGGCTGCGGCGCCTACCTCGCCACCGGCACCTACTTCCAGCCGGAGCTCTATGAGCGGCCGACGATCGAAGGCCGCAATGCCGCCCTGATCAACCGCTCGGGTGTCTACGACGGAGCCGGCTACCACGACTTCGACCACCTGCATGTTCGCGAGAGCACGGCCCACTCCTTCTACGAGGGCGACACCTACCTCCATCCCTGGGAGGGCCGCACCGAGCCGATCGACCCGGCCGAGGGTCACAAGCAGGGCAAGTATTCCTGGGCCAAGAGCCCGCGGTATGAGGTGCCGGGCAAGGGCCCGATGCCGCTCGAGGCCGGCCCGCTCGCCCGGCAGGTGATCGCCGGCCGCGGCGGCGCCGGCAAACACCAGGATCACGATCCGCTATTTCTGGATGCGATTCGGACCGTGGGCCCGAGCATCCTCGTGCGCGTGATGGCCCGGATGCACGAGGCCTGCAAGTATTACCAGCTGGCCCAGAAGTGGCTCGCCGCGATAGACCTGCATGACAAGTTCTATACGAAGCCCGTCGAGCACTCCTCGGGCAAGGGCTTCGGCTCGACGGAGGCGGCCCGCGGGTCGCTCTCCGACTGGATTGTGATTGAAGAGGGGAAGATCGCCAACTACCAGGTGATCACGCCCACCGCCTGGAACATCGGCCCGCAGGATGGCCACGACGTCCACGGCCCGATGGAGCAGGCCTTCGTCGGCGCGCCGATCAAGGATCCGACCGACCCGGTGGAGATGGGCCACGTCGCCCGATCGTTCGACTCCTGCCTCGTCTGCACGGTGCACGCCTACGATGGCAAGACCGGCACGGAACTGGCGAAGTTTCGGATCGGCGAGACGGGATGACGGCCACGCGGGTGCTCGTGATCGGCTGCGGCAACATCCTCCGGGGTGATGACGCCGCCGGCCCTATCCTCGTGCGTCGCCTCTGGGAACGGGGACTGCCGCAGGGCGTGCTCTGTGCCGACGGCGGCACGGGCGGCATGGACGTGGCCTTTCAGATGCGGGGAGTGCCCGAAGTGATCCTCATCGACGCCTGCCGCTCGGAGAGCGAGCCGGGCAGCCTGTTCGAACTGCCGGGCGAGGAGGTCGCGGAACTTCCGCCACTCACCGGGATCAACCTCCACGCCTTCCGCTGGGACCATGCGATCGCCTTCGGCCGCTGGCTGCTCAAGGACGAGTATCCGGCCAAGGTGACGGCCTACCTGATCGAGGGCGAGCGGTTCGAGGTCGGTGAGCCGCTGTCGCCGGCGGTCGATGCCGCGGTCGACCGCCTGGCCGCTCTGCTGCTGGCTCGCCTGACCAACCCGCAGGCTGCGGAGAGCCAGCCATGACCGCCGCCCTCGCTTCGCTGCTCCGCCCGCAGCCGGTAGGGCTCGCTCCCTTTCCGGCCTCGCACCTGCTTTTGCCTTCCAGCGACGACCCGCGGGCTGCTGCCGCTCTGCGCAAGCTCGTGGCTGGCGACTTCGGCTGTGAGGTGCCCGACGAATGGCGGTTCTTCGCCGCCGCGGCCCGGGGCGAGATCGCGGCCGCGATCACCGGCGTTGGAGGAGAAGACCCCGTCGCCGCGTTCAACCGGTTCGTGCTCGAACCATCCGCCTCGGGTCTCGCTGCCGTCGAAGCGACATCCGATCCGACCCTCACCGCCCTGGCCAGAGCAGCGGCCTTCGCCCACGGCCTCGTCGACGACGCTTCCGATTGCCCCGAGCTCGACGGAGAGTTGCGGGCGGTTGTGCTGCTCACGGTGGCGGCGGCCCGGATCGAGCGAGACGAGCTCACCGCGGCGGCGGTGGCCCTGGAGTCGGCCGTGACGGCCGCCGCGGGACGGAGCCCTCTGCTCGAGGCGCTGGCGGTCGTGCAACTCGCCGACACGGTCACCGCCGGGGCCGATGCGACCGACGCCGCGGTGGCTGCTCACGATCCCGCCTCACTCCTTCGTCGGGCGCTCGACCTGACCATCGGCACCCGCCTGCCGCTGCTGCGGGCCGAGATCTGGATGAAGCTCGGAATCGCGCTGCAGCGGAGCGGCAGCAGCGGCGACCGCCGGCTGCTGATCGAGGCGATCAAGTGCTACCAGCAGGCGATCGCCGAAGGACTCACGGCGGAGACCGCCGCCGCGGCCTACGGTCATCTGCAGAACAACCTCGGCCTCGCCTACCTCGCCACGCCGACCCGCGAGGCAAGCGACCAGCTCCGGACCGGGATCGCCGTGCAGTCGTTCCGCGAGGCCTTGCGGGTCTGCGACCGCGAGCAGGACCCCGAAACCTGGGCGAGCGTGCAGATGAATCTCGCCAGCTCGCTCCAGTATCTCCCCTCGTCGCACCCGGCCGAAAATCTGGCTCAGGCCGTCGAGGCCTACGAGGAGGTGCTGCAGGTCCGCACCAAGGCCCGCGATCCGGTGGCCCACAGCCGCGTGCTTTTGAACCAGGCCAACGCCCTGGCCCATCTGGGCATCTTCAAGCCCGCGATCGAGAAGCTCGCCGAGGCCATGAAGCTGCTCTCCTGGTATGGCCACGACGACGAGGCCGCCGCCGCCCGCGACCTGCTCGCCGAGATCGAGGCCCGCCAGGACGAACTCCGCCACCCCGACCACCCCGGGCCGGCCACGGTAGGCTGAACGCATGGACCTCCACCAGCGGCAGCAATTTGATTTCCTCCTCCAGACGGCGGCCGAGCGGCTGGCCGCCCGGCTCGAGGAACGGTATCGCGGCCCCGATGCGGCCCTGGCCCGACTCCGGGAAGCCCCGGCCGCCGAAGCCGGCCCCTTCGTCGAGGCGATCTTCGCCGACTTTCTCCTCGACAACGTCGCCGGGGCCTGCTTCGTGCTCGAAGCGTTGGCCCGCCGGAGGCCGGGACCGATCTCCCCGGCCGACTCGGTCGAAGCCCTGCTCCTCGGCCTGGCCAAGCGACTCTTCGGCGACCTCGTGGTCACCAAGACCGAGGAACTCCTCGAACAGCACTCCGGTTACCAATCCGTGTGAGGCGTTTTCCCATGAGCCAGGCCGACAGCCCGACCGCTGAAACCCCGAACTCTCCCGAGGAACTCTCTCACTTGGCCGAGGCCGTCGATCGGGCCGTGGCCGAGATCATGGCGATCGAGCCCGCGATGCGGGCCAAGGCGCTCGCGGTCAAGACGGCGATCGAGGCCTTTCACAAGGGTGGGCTGACCACGATCGTGAAGCGACTCAAGGCCGATCCGCGGGGCAAGGAGATCCTCTTCGAACTCGTGGATGAGCCGCACGTGCACGCGCTCTTCTCGATGCACGGGATCGTGAGGGCCGACCTCACCACACGGGTGGCGCGGGTGATCGAGATGGTGCGGCCCTACATGCAGTCGCACGGCGGCGACGTGACGCTCGTCGAGGTCCGCGATGCGAAGGCCTTCGTGCAACTCTCGGGCAGCTGCCAGGGCTGCTCGATGTCGGCCGCCACCCTCCGCGACACGGTCGAGGAGTCGCTCCGCGAGCACGTGCCCGAGATCGAGGGTGTGGAGGTGGTGCCGACGGAGCCCGAGCCAGCGGTCGAGCCGGCAGTCTTCCAGATCGCGATGCCCGGGGCGGGGCTGGCCGCCGGGAGCGGATCGGCCGCCGAGGGAGCCGGCTGGGTCGCAGGGCCGCTGGTCGCTGCAATCACCGCCGAGAAGCCGGTCGCCTTCGAGGCGGGCGAGGCGAAG